>JBFKLX010000223.1:0-9149 GCA_041630155.1 Acidobacteriota bacterium
GGTAGCCCAAAGCGGCCCAAGGGCAAATCGTGGCCCAAACGAATCTCGGAACTTCGAGCACCAGATTTCCAGGAGATCGGTCGTCCACCTCCGCGGCAATGCGAGGGGCGACCCACTCGTCGCCGTAATCGCAATCGTTGTCGGAATCGATTCCGAATCTCCTCCCCCCATCCTCGATTGCGAAAGCGCTTACGAGCCGGGGCTCGAGAAAACCAGCCCATCTGACCCAGGCCCCGTCTGCCTCTCAACCAGCCAGCTCTTCCAGCCATGAGACGGCCTCCCCACGCGCGGAGAGGTTTTCTGCTCTGCCTTGGAAGAGCTGTCCGGAACCGCCCCCTCTTCCTTCGAGCATCTCAGCGATTCGCGCACCCGCACTGTCCAAGTCCAGCGAGCAAGCTTCTCCTGCAGCCAGCAGGAAGACTCCGTTGCGGCCCGAGAGCTCGGAGGTGAGAAAGACGAAAACGTCTTTGCGGCGGTTGCTCACGCGGCGCCCGATCTGCTGCAACAACCCCAGTTCGTGGCCCTGAAAGTGAGCCGTGACGACCGGGCGCTCGCTGCTGGACAGAACTTCGGCCCAGGCTTCGGCCAGCTCCCCCTCGAGAGCCTTGATACGGCGGCCCGCGTCCCGCAGCTGATCCAGCCGGGTCTGGACCGCCGAAACGAATTCCTCGTCGCCGGTCCCCAGGATTCCCCTCAGATCGGCGTTCCGATTTTCGTGCGCCTGCAGCCTCGAGCGCACCCGCCGTCCGGCCAGATAGTAGAGGCGAGTGCCTCCCCGAATCGATTCCCAATCCAGGATCTTGATCGCCTCCAGCTGGCCGGTGGACGAGATATGGGTCCCCCCGCAGGTGTTCAAGTCGATCCCTTCGATCTCCACCAGACGGATGTCACCGGAATGCCCGTCGGGCAGCCCACGGGAGCGCACCTGCAAGCTCGTGTATTGCTCTGGTGTGACGAGACGCCAGGAGACCTTCTGGTTGGCGCGGATCACCTCCGCCGCCGCTTCTTCCAGCTGCCCCAACTGTTCCCCGCCTGGCTCGGACGCGGTCAGTTCGATATCGCTGCGGTCGCTACCCAGGTGGAAGCTGGTCGTCTCCCAGCCAAAGCGGTCGGCCGCGAGGGCTGTCAGGAGGTGTTGGGCCGTGTGCTGCTGCATGTGATCGAAGCGCCGCTCCCAGTCCAGCCGGATCAGCGTCGGGCCTGGGGCCAACGCCCGCTCCAGGTAGTGGCGGATCGAGTCGCCTTCTCTCTGGACGTCGACCACGGCCCGGTCCCCAATCCAGCCCCGGTCCGAGGGCTGGCCGCCGCCCTCAGGATAAAAGACAGTGTCATCCAGGACGACCCAGGGGCGGTCACCCGAATGGCTTTCCAAAACTTCCGTCTCGAGCTCCCGGCAGTACGGGTCTCGTTGGTAGGCCGGCAAGCTGCCACTCATCTTTTCCTCTTTCAGAGGGCCCCGCAAGAGAGGGGAATGTCCCCTCTCTCAGAGCCTCACCATTGCAGGGGCCACTCGTGGAGCCCCCTGGTTGGTCACGGCCAGCGCGGAAGCCGGCCCGCTGTCCAGGGGACGCCGTTTTCGTCGAGTTGCTCTTCCAACTGTTTCAACTCTTCCTCGACCAGGCGGCGCAGCCGATCCAACAGTGGAGGCCCATCCTGCTGCAGCAATCGGAACTCCTGATAGTGAGTGGCGGTTGGCGCCCCCGTCGAGCTCTCGAGATCGTTGATCAAGCGCGAGACACGCCGATTCAGGGACAGGCCTTGCGGGCGCCCGTAACGGCGCAGCACGGGGTCTCCCCGCAGCTGGATCAGCACCTCTTCGACCGCCTTCTGCAGGCTCTGGGCCGAGTCGTCCAATTCCAGGATCGGAGCCGGGGTCTCGCGCAGTGCCCGGCGGATCGACTTCAAGCGTTCGGCCACCGTTTCCGCCGTCTCCAGTCCCGCCCGCAGACTGGCCTCCAATTGGCGCAGGTGCAGCCGGAAATCCTCTCTCTCCTCCTCTGCCCCCAAAGGGGTACCGGGCAGGTTCTCGACCACAAAGCTCTGGGGAGCGCTCAGCTGGGTGGTGGCTCCCCGGACCGTCTGACTGAGCGAGACCGAATACTCGCCTGGCCTCACCAGAGCACCCTCTTCTTCCAGACGGGCCGGCGCGTAGCGAAGATCCCAGTTGACCCGATGAATTCCCGAGCCCTTGGCCCCGGACAGCCGACGGATGATCCGGCCCTCACGATCGCGAACCGTCAGGGTGATCGCGGGGGGCTCCTCCTCTTGCTCTGCACGGAAGTCGTCCAGGGAGGGATAGGAAGTCGCTGCTTCCTTTTTCTCCGCGGACTTGCGCTCCTCCTTCAGGCTTTCTCGAGCCTCTGCCAGGTAATAGGTGAAGAGGGCGCCGTAGGGTGGATTGGGAGCAGTGTAGAAACTGGCGCCCTGGAACGACTTTCCGCGTCCTCCCAGGGGCCGGTTTTCTACGTAGCGGAGGGCCGTTCGCACCGGAAACAGGATGCTCTCCTGCTCCAAGGCTTCGGCGCTGACCTGGCGGAGGGCCCGGTAATCGTCCAGCACGTAGAATCCCCGGCCGAAGGTGGCGGCCACCAGATCCGCTTCGCGCGCCTGAATCGCGAGATCTCTCACCGCGATGGTGGGCAAGCCGGATTTCAGCTGGACCCACTTGGCGCCTCCGTCGACGGTGAAGAAGAGTCCGAATTCCGTGCCCACGAACAGCAAGCCCGGTGACTGGGGGTCTTCAGCCAGCGCCAGCACCGGACCGTTCTCGGGCAGGTTGGATGCGATACTGCTCCAGGAGCGTCCCCGGTCATCGCTCTTCAACAGATACGGCTTGAAGTCGCCGCTCTTGTGGTTGTCGAAGGACAGGTAGAGGCGGCCGGGTGCGTGCGATGAGGCCAGAACGCGGCTGACGTAAGTCATTTCCGGCACTCCGGGAAACTGCTCGATCCGCCTCCAGTCCGCACCTCCATTCTCGCTGACGTTGAGCACGCCGTCGTCGGTGCCCACGTACAGCAATCCTTCCACCAGAGAGGACTCCGCCATGGCCGTGGAGTTCCCGTATTGGGAGGTGCCCGATCCCTTGGCGACGGCCTCGGGGGGCCAGATCTTTCCCATCACCGGCAGGGTGTTTGGATCGATGGCCCGTGACAGCTCCCCGCTGATGCGCGTCCAGGAGTCGCCCCGGTCATCGCTACGGAAGAGCTGGTTGGCCGCGAAGTAGAGCCGCGTCGGGGCATGGGGGCTGATCAGCATCGGCGCATCCCAGTTCCAGCGCAGCGGCGGCTGTCCAGGCTCGTCGAAAGGCTGAATTCCGATTCGCTCTCCGCTGCGTCGTTCGAACCGGACCAAGGCTCCATACTGGGCCTCGGCATAGACCGTGTCGGGGTCCCGCGGATCGATTTGGACCTTGAAACCGTCCCCCCCGCGGACCACGAACCAGTCGGAGTTGACGATGCCGGATGCGCTCGCGGTGCGCGACGGACCGCCCAGTGTGAAGTTGTCCTGCGTGCCCCCGTAAACGAAATAGAAGGGCTGGCTGTTGTCGACCGCGAGGTTGTAGAACTGGGTGATGGGAAGATTGGACTTGTAATGCCAGGTCTCGCCGCGGTCGAAGCTCTCGTATACGCCGCCGTCGCAGCCGCTCAGATAATAGGAGGGGTCTTGCGGATCGATCCAAAGGGCGTGGGAGTCGACGTGCTTGTCTGCCTCGGGAAGCCGGCGCACGGTGGCGCCCCCGTCGTCGGAGACCATGGTGTGGGTGTTGGGGATGTAAACTCGATCCACGTCCACCGGATCGGCGATGATCTCGCCGTAGTAGAAGGCCGCGGCATCGAACCCATTGCGCTTCTCCCAGGAGGCACCCTGGTCGACTGACCGGTAGACGCCGCCCTGCCCATCCGCGGCCTCGATCAATGCATACACGACATCGGGATTCACGGGGGAGACAGCCAGCCCGATGCGACCCAGGTCTCCGCGAGGCAACCCCTCTTTCAAACGGGTCCAGGTCTCGCCTCCATCTGTGCTCTTGTGCAGCGCACTCTCCGGGCCTCCGTTGATCATCGTCCACACCCGCCGGCGTCGCTGATGGGTGGCGGCATACAGGACGCGACGATCACGGGGGTCCCAGTCGACGTCGGTGACCCCTGTGTGCTCGCCCGCCTCGAGCACTCTCTCCCAGGTCTTCCCCCCGTCGATGGTCTTGTACAAGCCGCGGTCTCCTCCTGCGCTCCAAAGGGGCCCCTGCGCCGCCACGTAGACCACACGGGAGTCGTCGGGATCGATCAGAATGCGCCCGATGTGTTCGGAGTCCTCGAGTCCCATGCGCTTCCAACTGCGGCCGCCGTCGTCCGAGCGGTAGATGCCGTCGCCGTAGGAGACGCTGCGCTGGCTGTTGTTCTCTCCGGTGCCCACCCAGACCACCAGGGGGTTGTTGGGGTCCATTTGGACCGTTCCAATGGAATAGGAGGATTGGCGATCAAACACGGGCTTCCAGGTCGTCCCGGCGTTCTCCGTGAGCCACAATCCCCCCGAGGCGGCCGCCACGAAGTACCTTGCTCGATTGCGCGGGTCGACGGCAAAGTCGACAACGCGTCCCGATGTCAACGCGGGCCCGATGGAGCGCAACTTCAGACCGGAAAACGTGGAGGAAGTCAGCCCACCCTTCTCCTTCTCTTCGTCCTCATCCGGGCTGGACTCTTGAGCCGGCAGCAGGCTCGCTCCCAGCGCCACTACGATCAGCCCAACCTGGAATCTCCGGCTGAAGAGATTCGATCTACCAGCTAACCACCCCATGTTTCCCCCCCCAAATTGTCTGATGGCCACACGTTCGCGATCTCGCCTCACGAGACCGTCCGCACACGCCACCGTGCGACGAACCGCCGTACGAGAAGCCTCTGGTTCGAGCTTCCTCGGCGGTTTGAAAGTCCCGCTTCTGCTGGGCAGTCCGGAAACCACCCAGGCTGCATCCGGAAGATAACAGTTGTAAACTGGTAGGTGTAGGACCGCAAGGGGCGAAATGGAATTGCAAACCTCTCACCCGGGTCGCTACTGGCACCTCTTGCCCGACGGCCGAATCCAGTGTGACGTATGTCCCCGCTACTGCCGCCTGCAGGAAGGTCAGCGAGGCATGTGTTTCGTGCGCGCTCGCCAGGGCGACCAGATCGTACTGACCACCTACGGGCGCTCCAGCGGCTTCTGCGTCGACCCGATCGAGAAGAAGCCCCTGAATCATTTCCTGCCGGGCACCTCGGTTCTTTCCTTTGGCACGGCCGGCTGCAACCTGGCTTGCAAGTTCTGCCAGAACTGGGACATCAGCAAATCGAGGGAGATCGATACCCTGGCCGATGCGGCCTCACCCGAGACGATCGCCCGTGCCGCCGAACGATTGGGCTGCCGAAGCGTTGCCTTCACCTACAACGACCCGGTCATTTTCCTGGAGTACGCAGTCGACGTGGCAGAGGCCTGCCGCCGGCGCGGCATCAAGACGGTGGCAGTCACAGCCGGATACATCTGTGACGAGCCCCGGCGCGAATTCTACAGCCACATGGACGCCGCCAACGTGGACCTGAAAGCCTTCACGGAACGCTTCTACCACAAGATCTGCGCCGGCCAGCTGCAACCGGTGCTGGACACGCTCGTCTACCTGGAGCACCAGACCAGTGTCTGGTACGAGATCACCAATCTGCTGATCCCGGGTGAGAATGACAGCGATCAGGAAATCCTGGAGATGTCCCAATGGATCATGCGGGAATTGGGTCCGCATGTTCCCTTGCACTTCACTGCGTTTCACCCCGACTGGAAAATGCTGGACAAGCCCCCGACGCCGGCCAGCACCCTCTCACGCGCCCGCCGAATCGCTCTCGGCGAAGGGTTGCGCTACGTCTACACCGGCAACGTTCACGACGAGGCGGGAGGCAGCACCTACTGTCACGGCTGCCGCCGGCGTGTGGTCGGCCGTGATTGGTACGTCTTGACCGAATGGCAGCTGGGTCCTCAGGGCCACTGTCTCCAGTGTGGTACGCTCTGCGCCGGGGTGTTCGACGGTCCGGCCGGCAACTGGGGGGCGCGCCGAAAGCCCGTCCGCCTGGCCGACTTTCGAGCCGGTTCCTGAGAGCGACTGGGACAGCAGGCCCGGCAAGACTGCCGCAAGGACTACCGAATCACCTCTATCCGGCCGTGCGAACCGATTTTCTCGGCCAGCACCCGTGCCACCGCCCTTGCACCCAACTCATTCAGATGAGTGTCCCAGATCGGGCTGTAAGTCAGTTTTCCGGCCAGGGTCTGCTCTTGAAGCGCGGGCGGAGCGGCTACCAGCCGCACGGTGGACGATCACCCAGTCGGCAATCCTCCCAGTATTTCGCGCCAGCGCCGCTCGATTCGCTGACGGGAATCCAGAGAGCGGAGCGTAACAAAAAGCTCTGGCCCTTTTGAATGGGGTCGCGGTTTTTCGGACTCCTTCTGCCCCACGGGCGCGGGCTCAACCTACAACCCTCGCAGCTGGACGCTATACTGTCATCTGTCCGGGAGGAGGCAAACCATGAGCGAGACGAAATCCGCGCAACTGTACCGGTGGGAGGACGTGCCCCTGGAGCAGCTCAACCCCAAGCTGCAGCGCCGAATGATCAGCGGCGAGAAGGTGATGCTCACCCGTATCTTTCTAGCCAAGGGCTGCGTCGTGCCCATGCACCAGCACGCAAACGAGCAGATCAGCTACGTCGTCAAAGGCGCCCTCCAGTTTTGGCTGGGCTCCGAAGACAGCACTCCCATCACGGTTCACGCCGGTGAGGTGCTGCACTTGCCCTCCAACCTGCCCCACAAGGCTCTGGCATTGGAAGACACCCTGGACATCGACGTGTTCAGTCCGCCGCGGCAAGACTGGCTGGACAAGACCGACGATTACCTGCGACAAGGATGAACACATGGACCTGGGACTTCGAGACAAGGTAGCACTCGTCACCGGCTCCAGCCGCGGCTTGGGCCGTGCCGTGGCGGAAGAATTGGCGGCCGAAGGGGCTTCGCTGGTGCTGTGCGCTCGCGGAGAAACGCAGCTGAGCCGCACCCTGGACGATATTTCCCAGAGATATCAAGCTCGGGTCGTGGCCGTCCCGGCCGACCTGTCCGAACCGAAAGCAGTGCAGCAGTTGGTGTCGACGGCCCGGCGGGAAATGGGGCGTGTGGATATCCTCGTGACCAACGCCGGCGGCCCCCCCGCCGGAGGCTTTTCGGATCTGACCCCCGAGATGTGGCAGGAGGGGATTGAGCTGACCCTGAAGAGCGTGCTGAACCTGGTTCGGGGTGTACTCCCCGACATGCGGAAACAGCGCTGGGGTCGGATCATCAACATCACTTCGGTGGCAGTCAAACAGCCCATCGACAACTTGATCCTGTCCAACAGCCTGAGAGCAGCCGTCACCGGTTTGGCCCGAAGCCTCGCCAACGAAGTGGCCCGCCTCAATATCACTGTCAACAATGTCATGCCAGGCTACACTCAGACGCAACGCCTGGAGGAGCTGGCGGATCAAATCGCCCGGCGAGAAAGAGTGGAGCGCCGGGACGTGTTCCAAGGGTGGGAGCGTGACATCCCCATGGGACGCCTCGGAGAACCTCGCGAACTGGCCGCCTTGGTGGCCTTTCTGGCCTCCGAACGCGCCTCCTACATTACGGGAGGCTCGATGGCCGTCGACGGCGGTCTGGTGCGAAGCCTCCTCTGAGAGAAGTGACGCAGGGTCAAGAGCCGGGCTTGGGCGACGAACACTGGCGCTCTCGTCGGGTTTTGCCGTTGCTGCCCCTCGGTCTCAAATTTCCAATTTTCAGCTCCAAAAAAACTCGATTTCCCCTGATTTTCGTGATCGCGATCACAAGCTTAAGATGTTATAAAATATGGACTTGTGAGATTGGTAAAACTTTTTTCACAGGATTTGAAACCTTCCCTCGGCGGGCCCTGTCTATACAGGTGACATGGAAGTGAGGAGAGCTGAGGTGATATTGACCGATAGATGCAACCGCCAACACATCGCGGGCTTCCTGAGCAACCAGCTCAACGTGGACGAGCAGCTGGAGTTCCTGGAGCACATCGAGACCTGCGTCCAGTGCTGGGAAGAAATCTACAATGCCCGCAAGAACGAGCACCCGCACTTCTACAAGCGGACCTCTCGCCAGGTGAAGATCTCTGAGTCCGAACTGAAGCGGATCGACACCCTGAACCAGGAAAACGAGGACGACGAATCCCAGGAGCGAACCTACCAGGTCGCCTGAAGCCCTACAGCTGCGACGGCTGGCGAAGGCCCGTCGCATCCACAGACACAACCTGAGATCCACTCCAGCGGCGCGGCCTGGCTCGAAGCCCGCGCCAGCAGGCCCCCCATCACACGCCGTGGAGAAGGAGGGAGGACGATCAGTTCGAGCCTCGGCCTTCGAACTCCAGACTTGCCTTCAAACCCATCCATGGCGTGCCTTGTAACTCCGAGGTGATCCCGCTAAAATTGCGCAGTCTGGTGGAAGCCAGCACACTTTTTCGTGGAACTGGAAGTTGACAACGCTGCCGTCGAATCGAGCTGCGGAGGGTAGATTTGCTCGCGCCGATCTGGATAGGACTGGGACTGCTGTCGCTGGGAGTGGCACTGCTGGCCATCTTCGGGTTGGTCTGGCCCAAGCCGGATTCGGCCCTGCACAACTGGGGCTTCCGCATCGGAATCCTCCTGACCGTGGCCGGCTCCGCGCTCGCCATCGTTTTTTCGTGACTCGGGGCCATGGTGACTGGCCCGCCGGACCGGTGGAGGGACACGGGGACGGGCGGATCAGGGTTCTCCATTCGCTCCTCTCCCCCGCCCGTTGCCGAAAGGAATCGAGATGGACTTGAAGACGATCCCAACCTTCCACTTCGAAGAGGAAGGGGTGAGTTTCAAGTATCTGGTGTTCCGCCTGAAAACGGACGACCAGGAAGAATCAGTCGTCAGAGGCGTGAATTTCCGGCCCTATGAGCACCGGGCTTCCGAGCGCATTCTCCAGGGATTGCGGGAAGAACTGCGGTCCCTGGGCTTTGGAGAGAACACCGTCCAGCTGGACGTGGACGGCGGAGGTTCGGTTTCGGTCAATCCCTACGACGAGACCGTCGTGGTATTTGGCGAGGCTCCCGAGCACGGTGCCGA
>JBFKLX010000224.1:0-9028 GCA_041630155.1 Acidobacteriota bacterium
ACTTTGTTCGAGTCTTCGAGCTTGGAGCTTCCCCGAGCAGCCCGAAGGGCAGCCGCGGCAGGGGCTCCAGGCCTTGGGCCAGGTCGACGGTCTCGATCGATTGCTGCATTGCCCCACAGCTTTTCCCGTCCCGCCAAAGTTCATCCTTGGCGCCGTTTGCGCCTTGGCGAGAAGACTCCCCCGCTGGTTCCCGCCGAAACGGGCGGGAGGTAGGGCCTGGGGAGATCTGGAAATTTGATGTGGGGAGCGTGGAGCTGGTTCGAGCTTCGAGCGTTCACCCTCTCAAAGCTGGCCAGGGGTGCGTGAGGTCTGGGAGCTGGCACATCGATGCTCGAGATTCATGGAAGAGCTGTGAGCAACTACGCCCCACGCCCCACGCCCCTATACGCCCCAAGCTATAATGTCCCGCGACGCTCAGGAAGGGTCGGGTATGGAACGGGAACAGTTGGAAGTCGATGTCTTGTTCGTGGGCGCCGGTCCGGCCAGCCTGGGCGGTGCGCTGCATCTGTCGCGCCTGCTTCGGGAGCACAATCAGGCCGTCGAATCGGGAAGCAGGCCAGGCCCACCGCTGGAAGACCCGACGATTCTGGTGATCGAAAAGGGCCGCGAAATCGGGGCCCACACGCTGAGCGGCGCGGTCGTCAATCCCAGGGGTTTCCAGGAGCTGCTGCAGGGGTTTCCGGGAAACGAGCCCCCCTACGACTGCCCCGTCAGTGACGATGCCCTTTACGTCCTGACTCAGCGAGGGGCCTATCGATCACCCCTGACGCCGCCTCCGCTGAAGAACCACGGCTTTTATGTGGCATCGCTGGGGAGGCTCGTCCGCTGGATGGCCGAGCTCTGCGAGGAGAGCGGCGTGGAGGTTTACCCCGAGTTCCCGGCCGTCGAACTACTCTTCGAAGGCGACACCGTCAGAGGCGTCCGCATCGGCGACAAGGGGCGCGACAAGGAGGGAGAGCCAAAGGACAACTTCGAACCTGGGATCGACGTGCTGGCCAAAGTCACTGTTCTGGGTGAAGGAGTGCTGGGGACGCTGTCCCGGCAGGCCTTCCGGCGCTTGAAGCTGGACGGCGACCGCCAGCCTCAGATCTATGCTCTGGGAGTCAAAGAGATCTGGAGAGTCCCCGGCGGATTGCAGCCGGGCGTCGTCTACCACACCCTGGGGCAGCCTCTGGGGACCCGCGAGTTTGGCGGCGGGTTCATCTACAGCATGCAGGACGACCTTGTCGACGTCGGGTTCGTGACCGGCCTGGACTACCACGACCCTCATCTGGACGGGCATGAGCTGTTCCAGCGATTCAAGACGCACCCATGGGTGCGAAAGATGCTGGAAGGGGGCGAGCCGATTGCCTACGGCGCCAAGGCCATTCCCGAAGGCGGTTACTACTCGATGCCCCGGCTGCACGCCGCTGGATTGCTGATTACGGGTGACTCGGCCGGCTTTCTGAATGCCCAAAAGCTGAAAGGGATTCACCTGGCGATCAAGTCGGGGATGCTGGCCGCCGAGACGATCCTGGACGCCTTCTTGAAGAACGATTTTTCGGCCGGGGTCCTGCAGGGCTACCACACCCGGTTCGAGTCCAGCTGGGCGCGCCGGGAGCTCTGGAGGGTGCGCAACTTCCGGCAGGCCTTCCAGCGGGGCTTCTGGAGTGGTTTTGTGCACGCCGGCCTTCAGTTCGTGAGCGGCGGACGCGGGCTGATCGATCCTCTTCCCGCGCGGCCGGGGCATGCCCAGATGCGGAAAGTGCAGGATTACCATGGGCGCACCGACATCCGGCCCATGAAGCTCGAGTTCGACGGCAAGCTGACCCTGGACAAGTTGAGTGACGTCTACCTGTCCGATACCGCACACGAGGAGGATCAGCCCTGCCACCTCAAGGTGGCCGATTACGATCTTTGCGCCAGCCGTTGCCTGGAGGAGTACGGGAACCCCTGCCAGCATTTCTGTCCGGCTCACGTTTACGAGATGGTGGCTGACGAAGGGAAGCCGCACGGGAAACGGCTGCAGGTCAACTTCACCAACTGCGTGCACTGCAAGACCTGCGACATCATGGACCCCTATCAGATCATCACCTGGACACCTCCCGAGGGCGGAGGGGGGCCCGGCTGGAAGAACATGTGAGCCGGCGGGCAATGGCCCGCGCTCCGGAATTTGCGAACTCGAGGATTTTCCATGGACGTCAACTTGCAGGGAATCCTTCAGGCCCGGCCGGTCGTATACCGCCATCTCCGCCCCACCGGGCTGATCCAGCACCCGCTGCTGTCCCGTGAGCTGGGATGCCAAGCCTGGGTCAAGCATGAGAACCACAACCCCACCGGTTCGTTCAAGATTCGGGGCGGATTGAACCTGATCGCCAGCCTTTCCGAGGCGGAGCGGCGCCGCGGCGTGATCACCGCCACCCGGGGCAACCACGGGCAGTCGGTTGCAATGGCCTGTCAGATCTGCGGGGTGCGTTGCCTGATCGCCGTGCCGGAGGGCAACAACCCGGAGAAGAACCAGGCAATGGAAGCCTTCGGGGCGCAATTGCTGGTGCACGGGCGAGATTTCGACGAAGCCCGTGAGAAGGTCGAAGAAATCCAGGCTCAGGAGAATTTGCGCTACATTCACTCGGCCAACGAGCCCTGCCTGATTCACGGCGTAGGGACGTACGCGCTGGAGATCCTGGAGGAGTTGCCCGACTGCGACACCATCCTCGTTCCGTTGGGAGGAGGCTCGGGGATCTCTGGCGTGCTGACGGCCGTCCGCGGCATGGCTCCATCGATCCAAGTGATCGGTGTGCAAGCCGAGCGCGCCGATGCCGTCTACCGCTCCTGGCGGGAGGGCGGCCTTGTCGCCAACGAGTCGGCTGACACCATGGCCGACGGCCTGGCCACTCGCATTCCGTTCGAATTGACTTTCTCGATTATCCGCAGCCTGGTCGACGAAATCGTCACCGTCAGCGAAGAGCAACTCGAGGAAGCCGTCTACCGGCTCTGGGTCTGCACTCACAACGTGGCGGAAGGGGCAGGTGCAGCCTCCACGGCCGCCGCCTTCAAGCTGCGTTCCCGGCTGGCCGGCAAGAAGGTCGTCCTGGTACTCAGCGGGGGCAACATCCAGACCGAAGTCCTGCAGGGCATCTTGCAGCGGTTCGGCGGCTGACGCCCCGGGCCCCAGGCCCCAGTCCTCGAGTCCCAAAGAGACTTTGGTCCCTGCCGCTTTGGTGGTATGAATGAGGCATGGGACAGTTGGGCGTCCCGGAGAGCCGGTGGTGGGAATCGCTGGTGCCCTCGCTCGATCCGGGAGACATCCAGCATCTGTTGATCGCCTCCCTGCTCTGGGTGCTGGCGCTGCTGGCGGCGCGCTGGGTGGTGGTGCGATTCGTGTCGCGCCGCAGCGAGGACGTCCGGTTCCTCTACACGTTACGCAAGGCATCGTCCTGGATCACGGCTCTGCTGGCCATTCTGGGCCTGGGCTACCTCTGGTCCGAGACCTTCCAGAATCTGGCCACCTTCGTGGGGCTGCTGTCGGCCGGCCTGGCCATCGCCCTGCGAGACCTCATCACGAGTCTGGCCGGCTGGATCTACATACTCTGGCAGCGCCCGTTCGAGGTGGGGGATCGCATCCAGATCGGCGATCAAGCCGGGGATGTCGTCGATCAGGGGATCATCCGATTCAGCCTGATGGAGATCGGCAATTGGGTGGCCGCCGACCAGAGCACCGGACGCGTCATTCACGTGCCCAACAGCCGTGTCTTTTCCGAGAACATCGCCAACTACACGTATGGCTTTCCCTACATCTGGAACGAGCTGGCGGTCACCGTGACCTTCGAGAGCAACTGGCAGAAGGCGAAGGAGATTCTGCAGAACATTGCCGACGAGCATGTCGGGACCGTCGGCATGGAAGCCCGCCAGTCGGTTCGGAAGGCGGCTCACAAGGCGATGATCTTCTATTCTCGGCTGACGCCGCGGGTGTGGACCGAAGTGGGCTCTAACGGAGTGAACCTCACGAGTCGGTACCTGTGCCACCCCCGCCAGCGCCGAGGGACTGCGGAACGCCTCTGGGAAGCTTGTCTGCGTGAGTTTGGCCGCTGCCCCGACATCGACTTCGCCTACCCGACCTACCGCCGCTTCGTCAATCCCGTGGAGGGCAAGCCGGAGGCGGGCGGCCCTCCCGCGCAGGATCAGGAAATCTGAACGCACCGGCGTTGTCGAGGCCACAGGAGTCCCACGCCTCCCGGCCGACTCAAATGAAGACCTCGACTTTGGCCCGCTCGCGGAGCTGGGCGGCTTTGGCGCCGATCTGCTCCTCGATCTGACGTTCCCGCAGGAACTGCTCCAGCTGCTGTTTGGCGTCCTGATAAGAGACGAGAGGCCCAGGGCGACGCTCGGTGACCTGGATCAGGTGAAAGCCGAACTGGGTTTCGACGATGGGGCTGAGTTCCTTCTCTTGCAAGGCGTAGGCGGCCTGCTCGAAGGGTGCCACCATCAGGCCGCGTGAGATCCAGCCCAGCTCGCCCCCGGTGGCCGCCGAGCCGGGATCCTGGGAGTACTCGCGGGCCAGGTCCGCAAAATCGCCTCCGCCCAGAATCTCCTTCCGAATGCCTTCCAGTTTGTCCCGGGCCCGGCCGCGCGCCTCTTCCGATGCGCCCGGAGGGACCCGAATCAGGATGTGCCGAAGCTGCAGCTCGTCATCCCCGCGGATCTGGTCCTTGTAGGTTTCGAAGTACTGGAGCATCTCGTCTTCGCGCACCGAGACCTTGGAGATCACCTCCTTTTCCAGGTAACGCTTGATCGAGAGGTCCCGATCGAGCGCCTGGCGCATCTCAGCGGCGGTGATCCCCTGCTGGGCCAGCGCCTGCTGGAATGCCTCCTGGCTCGAAAAACGGTTTCGAATGGTCGCCAGCCGCTGGTTCAATTCTTCCTCGGCCGGGCCGTAGCCCCTCGCCCGGCTCTCCTGGTAAAGGAGTTCGGTGTCGATGAGGTCTTGGAGGGCCTCGCGGTAATCGGCCAGGTCCGCCTTCTGGACTTCGGAGGTTTGCTCCCGATTCGTCCCGACCCGCCGGGCCAGTTCTTCACGTGTGATCGTCTGTCCGTCGACTGAGGCGACGACAGCCGGCAGAGCCGCCGCATCGAGGCCGGGCGACTCGGGTTGGGGTGAAGGTCCCTGCCCGCCGCAGGCCGCCAGCAGAAAGCCGGTTGTCAGGATTCGCGCCAGCCCAGAATTCGGGGATGATTGCGAAGCCGCGCCCCTGGGTTCATCGGAGGGAGAAATGTGGATGAGTCTGGATTCTCGCATTCGCCTCATGTCAGAGTCTCATGGTACCAAGCTCGGGAGGGTTGACGCATCAGCGGGGGAGTTTCCGCCGCCATTGACCAGAGGCGAGTGGTACAGCGGAGCGGCTTGCCAGGATATGATTGGGTGACAGGTGGTGGGTGAGTTGACTTTGGCGAAAAAGTTGCCATAGTCTGGCGACAGCGGCGCATGAGAATTCCGACGACAGAAATCAACTTGGAGTTGAGCCCGCAGAGCCGGCTCGACTTGATCGATGTGAATCAGCGCGTGGCGGAACACTTCGGTCGTCTTCTGGGCCGATACCGCCGGGTGCTCTACTACTCGTACCACACGACCGCCGGGTACTTCGAGCAAAGCCTTTGCCAGCGTTTGAACAACAACCGTGACCGGCTGCAGCGCTGGGTCCACTCGTTTCAGAGGCTCTTTCCGCCCCAGGCCGACTACCGGCACGACCAGTTGCAGTTGCGCAGCGAGCTGAGCGACGAACAACGTGAGAACGAGCCCCGCAACGGCGATTCGCACCTGACTTTCATTGGATCGGGTCTGACCAACTGTGTCACGTATCAGAATCGCGCCGACCAACCCGTCTATTTCGTCGATTTGGACGGAACTTACGGGGAGGTGCGGCGGCGGCGCCAGACCACTGTGGTGGGTTTCAATCGGGAGACGGTGGCCTGTGAATTCCAGGTCGAGATCCCGGTCTCCCATCACCCCATCGACTCCGTGAGCCTCAAGGATCTCCGGCTGGGTCTCTTCGAAGACCTGCAAGAGTTGCTGCGGCGGCACGAGATCGTTCATGGGCGGGTCGATCTGGCTCTGGAGCCCTGGGAGTCTCACGCGGGCTTGACGGTCAACGAGTACGAGACCCTTCTGATGAAGCACGACCTGATCGAGGTCCTGCGCAATCCCTTCCGTTTCATGGCCGAGAAGGGCAAGAGCATGTGGGGGAATCCGCGCGCTATCCCGGGCAAGGCGATCAACTATGCCAAGTACGACTTGGTACACGTCGTCAACGATTTTCTGGACGCCTTGGGACTGAGCGAATCCCTGGTGGAGCGGGTGGTCGACAAATTTCTGGCGGTGCCGGCTTCCCGTTTCCTCTGGATGAAGCGGGGGGTGAGCCTGCTGGTGACCGACCCGGGCGAGCTGGGCGACGGCCGGATCGTGGAAGGAACCTATCAGAGTCCCATCCTGGTGCAATGGAAGCGGGCACGCTCGCGCACCCGGCGTTTGAAGGTCCGCCTGGTGCGCTTTCACTGATTCTCTGGCTCCCGTCGAATCGAGGGAAGGCGCCTCAAGGCTTCGAAGGGGGCTGGTCTTCCCGTTCCAGCTGGCGCTGGCGTTCCCGCTGTTGCTCTCGCTCCCGCTTCCGTTCCCGGGCCCGCTCCTCAGCCTTGGCCTGGGCCTGTGCGGCCAGTTGGACGACCGCAGTCGCCACCTCACTGAAGCGCAGCTGGAGCGAAACCCGAGACCCCTCCCGGAGCACCGAACTCTCCATGCGAAGCGGGTTGTCCGGGCCCGGCTGATTGATTCGGGCGAATTCCTGGATCAGAGCCGCCCACTTGCGAGCCTCCAGTTCCGACTTGGCGGTCACTTCCCACTGCACTTCGACCAGTTCCTTGGAGGCGATGTCCACTCCCAGCCAAAAGCTCTCCAGGGAGGGCAGCTGATCGGCCAGAGCCGGGGAGACGTCGAGCGGAAAATCCTCGGGCAGTTGCTGCAACAGCCGGGCAGCTTCCTGCATCAGTCCCTCACGGTTTTCAGCCGCGAGGTAAAGGTCCCAGCGAGGGTCAGCCGACTGGAGCAGCTGCAGGATCTGGGTGGAAGCCCCGGCTTTGGGGGACACCTGGACGGTTCGATCCAGCACGATTCGCATCGTTTCGGGGGTCTGAGCCCACACGGCGGTGTTTTCGACGAACTCGACCTTTCCCGGGAAATCCTGCATTTCCGAGGAGAACTGGCCGGCGATCCAGTAGAAGGTCCAGCGCAGCAGTCGGGGGTAGCGAGAGAGGTTGACGGCTGCCGCCACGACCGGTGTTTGGCTGTCGGGCGCCGCCTCGACGGTCAGCGTGATGTCGGTGGGAAGGTCGCGTTCGAGATTGCGAATGACTTCAGCCGGGGTGCTCCGCTGGGCTTGATTCAGCCATTGCAGATAAAACGGGACTTGCCGGGCCGTGCGTTGGATCTCCGTGTCCTGAATGTCCAGTAGAATCTCCGCGGCGAGAGACTGGAAGCCCTCGTCATAGCCGATCTTCTCGATCCGAAGGAAGGCCAGCGACTCGGGTCCCAGCACCCGCTGGGTCGGAATCTGCGCGCCCGGCGAGACGGCCCAGAAGTAGAGGCCTGTGATCGCCACGATCAGCACGATCAGCACGGCGCCGCAGCCAATGGCGCAATTGAGCAGCGGCTGTTTTCGGCGAGGCAGTGGGGGCGTTGTAGACGTCGTCATGTTTCGCTCTCCTGAACCCTAAACGCGCTGGTGTTCGATTTTATTCCAATTCAGCGCAACAGGAAGCCCTCGGGCAAGGGGTCGGTCGGGTCCAGCAGGAATTCCGAGCGGCCCGTGATATGAGCACTTCCCGTGACCCGAGGAATCACAGCGGGGGTGCCCTCGAGCGTCGTCTCCTGGACCACTTCGACTTGGAAACGGGTGCCGATCAGGCTTTCGATCGAGATCGGCTGTCCCAGTGCCAGTTCTCCCCTGGCGTAGTGGATGGCCGCCCGCCCGCTGACGCCCGTACCGGTCGGAGAGCGATCGACTTCTCCATCGGCGAACACGCAGACGTTGCGGCTGGGTGCCTCTCCTCGCGGGCCCTCCACGAAGATGGTGCCGTAGAGGAAATTCAAGTCGGAAGCTCCGTTCGGGTGCTGGATTCGGAATTGCCGACTCACGGCGTCCTTGATGCGGCGGCCCAGATCGATGATGCGCGGGTAGTGCTCGGGGCCCAGAGAGAGTCCGACCGTGCCGGCATCCACGTAGGCGTAAAAGGCGCCCCCGAAGGCGATGTCGCAGATCACCGGGCCGAAGCCCTCGACTTCCACCTCCAGGCCGGGCTGCAACAGAAATGACGGGACGTTCAGAAAGGAGACGTGTTGGACCTGGCCCGCTCGCTCATGGGCCCGGGCCACGACCCGGCCGGCGGGGGTGTCGATGCGGATCTCAGGGGGGCGGCGGGGCCCGAACAGACCGCACTCCAGACCCACCTTGACGAGGCCGATGATGCCGTGGCCGCACATCGTGCTGAAGCCCTGGTTGTGGAGAAACAGCACCCCGACGTCTCCGTCCGCCGTCACCGCGGGAGTGAGGATGCAGCCGTACATGTCGGCGTGGCCCCGGGGTTCCCACATCAGCAGGCGGCGCAGCCAGTCGAAGTGGCGCTGCGCATAGCGGCGCTTCTCCAGGATCGTCTGGCCGGGCAGTTCGGGAATCCCCCCGACGATCACGCGAAGCGGTTCCCCGGCAGTGTGAGCTTCGATGGCCGTGACGCGAAGACGGTCGGAAAGATAGGAGGGCATTCGAAGTTCGTCAAGTGACATGGCGACAACAGGATAACCGGGTCATGACGAAATCCGCGAGTCCTGTTAAAATAGAGGTCCTCAGATGGTGTTCGTCTGCCAGCGGTGGCGGTAAACAAAGGGCTCCGAGGTTATGAAGGCATTGAGGTGCGCCACCATGGCGCGGCCCTCGTCGAGGGGAATGCCTTCGATGTGAGAAGCGTGCTCGCCGAGATAAAAGCCCTTGCGTCCCGTCTCCGG
>JBFKLX010000225.1:0-8963 GCA_041630155.1 Acidobacteriota bacterium
AGGCGGCCGGCGGCGGGCAGCGAGGCGCCCCTCCCGGCGCGCGGGGATTGGGAGTCGTGCAACCGGCTCGAAAGAGCCGAACGTCGCCGAACCAGAGGTCGAAGCGGTCCACGGGACCCGCGTTGGAGCGTTGGTTGGTCACCACGAAGGGCGTCCTGCCCTGCGGCGACGGGTTGATGGACACGTTCCAGGTGGCGCCTCCGTCGTCCGATTCATAGAGGTTGAAGTCAGCGGCGATCAGAAACAATACGTAGCTCTCGTCGGGCGAGGCGGCCAGCGAACAAGGGGCGCCGGGGCCGGTTGGGACGGCCCCGCCGGCGACCCAGGTGTTGCCCCCGTCCGTGGAACGGAAGTGCCCGTCGTCGCCGCAGACATCGACGATGCCCTGGCCCGCCGGCCCCCCCGCCTGCACCAGGACGTCCCAGATGTCGGTGGCCGCAGTGACAGGCGTCGGGTCCACAAACCTCCAAGTGGCGCCTGCGTCGCCGCTGATCGCCACACCGCAGTTGGTCCCCACGAAAACGTTGCGGGGGGCATCGGGCCTGATGCCGATCCCGAACGCCGACGGCTCGTTGCGGCGGTTGGCACTGCAATTGAAGCTCGCCGGCGGGGTCGCCGAGCCAGGACGGGCCCAAGTGGCGCCCGCGTCGCTGCTGACCTCGATCCCCGCCATTGAGGCGATCCGCCCATCGTAGAAGGATGTCGCATACACCCGTTGGGGATTGAACGGGTCCACGGCCACGTCCCAGGTGGCCACCGGAAGGTGGCCGTTCAGACGCGTCCAGTTTCGACCGGCGTCGGTGGTCTTGAAGAGCCCGCCCCACTCGCTGGCCGCGTAGAAGATTTGACTGCTGCCGGGTGCGCGAGCCAGCCCTGTCACTCGCCCTCCACTGGCACCGTCCGGGTCGGGATTCTGGATGTTGGCAGGGTCGGGATTGCCCGCGGCGTCCAGGTCGGAGCGGTCCGGGTTGATTTCGCGAATCTGCGAGTATCCGAGGGGATGGAGGAGGAGGGCGGCCGCCAGGACTCCACTAATCGGGAGCTGCCGGAAACACCGGGCAAGGGTCAACATGGTTCACCGACCTTTCGGGGCTCGATGAAGCGCCGAGATCTGCAGGAGCGCGGATGCGCGGATCAGCGAATGATGTCTGCGATGCAGGGCGGACCTTGCACAGTCATGGTGTCGCTCGCAATCCAACCGTCGGGATCTCGCGTCAAGACCCTCCAGTAGTGCGTCGCCAGACCGCCGAGCGGCTTCCACTCGAAACTGGACTGATCGGGCTCGAGGGGAGGCGACACATCGAACTGCCCGGTCTCGAATCCGGTAGGCAGAATGGCCATGGACACGCGCTGCTCTCCCTGCACTTCGGCCACCTTCCAGCTGAGAACCGCCACGGCGACGCGGGGATTGTCATCGTCGCACTTGCCGGCCGCCTGCAGCGCGGAGGCGGCAAGGGCGGGGTCGTCGGGCAGGATGAAACGAATGTCGCCGGCGCAGAGAGGGCTTCGAAACTGGGCCGCCTCACTGGGGACCCAGTCCGTGGCGTAGCGGGTTGCCACTCGCCAAAAGAAGTCCCGCTCGGCGTCCAGCCGTTCCAGCGACCAGGTCGACTGATCCGGAGGCAACTCGGGCGAGCTGCTGTAATCGCCGACCTCGAACGCGTCCGCCCGGGACGCGTACTCGACTCGCTGCTGCTGAGCGGGCGTCCCCGCAGGTGTCCAGAACAGGTCCACCCCGGCCTGGCGGGGTACCACCCGCCCACACCTGGCCTCGGAGCGGAGCTCGGTGGCGGTTCGCACCTGGAGGGCCAGTCTCGCAGCGCTTTCCTCGCCCGAGGATTCCAGTGGGCATCCCGGCCAGGGAAGCGCCAAGACGACAATTAGGGCGGCGGGTGTCCGGTTGGCTGTGCCCGTCAAGGACTCACCTCGCAAGAAGGCTCGGCTTTCAACGATTATGCTCGAACTCTATCACAGTGCGGGCGAATCGTCACTCCGGCCCTCGTCGACTGGCACATCTGCAACGGTCAAGACCGTGAACGGGCCGGGCTGGGCGGCGGGTGCCAGCTCTCATTCGAACCATCTCACCTGGACGTTCCGGAACAGCACTTTGCTGTCCGGGTCGTGCCCCTGCAGCGCGACGGTTCCGCTCGAGAGCAGTCTTTCGGACATGTCGGCGCTGCGCTCGGGTGCCTCCGGCTCGGTGTAGTCCACCACGATCTGCCCGTTGACCCGGATGATGATTTGCTTGCCGCTGACGGTCACCTGCTGGGTGAACCATTCGTCGTCTCCCACCAAGGTTTCGGTGACGTCCTGGATGGCGTAGAGGCTGCCGGTCCGGCGGGAGTCCGATCCGCTGTTGTTGATCTGGGCCTCGTACCCCTTGGAAGGCCAACCCTCTTCCTGGAACTCGGTGTGGAAGTACATCCCGGAGTTGGAACCCGGTGTGGTCTGGACGTCGGCACGGAACTCGAAGTTCTTGAAATCGTGGTTCGCGACCGGGCCCGTGTAAAAGAGGTGCGCGCGGGGGCCGTGAGTGACGATGACTCCGTCTTCGACCCTGAAGGTGTCTGGGTTCTCGCTGGCCGTCCAGCCCTCGAGCGTCTGGCCGTCGAACAGGTCGATCCACTCTGCGGAGCTCTCAACCCCGGGGCTTTCAGCCGCCGGCGCTGGTTCCCCGGTGGGAGCATCACTCGAGCAGGCCGCCAGCAGACCCGCAATCACCAAGACAGTGGGAAACGGGAGGTATGCTTTCATAGCGGTGATCCTACCCCCTCCGCGAACAGTTTCCAAATCCGCAATTAGCGGGGGCCAGGACCACCGGGACTGATTCTTGATGAACACGGCCGCTCGGCGGGGGCACGATCGGGTGCACCCCCGCCGGTCGGACTCACTGCTTCCTGAGAGGCCAGGCCGTCTCAGGTTGGCAAGCCTGCTTCCCCTCTCAAGGGATGGGTGTGACGGGCAGCGTCGTGTTGACGCCGTTCGCGGCGTCGAACTCCAGGGCGATCGCTGCAAACCCTCCATCGGCCGTCATCACGATCGAGCCTTCGAAGTTGCTCGTGTCCGCATCGAGGAAGTACTCCTGGAGGAACATCGACACCCGCGTCCTGGGGTCGAGGTCCACGTCCACATTGCCGTTGGCCACTTCCACGCCGTTGATGCGAAGGCTCAGGTTGACCGTGATCGGGGTCGTTTCGGCGCTGCGGATCGCCAGGCCCGTGCTGAGTGTGCCACTCCGTCGGACCGGGACAATGGCAGCGGTGGTCACGGGGCTCTCACCGACTCCGGCAGCCCCCACACCGGTGATGGTGAAGCGAATGTAGCCACCGACATCCATGTCGGAGGAGACCTGCACCGACCCGGAGGCCAGGGTTCCGGTGCCGCTCGTGCTGACCGTCATGTCACCCAAAGGTGGTATCACGAAGTCCACTCCATCGCCTTGGCCCGCGGGCCTCAGCCCCTCGGCCATCCCCCCGGAACTGCCCAGGATATCGTCGGGCGGGACGATCTCGCCCGACTGGTCATAGAACCTGACTGTTCCCGTCACGGGGGAACCCGTCGTGGCGGAGTTGAGCAGAATGATGTCGGATCGGATGCTTCTGTCGAAGGCATCCGTGCCGTTCCCCCACTGGGCGAAAACAGTCACGAAAGGCGGGGGCGGGATCTGGCCGCGGATCTCACCCGGAGGGTTTGCCGCGGTGTGCACGTTGACGTAGAGATCTCCAGCCCTCAGCCGTTCCAGAAACTGTTGGAAACTCAGCGGCGTAATACTCCCGGAGAATTGAACCGCCTGGTCCTGCAAAGACTGCTCCGTGACGACTCCCGAGAACGTCGTGTCGACGGTAAAGAAGAAGACGATGGGACCCGGCGCCCCGGGGGGAGCCAAGTGAATGTGCGCCGCGGTGGCTGGTGCGTCCTGAGTGCAGCTGATCGAGAATTCGGTCTCGAGGGGATTCAACGAGGCGTCACAGTTTCCGCTGAAAGGGGTCATGAGCGGTGGTGTTTGTTGCGATCCCTCCAGAAGAAAACTGTAGTCGACTTGGGCGTTGACCGGCGCCGCAAGAACGATCGTGATCAGGAAAACCAGGAGAGCCAAAACGCTTTTGTGCTCCATCTTTTTCTGCCCTTTCTCATCAATAAATTACTATTTCAGTTTTTTGCGAAACGCTGCACCCTACTGCGGCTGTCCAGAACAGACGCCTCCCGTTTACAATAAACTGGAAGGGCTGACAAGGAAAGTACTACTTTTCAATTCTTCTCCGCTTTTATCTGCGGGACCGCCGGAACTCGACCATCTCGGGAGCCAGGCGGCGCGGCTCGACGGTAGGACTTCGAACAATGGGCAAGGGCGGAAGAGACAGGCGCAAGAAAGGACTGGGCCGAAAGACCGGAGTAGACCCCAGGATTCTGGCTGCGGGGCTCTTCCTATTTTCCGCTGCCCTCTACCTGAACACGCTGGGACACGGCTTCGTCTTCGACGACGGCGCTCTGATCCTCCAGAATGCTGCGGTGACGGAGTTCCGCTGGAGCCAGATGTTTGGCACGGGCAGTTATCGTCCAGTCAGAACTCTCACTTACGCCGTGAACTACGCCCTCGGGGGGGAAAATCCCTTCGGCTACCACCTCTTCAACCTGCTCTTGCACGCACTCAATGCCGTGCTGCTCCTTCGCCTGCTGTGGCTCTGGACGGGGGCTTCGGCGGCCGCCCTCGCCGGAGCGCTGGTATTCGCGGTGCACCCCGTTCAGACGGCAGCCGTCGCCTACGTCTCGGGACGCAAAGACCTGCTGGCGACTGGGTTCCTCTTGGGGGCGCTGGCGCTCTACACGCACTACCGCCGCCACGGAGGGTTTCGCATCCTGGCAGGTTCTCTGGCCCTGGCGGCCCTGGCGATGCTCTCCAAGGAAGTCGCCCTGGTATTCCCCGGCCTGCTGCTCCTGGTGGAAGCATTCGTCCTGGCTCCCGAGAGAGATCCTGCCTTCCGGACACGCCTGCTGGGGGCATTCAAACGGATTCCCCTGGCCGTTGGGGCGGCCGGGTTGCTGGCCGCCGCCGGCCTGGCTCACGCGCTGTTCATCAGTCGGGCCACCCGAATGAGCGGGTTCTGGGGAGGCGACCCGGGCGCCAATTTCGGGACATCGCTGAAGCTCTTCGCTCACTATCTGAAACTGGTCTTCTGGCCGCACCCGCTCATCGCCGACTACACCGGACAAGTCTTCCCCCTGTCGACGGGGCTGGCGGAACCCGCCACCCTGTTGGGAGGAGTCATTCTCCTGGGATTCCTGCTCCTGGCGATCTGGCAGTCCGGCAGGCGGCCCCTCGTGTCTCTGGGCATGTTCTGGTTCCTTCTGAGCCTGCTGCCCGTTCTGCAGTTGATCCCGTTCCACGAGCTGGCCGCCGACCACTTCCTGTACTTACCCATGGCAGGAACCGCTTTGGCTGTCGCGCACTTCTTCCCCGCCTGGGCGCCGTCGATCGGACGCCCCACCTGGGGAGCCCTGGCCGGGCTGGTGCTGATCTGCTCCGGCCTGACTCTCCAGAGGAATGAGGACTGGAAAGACGCCCAGACCCTCTGGGAAGCCACCTACGCGAAAGCACCCCGTTCCTATCGGGCCAACACCAACCTGGCCCGAATCTACTTCCAATCACCCGAGCTGCGCCCCAAGGCATTGGAGATGACTCGCACGGCCCTCGAGCTGGCGCCCGACGATCCGGTGGCAGGCGCAAATCTGGGAGCGATGCAGTTCTTCCTGGCCCAGGAAGCCTTCAACCGGGGAGAGCTGGCGAGCGCCCAGGATCTGGTCCAGTCGGCACGAGAACATCTCGAGTCGGCGCGGCGCAAGAGACCGCGTGATGGCTCGATTCTGAGCAATCTGGGCAGTGCCGAGAACCTGCTGGCCTCACTGTGGGAGCGAAGGGGCAATGTCGTCCTGGCTCGTCGCAGCCGCCAGTCCGCCATTCGACGTTTCGAGGCGGCCCTCGAAAAGGATGGCCGCAAGGAGGTCCAGGCGGCCTGGTACAACCTAGCCTCGATCTATCTGGACCTTCATCGCTATTCGGATGCGGCCTCCTGCCTGGAACGATTTCTCAGCACCCAACCCGACCATCCCGACGCCAATCTTCGCCTGGGCTGGTGCCGGATCCAACTGGGAGATGCGTCGGGAGCCGTGCCGCCCCTCGAAACCGCGATTCAGACCCGCCCGTCGCCTGAAGCTTTCGAACTGCTGGCTGCAGCTTACCAGGGACTGGGGCGCAGAGCGGAAGCGATCGCCCTCTGCCGTCAAGGCCTGCAGCTCTTTCCCGGCGCACAATCTCTGGCCCACCGGCTGGACGCTCTGGAGCGTGCCGGATCCTGAAGTTTGGCCTACTCATAGCGAAGCGCGATGACGGGATCCAGCCGGCTGGCCCGGCGCGCGCTCCGGTACGAGGCCAGCGCGGCCATCACCAGGGTGATGAGCGCGGCCAGTCCCAGTGAAAGGCCGTCGCCGGGCTGCACACCGTAGAGGTAGGACGCCATGACCCGGGAGACTGCGATCGAACCCACCAACCCCAGCGGCAGGGCCCAAAGTCCGATCAGGAGACCCTCCTTCAGGATCTGGCGCAAGACAGCGCCGCGCTGTGCCCCCAAGGCAATGCGAATCCCAATCTCCCGGGTTCGCTGCCTGACCGTTCGGGCCATGAAGGCGTACAATCCCACCGCCGCCAGCAACAGGCCGATCGCAGCCGCGGCCGAGGCGATCGCGGTCGGAAGCCGGTCGTCGTACAGCGCCTGATCCATCAACTCCCGGAGAGACAACAGTCCCAGCAGCTCCAGGTCGGCGCTCCGGGAGAGCAGCCGCCGGCGGGTCCATGGGATCAGCGTCTTGGCGTCCCCGCTGCTCTGCACCAGCAGGGTGGCTTCACTCGAGGGAAACTGATCGAACGGCGCATACAGATAGGGTTCGGGGTCTTCGTGGAGTCCGTTGAGCTTGCTGTCCTCCGCAACTCCGACCACCCGGCTGAGCTGGCCTCTCACGCGCAGCTGCTGGTCGATGGGGTCCCGCTCGGGCCAGAAACGGCTGGCTGCCAGCTCGCTGACAATGACCACCCTGGCGCTGCCCTCACGGTCGAATTCGTTGAATGCTCTCCCCTTCAGAATCCTGGTCCCCACCGTTTGAAAGTAGTTGGCAGCCACCTGATTGAACTTGACTCGAAGGGGCTCTGGGCGCATTGGGTCATCTCCGGGCGGAGTGACTTCCAGCGTGGCGCCTCCTCCCGAGGGGCTCAGGTGCATCCGCCGGGCAAAGCTGACTCGTTCCACCCCGGGCGCGGCGGACAATTCCCGGCTCAACTCTTCCAGCATGGCAGGAGCCGCGGCTCGATCCGAGTCCAAACGGAGAGCGATCCAGGCCAGGACCAGAGGCCGTTCCTCATCGAATCCCGGCGACATCTTCTGGGTGTGAGCAAGGCTGCGCACCAGGAGCAGCGCCGAGGCCACCAGTACCAGGCAGATGCCGGCCTGGGCCACGGCCAGGGTTTTTTGGAGCCAGGAGCGGCCTCCGCCGGCTCGGGTGTCGTCTTTCAACCCGGACACGACTTCCACCCGAGATCCTCGAATTGCAGGAACGAGCCCCACCAGCAGGATACTCAGTAGGGTCACCAGAGCGGTCAGCGACAGCACCCGGCCGTCCAGAGTCAGGTCCAGGGTGAGTGGAACCGGGCCGGGGGGAGAAAGGGCGGGCACGGCGCCCAGCAGCGCCCAGGCCACAAGCAACCCGGCCAGCCCCCCCAGGACGGCCAAGGCCATGCTTTCGGCCAAAAACTGTCTCACCAAACGGAGCCGGCTCGCTCCCAGCGCGACACGGACGGCCACTTCCCGGCTACGCGCCAGGCCCTCGGCGAGCAAGAGGCTCGACGCGTTCGCGCAGGCAATCAGCAAAACCGTGCCGATCACGGGTAGCAGAAGGACACTCATCGACCATGCGCTCGTGCGGCGCCGCCAGGTCTCCGAAACGACACGAAACTTGCTTTGCGCGTGAATGTCGGGAAAGTCGCGTCTCAGGCGTTCCGCGATGACGTCGAGCTGGCTTTGAGCCGCCTCCGTAGTCGAACCGGGCGCCAGATGTCCCAGCACCTGAAAGACCCGGATGCCCCGATCATCCCTTTCGGGCAGGTTGCTCGTAGCCATGGCCACCCAGGTGGTCAGCGGCACCCAGACGTCATTGGTCACCGATCGCTGGGTCCCGCGAAAGGCGGGGCCGGCGACGCCCACCACGGTGTAGCTCTTGCGGTTCAGGTTGATGGCCCGCCCCACAATCTGCGGGTCCCGCCCGAACTGCCGGATCCACAGGCTGTGGCTGATGATCACCGCTGGCTCTCGTGCCAGCTCCTGGTCGAGGGCCGGTTCGAAAGGCCGCCCCACAGCCATCTCGACTCCCAGCGCCGGAAAGTAGTCGTCGGAGACGACGCTGAGCAGGACCAGTTTCGAAAGTCCTTGCAGGTTGAGCATGGCGCCCCGGCGGCTTTCCGCTACCAGATCCTCGAAGGCACCCGTCTGCGCACGCAAATCCAGGAAATCGGGGTAGGAAGTGTGGGCCGATCCACCCTCCAGGCCCTGGTATTCGACCCAGACCAGGCGATGCGCGTCGCGCACCGGCAGGGGGCGCAGAAAGATGCCGTCGATCAGACTGAAGACAGCACTAGTCACGCCGATCCCCAGCGCCAGCGATACCATGGCCAAGCCCGTGACGGCGGGTCTTCCGCCCAGCCGCCGGAGAGCATAAACGAGATCGGACAGAAAATCGTCCATGTGACGCCTCACGCGATGTCGTACTTCACACCCCGCCGCTTGCGGGAGCCAGCATGTCTACCAGGGAAGCAAGCGCGGCTCCAGCGAAGCGTCGGCTGGGAATGCGATGTGCGGCCCCAATGGTGCGGACGCCCTTTCCCCCGCCGTGGACAGCGCCTTCCCTTCTGGGTGGTGGTC
>JBFKLX010000226.1:0-8935 GCA_041630155.1 Acidobacteriota bacterium
CGCCGGCGGGATCTTCCTCGACGCCGAAAGACATGGACTGGAGAACGTTCTGGCCGAAACTCTGGAGCGAACCGGCGCCCGTGAGATTTTCTGGGAGCACCCGGACATCTTCTCCAGGTTTCAGATCCCGCACCGTTTGCGCGACCCGCTGGCGTTCGAGAACCGCCTGGTGTTCAGCCTTCACCCCCAGCGGGAGGTGCGCTTCCCCCTGGTCCTGCACGCCAAGCGGTGGACGCGCGCCCACGCGAGCGCCGTTCCACTATCGGCCTGCCTGGCGACTCACGGAGTTGCCGAGACGGGGACACTGCTGCACGAGGTTCGGTCCGGCCAGGGGCGCTTGCTTTCCATTCTGCCCGAGGCCCACCTGTTCTTCCTGTCCCGGGGCGACCTGGTGGACAACGCGCAGCAGCTGTTCTCGACCTGGACGCCCTGCGGGAGCCTCGCCACCCTGGTGACTGGTCCCAGCCGCACGGCCGACATCGAAAAGACCCTCGTGGTCGGCGTGCACGGCCCACGCCAGTGCCTGGTGATCCTGACGGAGTGAAGGGGTGTGGAGCTTGGGGTGGGACCTGACGCCGGAATCTTGCCGTTGATTCTCCGGACGGGTAAAACCGGGAGGAGGATCGTCCCGAGTCTAGCCTCGACTGATTGCGCCCAGATCGATCAGGTTGTCGGAATACACGAATCGCCGGCTGTGCACGTTGAGGACCAGGCCCAAGGCGAGGTAGAAGCTCAGTGTCGAAGAGCCGCCGTAGCTGAGCAGGGGCAGGGGAATTCCAATGGCGGGCATGATGCCGAGGGTCATCCCCAGGTTGACCGCGACATGGAAGGAGAGGAGGCTGGCGACCCCGGTGACGATCAGGATCCCGGCCCGGTCCCGGGCGCTCTCGCCGACGCTGACCAGGCGCAACAGGGCGTACAGGTAGAGCGCTAGAATCAGGCAACCCCCGAGCAGGCCCCATTCCTCTGCCAGCAAAGAAAAAATGAAATCGCTGTGGATCTCGGGGACGAAACCGAGCTGGCTTTGAAGGCCGTTCCCGAGACCCTTGCCGGTGATGCCGCCCGAGCCGATTGCAATCAGGGACTGCTTCGTCTGGTAACCCACCCCCTGCGGGTCCAGGTCGGGGTCGAACGTCACCAGGATGCGCTGTTTTTGGTAGTCCTTCAAGGTGAACCAGGCGAGAGGTGCGACCAGCAAGGTGAGGATCAGGACGCCGATCAGGAAGCGGGTGCGCAGGCCGGCCACCAGCACGGTTCCCACCATGATGGGGAAGTAGGTCAGGGCCGTCCCGAGGTCTCCCTGCATGGCCACCAGGACGACCGGTCCCAGGGTGATCCCGGCCAGTGCCAGGAGGTGCTTTCGCTGCAGGTAGTTGGTGCCCAGCTCGGACAGGTAGCGGGCCAGTGCCAGTATCAACGCCAGCTTGGCAAACTCTGAAGGCTGGAAGCCGAGACCCGCCACGCGAATCCAACTGCGGCTGCCGTGGATCTCGGTGCCGAAGACCAGCACGACCGCCAGGGTGATCAGAGTCAATCCGTAGAGCAGGAAGGCCCGGTCGACGAGGAAGTGATAATCGACCGAGAGGGCCACCAAACAAGCCAGCATCCCCAAGGTCAGCCAGAGCGCCTGGCGCAGGAACAAGCCGCTGGTGGAGCCGTCGGCGGCCGCGGAGCTGTACAGGCCGATCAACCCCGCTCCCGACAGCAGCACTACCGCGCAGAACAGGCCGAGATCGAATTGCGACCAGATCCTTCGAGCTCTCATTGAAATCGTTCCTCAGTGACCTCCGCCAGCCCTGGTCGCACGCGAGTCGGGGCCCGCCTGCGTCAGAGCCGGATCCGGCGGTGCCGATTCCAGCTGCTTTTCCCGGAATAGGCGAAAGATCCTCCCGGCGATGGGGGCTGCGCTGGAGGCTCCCGAGCCTCCCCGTTGGACCAGAACGGCCACGACCAGCTGGGGATTGTCACGGGGCGCAAACCCGACGAACCAGGCATGAGGGGTGTACCCTTCCGCCTTTCTCTTGCTCAATTTGCTGCGGGTGCTCTGGCTGATGGTCTGGACCGTGCCGGTCTTGCCGCATACATCGAAACCGTTGACTCGCGCCCCGTAGCCCGTGCCCTGCAGGTTGACGACGCGCCACATCGCTTCCCTGACGAGCTTCAGGTGTTGGGGCTCCAGACCACTGAGCACCTCGGTCTGGGAGGGCCGGCCGGCTGATTCTCTCATGGACAAGTGCAACTGCGGCATCTTGCCGGTTGCGACCACGCCGATGGCGCGGGCCAGCTGAATGGGAGTCACGTTGACCGGACCCTGGCCAATGGCAACGGAGATGGTCTCACCCGCATACCAGGGGTGGCCGGTCGTTTTCTTCTTCCACGCCGCAGTCGGTACCAGGCCGGCGGCTTCTCCGGCCAGGTCCACGCGGGTCGGCTGCCCCAGCCCCACGCGACTGCTGAATTCCGCCAGCTGATCGATTCCCAGTTTCTGGCCCAGCAGGTAGAAGTAAATGTTGCAGGAATGCTGAAGCGCCTCGACTAGAGTGACTCGCCCATGCCCGCCTGAGTTCCAGCAGCGGAAGGGGTGTCCGTACAGGATGATGCTGCCGTTACAGTAGACGGAGGTCTTTTCGTCCACGACTCCTTTTTCCAGGCCCGCCAGCGCCACCACGATCTTGTAGATCGAGCCTGGCGAAAAGGTGCTCTGGAGCGCCTTGTTCTGGAGCGGGTCGTCGGGATTGTCCAGCAGTTGATTCCACTCGTCCAGAGAGAGGCGGCCCGCGAAGCGATTGGGGTCGAAGCTGGGCTTGGACGCCAGCGTCAGAATCTCTCCGCTGTTGGGATCGAAGGCGACCACTGCCCCCGAGTCTTCCCCCAGGGCTTCCTCGGCGGCCGCCTGGAGATCCAGATCGATGGTCAAGGTCAGGGGCCGGCCCTCAGGTGGGGGGGCGAGATCCAAGCCTTCCAGAGTCTTGCCGCGGCTGTCCACGAGGACACGCTGTTGGCCGTCCGCGCCGGTGAGATGACGGTTGTAAGTCTTCTCGATCCCGTACTTCCCGATCAGATCCCCCGGCCGTTTGTCCTCATAGGCTTCCAGGAGCAGCTCTTCCCGGGAAATCTCCCCCACGTAGCCGATCGAATGTGCAGCCAGGCCTCCGTATCGGTAGTCGCGGCGGGGTCTCTTGAAAATGTCCAGCTCGGGGCGCTCGGTCCGGTGGGCCAGCAAATAGGCGATTTCATCGAGGCTCAGATTTTCCTTCAGGATGACGGGCCGGTACAGGCTCTGGCCTGCCGCCGCCTGAAGGCGTTCCTGCAGTGCCTCGGGATCCCATCCAAGACCCTGGTCCAGGAATCGGAGAGTGGCCGCAGCGTCAGGGTCTTCTTCGCGAAAGAAAGCCAGGTCGAATCCATAACGGTTCTCGGCCAGAACCCTGCCTTCCCGGTCCAGGATCAGTCCCCGGGGTGCCACCAGTGGGATGGTCCGAACATGATTCTCTTCGGCCAGCTTGGAAAAGTACTCGAAGCGGATGATGGAGAGGTACCAGAGCCGTCCCATCAACAGCAAGAACATTGCCGCGAAGAGGACGCGCAACCAGCCAAGGCGATCGATGTAACCCCGATTGTCCTGGTAGATCGCCATGTCCGCCTCCCCAGCGAATGTTCAGGCTTGAATTATAGCGCGCCCGGGGACCAGCTCGAAACGTCTACCAGCGAAAATGGCTCGACGCGAAACGGAGGGGCTCAGCGAATCTGCGTGAAGTCCTTCTCGGGAAACTTGTAATGATCGTAGGCGCGAAAGAAAGCTCCGCCCACCAGCCCCGTGCCCGCCGCCTGCTGGAGCAGGATCTGCCAGGTCCGATCGGGCCAGCCAGGCCCGAACAGGTTGAGCAGCCAGGCCACCAGCAGGCCGTCCAGCAGCGACACGACCGCGATCAGGAGGATCCGGCCGAGCAGGCTCTCCAGGAACACCCAGCGGCTCAGATAGGCGGTCAGGAAGCCCAGCAGGGTCTTACTGATCCCGTTGATCCCCCAATAGGGAAGCACTCCGGTGACATCCCGCATCAATCCGAAAACCGATCCCCACAGCGCTCCATTGATGGGGCCGGTGTACCAACCGATGTAGAGCGTGACGATCAAGGGCAGATCGATCAGCAGCGCGAAGGGCAGGTAAAGCGCGAACAGGATTTGCAGAAGCGTGCAGCCCGCCAGCAGAACCAGGACCTCGCCGGGCGGCATGTGTTGGCTCAATGTCGCCGGGCCTCCTGCTGGGCGCCTGCTGCGGGTTCAGCCGGGTCGGGCGATTCCGATCGGGGAGGGCCCGGGGCCTGGCCAACCACGACCAGCACTTCCTCGAGCAGCGACAGGTTCACGGCCGGCCTGACGCGAATCTTCTGGTAAATGTGCGGGGCGGCGTCCACCGCTTCGACCGTCCCGATCGGGAGTCCTTTGGGGTAGATGCGGTCGCTGCCGGAGGTGATCACCGTCTCGCCCACCGCCACCGGCTGTGAAACGGAGATGTACTCGAGATCCAGCCAGCCGTCTCCCCGGCCGAGAACTACGCCTTCCCACCGCGACTCCTCGAGCCGGGCCCCGGCGGCGGCTCGCGCGTTGGTCACCAGCTCCACCTCGGCGCCGAATGGGCCCACCGAGATCACCCGGCCCACGATTCCCCGCGGCGTGATCACGGCGCTGTCGTAGGACACCCCGGCTCGAGTCCCCTGGTTGAGGATCAGGTGAGGGCTGAGGAAGGGGCTGGTTCTGCCGACGACATCCGCCAGCACGGTCCGAAAACTGCGGCCGTGCTGGAGCGCCTGATAGTCGGGAGAGCGTGGAAGCATCGCCACCAGTTCCTGCAGCCGGTGGAGTTCCAGTCGCAGCTGGTCGTTCTCCCGAACCAGCCGTTGGTTCTCGCTTTGTGCGTCCTGCAGAAAAACGTAACGGTCCAGGAAGTCGGTGAACGAAGAACTGATGAAATGAACCCCCGAGGCAAATGGCGTCAGGAGTGTGAGGCCGACCGAACGCAGCAGCAACTGGCCTTCGGGAGTGCGCACCTGCACCGAGAGCAACAGCAGGTGAAACAGCAACAGGCCGATCAGCCAGCTGAAAGCACGTCGATGGGCCGAGGCCGTCATTCCAAACTCACTCTTCTCAGCAGCGACATGTCTTGCAGCATCTTCCCGGTTCCCAACACGACCGAGGACAAGGGGTCCTCGGCCAGAAAGACGGGAAGGCCGGTCTCCTGCTTGATCCGGAGATCCAGGTTCTTCAGCAGCGCCCCTCCCCCCGTGAGCACGATCCCTTTGTCCACGATATCGGCCGACAGCTCGGGGGGCGTCCTCTCCAGCGCCACGCGGACCGCGTTGACGATGGTAGCGATCGCGTCCGAGAGCGCTTCGCGCACCTCCTCGTCGGTGATGGTGACCGTCTTGGGGATTCCCTCGATCAAATCGCGGCCCTTGATTTCCATCGTCATCTTTTCCTCCAGGGGGGCCGCCGACCCGATCTTGATCTTGACTTGCTCGGACGTGCGTTCGCCGATCAAGAGGTTGTGCTTCCGCTTGATGTACTGGATGATCGACTCGTCCATTTCATTGCCCGCCACCCGGACCGAGCGGCTGTACACGATTCCCGAAAGGCTGATCACGGCGATGTCGGTCGTCCCGCCGCCGATGTCCACGACCATGTTGCCGCTCGGTTCGGTGATCGGCATCCCGGCTCCAATGGCGGCCGCCATGGCTTCTTCGACCAGGTAGACCTCACTGGCTTTGGCACGCAACGCCGACTCCCGGACGGCCCGCTTCTCCACCTGCGTGATCTCGGAGGGAATGCAGATCACGATTCGCGGACTCAACAGATGATTTCGGTTGTGGGCCTTCTTGATGAAGTACTTCAACATCTCTTCGGTCACGTCGAAGTCCGCGATCACACCGTCCTTCATGGGTTTGATGGCTACGATGTTGCCCGGTGTCCGGCCCAGCATTTCCTTGGCTTCGGTACCCACGGCCTCCACCCGGTTGGTGAGCTTGTTGATGGCGACGATCGAAGGCTCGTTGACGACGATGCCGCGGCCGCGGGCGTACACCAGTGTGTTGGCCGTACCCAGGTCGATGGCCAGGTCATTGGAAAAGAAGCTGAACAGCGAACGTAACTTCATAAAGCCTCGAAACCACGTTCGGGGGAGCCGCCTCCCCACGGAAGGTGGTGCCGATGGATAGCGTCTGGATTACCAAGGTGCGGTTGACGGGATTCTCACGCCACCGTCCTGACTCGCCACCCTCCTCGTCACCCGACGGGGTCCATCATTATTCCTCAAAAGCCGTACTTCAGTTCAATTGCGGGGCCGCCTCCGCCCAGCTCGCCCGGGACGGAAATCATTTGAAGGGAGACCTCAGCATGGGCCGCCCGACAGCGGCCGGGCTCGAAGGACCCCCTGCAATCCGAGGCACCGCCAATTCTGAATTGTAGTATAGAGAGGGTTGGACTGCATCAACGGCGAGCCGGCCGGTGCTGCTGCGTCGGAATCTCCGGCGGAAAGTGGCATCGCTGCTACCCGAAGTCCCCGGTCGCCGCCGGCCCGCCGCAGGGCGGGAAGGCTCAGCGACGGGGTGGTGCTGTGCTATAGTAAACGGTTTACGAACCCTTCGAGGAGACGGACGTATGCTGGCGTTTTTTCGAAAGAAGAAGAGCTATCTCAATTGGGTCTTGTGGCTGATGATTCCCGTGCTGGGCGCGGGCATGGTGTTGCTGTTCGTGGATGCACCCACGGGTACTTCCAGCGGGTTTGGTGGCAACCACGTCGCGTCCGTGGCGGGAGAAAAGATCCCCACGCTGGCGTTCCGCGAGGCCTACCAGAACCTGGTGGATCGGTACCGGCAGCAGTTCGGTGAGAACTTTCAGCAGATTGCTGCCCAGCTTCGCCTCGGCGACCAGGCCATCAATGCCCTGGTCACTGAGTACGCGGTCGCCTACGAAGCCGAGCGTCTGGGTCTGACCGTATCTCCCCAGGAAATCCAGCAGAAGATCATTTCTTACCCGGTTTTTCGAGACTCCGCCGGCAACTTCGTGGGGGTTGCGCAGTATGAAGAGATCCTGCTGCACAACAACCTCTCGGTCGGGATGTTCGAGAAGAGTGTTCGCCACCAGCTATTGCGCGAGAAGCTGGAAAATGTTCTCACCGACGGCCTGGAAGCAACCGAAGACGAGATCCGGGAGGACTTCGCGAAATCCAACCAGCAGGTCAAAGTTTCGTACGTCTACTTCGACAGGGAAGCCGCGCAGGTCGGCGAGGTGGCCGACGAAGAACTCCAGAAGTTCTTCGAAGAGAACAGCGAAGTCTACAAGAATCCGGAACGGCGCGGGATCAGCTATTTCACGGTGCCCATCTCGCCCACTGACGTCGAACTGTCCGAGCAGGCCATTCAGGCCAAGCTCGAGAGCACGCCGGAAGTCGAGCGGGTCCGTGCCAGCCACATCCTGATCAAAACGCCCCCCGGCGGGGACGACGGCCAGGCCCGAAAGAAAGCGCAAGCCCTGCTGGACCAGATCCGGAAGGGAGCAAACTTCGAAAAGCTGGCCCGCCAGAACTCGGAAGATGAAGGCAGTGCCGACAAGGGCGGCGACCTGGGCTTCTTTCAACGCGGGACGATGGTCCCGGAATTCGAGAAGGTCGCCTTCCAGCTCGAGCCCGGCGAAGTCAGTGACCTGGTGGAGTCGCCCTTTGGCGTTCATATCATCAAGACCACGGCCAAGCCCCGGACCTCGGCCGATTCGCGCCGGCTGATGGCGGAGTTCGAGCTGCGCGAGGAGGAGGCCGGCCGGCGGGCCAAGGCTCGAGCCGAGGCGCTCCTGGCGCGTTGGAAAGCGGGTGCCTCGCTGGAAGAGCTGAGCCAGGAGGAAGGAATCAGGACGGGCAGGACGCCCCTTTTTGCCTTGACCGATTCGATGGCCGACAAGATTCCGGTCAGGCAGGACTTCAATCAGCAGATTTTCGCTCTGAAGCGGGGTGAGTTCAACACGCCCTACCTGAGCAACGTGCAGTACGTCGTCGCCCTGCTGGACCGGATCCAGGCTCCCCAGCTGCCCGACTTCGAGGAGGTCAAGGAGAAGGTCCTGGCCGATTACAAGGAGCAGAAGCGGGGTGAAGTCGCCGAGCGGCAGGCCAAGCAGTTCTTCCACAGGGCTCGCAAACAGGGCCTGGCGGAGGCGGCCCGGGAGGCGGGGCTGGCTGTGACCACCACCGACTTCTTCAAGAGTGGCGTCAACGTGGACGAGATTCTGAAATTCTCGCCCGTGCTCCACGACCGCGCTTTTCGGCTCGAGGTGGGCTCAGTCAGCCCGCCCGTCACGGTGGCCGAGAAGCTGGTGGTGTTCGAAGTGGTGGAAAAGACGCCCTTCGACGAGCAGGTCTACCAGGAGCAGAAGCAGGAGATCGCGGCCCAACTGCACACGGAGAAGCGCACCACATTCTTCACCTCGTACATTCAGAACGTGGTGGACAGGCTGCGCGAGGAAGAGAAGATCCAGATCGATCGGGCCCTGATCAACGAGCTGGCTGCCTGATCTGATATACTGCCCGCGGGCACGGTTGGCCTCCAACCGGCCTCGACTTTTCTCCCCCAAACGGTGGGGCTGTAGCTCAGTTGGAAGAGTACCTGAATGGCATTCAGGGGGTCGTGGGTTCGAATCCCATCAGCTCCACCAGCCTTCGCTCCCTGACGGGAGCTACGGCTGGCAGGCCCCTTTCTCGGTTAAGGGTATGTGCGCCCGGAGTGAGTGGGAGCGAAGGCGGGTGCCCGCCGAAGCTCTGAGCCGCCTGCGTAAACGAAACCACCGGCAAGCGAAGGAAAGCCGGCCCAGTTGGCAATCACCCCCCACAAAGTTAACCAGCTTAAACCGACGGCGACCATCTTCCAGCAGCGTGATCAGCCGAACCCGTCAA
>JBFKLX010000227.1:0-8928 GCA_041630155.1 Acidobacteriota bacterium
AAAGAGATCGCCCGAGACCCCCGTGCGCCCGAAGGGTTGCGCGCGAACCCACAGGCGCCCGCCGCCTCGGAGCAGGGTGGTCCACTCGGTTTCCGCGGGCCAGCTACTGCTTGGAAACGCCCGCAACATACGTCGCTGTAATTATGGATCGGGATACTTAGGGCCCAGGGACGAACTTTGCGACGGGTATGGTTCGGGCTTTTGTAGGGCCAGGGAACTGAGGGGATTCTGGGGCTTTGGGCGAGACGGGTAGTGTTGAGCGGGAACTGACGGGATGGGGGCGTTATCCCCGTTCGGTGGCACGAGTGTACCGGCCGGAACAGCTGAGGGCGATCTCCCGAATCCTCCAGTCCGAGCCCAACGGCTGCCTGGCGCGTGGCCTGGGACGCAGCTATGGAGACGCAGCCCTCAACGCGAACGGCGGCGTACTGCTCACGGAGCGGCTCAATCGCTTCCTCGAGTTCGATTCCGAGACCGGCGTCCTGGCCTGCGAGGCGGGTGTCCGTTTGGACGAGGTTTTGGAAGTCTGCCTCCCGCGCGGCTGGTTCCCGCCCGTCACTCCGGGCACCAAGTTCGTCAGCATGGGCGGCGCTCTCGCCTGTGACGTGCACGGCAAGAACCATCACCGCGACGGCTGCCTGGGCCGGCACCTGGACTGGCTCGATCTGCAACTGGCCGACGGCTCGGTGGTCCGCTGCTCTGCGGATCGTGAGCCGGATCTCTTCCGGGCCACGCTGGGCGGGCTGGGCTTGACCGGCATCATCCTGGCCCTCCAGCTGCGCCTCCGCAAAGTCGAAACGGCGTACCTGAGGGTCGACTACTACCGCAGCAACCGCCTCGAAGAGACCATGCAGCTGCTGGAAGACGAAGACGAACGATACACCTACTCAGTCGCCTGGGTGGACTGCCTGGCGTCGGGCCGGAGCCTGGGGCGCTCGGTCCTGATCCGGGGAAACCACGCCTCCCTGACGGAGCTTCCGGAACAGCAGCGCAACGACCCACGGCTGGTCCGCCACCGGCATGTGGCCAGCTTGCCATTCGAGCTTCCGGGTTTCCTCCTCAACTCCCTCTCCATCCGCTGCATGAACGGCTTGTACTACCGGCGCTTCCGGGCAGGCCACTCCTCGCGGATCGAGCACTACGATTCGTTCTTCTATCCGCTCGACACGGTGCATCAGTGGAACCGAGCCTACGGAAAGCGGGGATTCCTGCAATATCAGTGCTGTTTCCCCCAGGAGACCTCGGCCCGGGCGATGCGTGAGATCCTGGAGCGCATCAGCTCGAGCGGTCTGGGGTCTTTCCTGGCTGTGCTCAAACGCTTTGGTGAAAGGGAAAGAGGACCTCTCTCATTTCCCTGCCCCGGGTACACGCTGGCCCTGGACTTCCCCATGAAGGGGCGACGCGTCCTGGACCTCTTGGAGGAGCTGGACGAGCGAGTCGTGCAATGGGGCGGCCGGGTTTACCTGGCCAAAGACGCCCGGCTCTCGCGCAAGCGTTTCGAACAGATGTATCCCGGCCTGGAGGCCTGGCGGCGAGTGCGGCGCCACGCGGACCCTCAGGGCCGCTTCGTGTCCGACCTGGCGCGGCGGCTCGGATTGAACGAGAATTGAGCCTGATGCCGGGGATCCTGATTTTGGGCGCCACTTCGTCGATCGGCCGGGCCTTGGGGGCGGAGCTGGCCCGCCGCGGGCACGCCTTGCTGCTGGCCGGCCGCTCAGAGGCAGAACTGGAACGGCTCTCGAGCGATCTGCGGGTGCGCCATGAAGCCGAGGTCGGTCACCTGCTGTTGGACGCCCGCAACTTCGCCAGCCACCCCGCCTTCATCGAGAAAGCCCTGAACCGCCTGGGCGCACTGCAGGGCGTCATCTGGCTGATCGGCGAACTGGGGACTCAGCCGGGAGACAGCCGAGACCCTGAGGCGGCGCGGCAGCTGATCGAGACCAATTTCTGCGCCGCCGTGTCACTTCTGGCGCCCCTGGCCAACTACCTGGAGGAGCAGGGCAGCGGGTTCATCGCCGGATACTCCTCGGTGGCGGGGGACCGGGGACGGCAGAGCAATTATGCCTACGGGGCCGCCAAAGGAGGCCTGGCCCTGTACCTCCAGGGTCTCCGCAACCGGCTGGAACCCCGCGGAGTGCGGGTCTACACCCTCAAGCCTGGTTTCGTCGACACCGCGATGACCTACGGCCTGAAGGGGCTGTTCCTGGTCGCCTCACCCCAGCAGATCGCCGCCTCCACGGTGCGCCTCCTCCGGCGCCCGTCGGGCGTCTACTACCTGCCCTGGTTCTGGCGCTGGATCATGCTGATCATCCGCCTCATCCCCGAAACCATCTTCAAACGCCTGCGCCTCTGAGGGGCGTGGGGAGTGGAAAGATTGAAATTTCCCGCTCCAGCATTTCTAATTCCCTCTGTATGCCGAGTTCGATCGACTTGATTCGCAGTGCCGAGCTGATCGTTCGCCAACTGCTGGCGGTCAAACCGGGGGAACGGGTTTCAATCGTGTGCGACCCGCACAGCGAAATGGAGATGGCGCATGCGCTGGCAGGTCTGGCTCAGAGCGCGGGCGCCGAATACACGATTCTAATGATGCCCACCCGCACGCCAGACCGCTCCAACGAGCTGACGCCGATGATCGAGCAGGCCCTGGAGGCCTCCGACTGCCTGATTGGGCTGACCGGCGCCTGCGGAGCACCGACTTATGCGGCCTCGGTCAAGCAGCTCTACGACCAGAAACGGCTGCGCGGAATTTCGATGGTGTTCCGGAACCGCCGCCATTTCACCGAGGGCGGTGCCCTGGCCGATTATCCGATCTTGTTGCGCGAAGGCAGGACATTGAAGGCCCTGTGGGAGGCCGGCCGGGTCATGCGCATCACCACGCCGGCGGGAACGGACATTCAGGCGCCAATCGCCCACGACCACGTGATCGTTGAATGCGGATTCGCGACCGAGCCGGGCCAGGAAGCGGCCTTCTCCGATGGCGAGGTCTCTTGCCGTCCCCTGGAGGGCGAGGCCGAGGGAGTGATCGTGGTGGACGGTCCCATCTGCCATGTAGGCGTCCCCGACTCCCCGATCCGGCTGACCGTCCAGACCGGGCGTGTCACCTGCTGCCAGGGAGAATCGCCGCAGGCGCGGCAGCTGCGGGCCATCTTGAATTCGATTGAGAACGCCGACAACATCGCCGAGTTCGGCATCGGTTTGAACCCGGCTTCCTTGCGCAACGGCGATTTCGAAGAGGAAAAGAAGGCCCGCGGCCTGGTGCACATCGCCCTGGGCGACAACGTCTTCTATGGCGGGACCGTACACTGCGGCGTCCACATGGACATGGTGCTCTACCAGCCCACGGTCGACCTGGACGGCCGGCTGCTGGTTCAGCAAGGCGAAGTGCGGCTGGAACCTGTGGAAAGACCCGAGGCGTGAGTCGTGTGGCCGGCAAATACGGTGGCGCGTGCGAATGGGTCTCGTGAGGCGATGCTCGAGCCGCGTCGACGACAAGCGACAAAGAGATCGCCCGCGACCCCATCCGACCCGCCGGGCTGGCAGCGCTCGACGCCTTGGAGACAGGGACGCTGGTGGTTCCCAGTCCCATCCCGTTCGTTCAAGGATACGGACCGGCCGGCGCCGGCAACCGTCGGCGTAAAGGGAGTCACAGGGTGATCTGAGAGCCTCCCGAGAACGACAATCAAAAAAAGTAAACTGGCGAACAGAAAACTCTTTACCCTCATTTCAACTGGCAGTATATTCACCGCGGCACTTCTGAATCAGACTGTCACCAGCCGCGGGCCGGGCAACCGGAAGCGGCTTTCTGCCTCGACCTTTGATCGAGGCGTTGGGCTGGGCGCCACGAAGACTTCCGTTTTCGTGGCATTTCGTTGGCTTTGGGCTGGAGACTCGGATCTCAAGGAGGTTGCCATGGCCCGCTTTCCCTCCCTTCTTCCTTCCTCGTTCGCCGTCTTCCTCACCCTGGCGCTGGTCCCGCTGCAGGCACAGAAAGGCACTGCCAAGCTGGAGGGCGTCATCCGCGACAATACTGGTGGCGTGGTTCCTGGCGTTTCGGTGGTGACGCTGAACCAGGGCACCGGGATTGCTCGCGAAACCATCTCCAACGATGCTGGACAGTACGTCTTTCCTGCCCTGCCCGCCGGCGTGTACACGCTGACCGCGGAGATCTCGGGCTTCAAGAAAGCGGTTGTCCCCAACCTCAAGCTGGACATCGCCGCCACCGTCGCGCAGGACCTGACCCTGCAGCTGGGCGACATCAGCGACGAGGTCACGGTCACTGCCGCCAGCGTGGGGCTGGTGCAGACCACCACGGCCGACGTGGCTGACACGGTCAATGAAACCACCATCAAGACGCTGCCCCTGAACGGCCGCAACCCGCTGGAGCTGGTGCAGCTCCAGGCCGGAGTCGCGGGTGTGCAACTGCAGAGCGAGCAAGGCTCGGCCTCCGATCAAGGCACCAACTACGCCGGCTTGGGCGTCAACGGTGCACGCGCGGTCAACAACGCGGTCTACCTGGACGGCGTGGACATCACCAACTCCGAGTTCGGCACCGGGGCTGGGATCAACGTGGGAACCGACATTTCGCAGTCGGTGGACGCAATCGAAGAATTCCGCGTGATCTCCCTGAACCCGACGGCGGAGTTCGGCAAGAACTCGGGGATGCAGATCGAGATCGTCACCAAATCGGGCACCAACGACTTTCATGGGAGTCTCTACGAGTTTCACCGCAACGACGTCTTCAACGCCAACCGCTTCTTCAACAACCTGCAGGGCATCGGCCGCCCCAAACTGATTCGCAACCAGTATGGAGGGAGCATCGGCGGTCCGGTGATCGTACCCAAGTACAACGGCCGCAACAGGACCTTCTTCTTTTTCAACTGGGAAGGGTTCCGGGAGCGCTCGGGCACATCGGAAGAGCGGACAGTCTTGACTCAGCAAGCTCGCAACGGTGTTTTTCGTTACTTCCTGGACGGGCCCAACAGCACGGCGCTGGTCGACCCCAGCACGGGCCAGGTGCTGTCGCAGTTCTCGAATCGCATCGGAACCTTCGACACGGCCGCCAGAGACATCTGCTGCTGGGAGGGAATCGGCGCTGACAACAGCGGGGCGGTTTCCCGTTACATCGGCCTGACGCCGCAGCCCAACTTCTTCGGCAACCCCGGGGGAGCGCGCGACGGCCTCAACTTCGCTTCGTATCGGTTCAACGCCAACGACCCGGAAGATCGGGAGAGCTGGGTCGTCAAACTCGATCACCAGCTGAACGCGAAACACTCGCTCTCGGGGCGCCTTTCCCACGGCGAAATCACGCGCCTGGCCGACCTGGCGCCCTTCCCGGGACTGCCTGGGCGGCAACGGAGCGAAGAACAAAACGGTGTTTCGCTCAACTGGATTTCCTCCTGGACCCCCACGGTCACCAACGAGGCGCGCGTGGGACTGTCGCGCAACACGCGCAGCTTCAGTTCCTCGATCGACACCCCTGGCCAGATCATTCTGGACTGCGACAGTGCGTTCGATTGCCTGGGGATCAACAACCCGGACCTGACCGGCGAGGAATCCTTCACGGCTCGGCAGACCTTGCAGGCCACCGACAATTTCACGTGGGTGCGTGGGAATCATCAGTTCAAGTGGGGCTACACCTTTCGGTCCAATCCTCTCAACGTCCGGGACTTCAGCCGCGGCATCAACTTCGATTTCAACACCGAGCCGCGCAACCAGCAGGGATCGGCGGTCGATCTGGGGGTACTAGTAGCCAGTCCCATCCCCATCCACACCAATGACCGAATCCCGGCGGCCAATTTCTTCAATTTCTTCACCGGCCGTATGGGAGGCGTAATCACCACGGTCAACGCCATTACCACCGAGGAGTTCGGCGACCTGAGCGCCGGCCGAATCCGGGGCTTCCGGCAGCGGGAGCACTCCTGGTTCGTCCAGGACACCTGGAGGGCGCGCCCCAATCTGACCATCAACCTGGGGCTGCGGCACGAGATCTACGGCGTACCCTTCGAAGTCAACAGCTTCTACACCCAGCCGGTCAGCCGGAATCTGCTGATCACCCAGCTGCTTCCCCCCGGCTCCGGATGCAACTCCTTCGGCGTGGCGGACGCGCTGAACAGCTGTGAACAGCCCGACATCACGTTCGGCGCCATCGGGCCCAAGACGGGCACGCGGATCTTCGACCCCGACTACAACAACTTTGCGCCGGTGGTCGGTTTTTCATGGGACCCGTTCGGCCAAGGAAAAACCGCCGTCCGGGCGTCCTACCGGATCGCATATGACAAGATCTTCACGGCCACGCTGGACAGCTTGGACGGAACCGCGCCGGGCCTGTCGTTCGACTCGGTCATCAACGGCGACGCCCTTCGCAACGCCGGCGTGACCAACTTCACGGCCCCGGGAGGAACTCTGGCGGGCCAGGGACGCCCCCCACGCCTCTCTGACCTGCAGGGAACCTCGGTCGGCGGCGTGTCTTTGAACGGGACCTTCAATCTGGCCGACTTCCTGACCACGCCCGGAGTGAACATCCCGGACGCCCCCCTGGGCCGCGTGACCAAGACACGCACCTCGGGAGGTCCCTCCCAGTTCACCCCTGATTTCTCGACCGCCTACGCCCAGAGCTGGTCCCTTGGAGTCCAGCACGAGATCTTCAAGAACACCGTGTTCGAAGCCCGCTACGTGGGACGCAAGGGGACGAAGGAGTATCTGGGGCTGCCGGCCAACGAATTCCGGGCCACGCCTGCGTTCGTGCGTCAGATTCAGGAACTCCAGTACCTGCTGACGGGTGGCGAACTGGGGCTGGCCCCGGGGGCCCTGCCGCCGGGGTTCCAGGTGGGAACGCCGCTCCCGATCGCCTCCCTCTTCGGGACCAGCCCGAACGGCGCCAGCGACTACTCGCAGTTCGAGGCCGGGGCGTTGGATGCCTACGCCTTCAACCAATTCCCGTTGCTCTATCCGTTCTTCCTCGCGGGTCTGCGGGGGTTCGACACCAACATCGCCAGTGCGATTCAGCGCAACGACTTCGTGTCGACGATCGCCGGTTTCGACAACCGCACAGACTTCAACAGCAACGATTTCCTGAGTTCGGTGCCGGCCAATGCCGTGCCCAGCGGGATGGGCCTCGACATCTGCCCGGACGGGCGTGATCCCAACCGCAACCGCTTCGGCTGCCTGCCCATCATCGTGGGAATTCCCGAGGACTTCTTCCGGGCCACGCCCCAATTCCTGAACGGGCCTCGCGTGACCGGCAACTCTGCCTACTCGAACTACCACGCCATGCAACTGGAGCTGACCCGGCGCATGAGTGAGGGCTTGCAGTTCCAGCTGAACTACACCTTCAGCAAGAACCTGGACATCACCAGCGTCTCACAGCCGGTCGGCCAGGACATCATCTCGTTCCTGTGCATCCGCTGCGACTACAGCTTCTCGGACAACGACATCACTCACGACTTCAAGTTCAACTGGGTCTGGGAACTTCCGGTCGGCCGCGGGCGACACTTCGGGTCGGGGATGAATCCCTGGCTCGACCAGGTGATCGGCGGCTGGACGGTCGCCGGGTTCTTTTCGGCGGCCACCGACTTCCCCTACAACATCGCCGTCAACGGTCGCGACCGCACCGCTCCCGCGTCCACCGGAGGCATCCGGCCGTCGTTTGCTTCGGGCTCCGGGGAAGACGACGTGAAGGACATCGGCTCGGTGCAGAGGCGGGGCAACGGTGTCTTCTATTTCGATCCGGCAGAGTTCGACGGGCGTCTCACCCGAACCCTGATCGGAAATCTGGGCAACGTGCCGCGCAACCTGTTCCGCGGCCCCGGCTGGCTCAACACCGACCTGGTCCTGATGAAGACTTTCGACTTGAGCAAGATCGGCGAATCCTGGCGGCTGGACTTCCGGGCGGAGTTCTTCAACGCCTTCAACCGCGCCAACTTCGCCAACCCGTCGCTCAACGCCGATCGCGGACCCTACGTGGACCTCTCCGGCGGCGATGCCGGACGCATCATCGAGACCTTGGGGAACCCGCGGCTGATCCAGTTCGCGTTGAAGCTACGGTTCTGATCGGCCGGGATCTTAGGAGAAGCGCAGGGCCACGGGATCGCCAGGATGTTCACGAGGCGGTCAGAGAGCAGGCCCTGCGCTGCTTTCGCTCTTGGGTACTCGAGCTATCATTGGGGAGCAAATGACTGCCTCGGGAACTACTCGAGTCTTCTCCTGGATTGGAGGGCTCAGCCTCGTCGCGCTGCTGACGTTCGGCTCGAACCTCCAGCTGGCGGCCGAGCCGCAGCAGAACGAGCCCGCACAGGACCGGCGCCCGGCCACGGCCCAGGCTCGGGAAGAGAGCCGGGACTACTACCGCAAGTGGCTGAACCAGGACGTCGTGTACATCATCACGCCGGAAGAGCAGGAAGTCTTCCTGGCCCTGACCACTCCCGAGGAACGGGACAACTTCATCGAGCAGTTCTGGCTGCGGAGGGACAGCGAACCGGACACCGCCGAAAACGAGTTCAAGCTCGAGCACTACCGCCGCATCGTCTACTCCAACGAGCGCTTCTCGGCCGGGATTCCCGGTTGGAAGACCGACCGCGGGAGGATCTACATCAAATTCGGCCCGCCTGACCGAATCGAGTCGATGCCCGCCGGGGGCCATTACCACCGGGAACGCAAGGAAGGCGGCGGGCACACCTCGGTCTTTCCCTACGAGCGCTGGGAATATCGGCACATCCCGGGTGTGGGCGAGGACATCGAGCTGGAATTCGTGGATGACGGCGGGGGCGGCCTCTACCAGCTGACCTATGACCCTCAACGCAAGGACGAGCTGATTCACTCCGGCTTCATGGGCCCCACCTGGGACGAAGTCGAAGACTACGAAACGACCGGCGCCCGGTTGAAACAGTACCGGGTAGCGGGGCGGCGCTATGCCGGAGACCTGCCTGCCCC
>JBFKLX010000228.1:0-8928 GCA_041630155.1 Acidobacteriota bacterium
ACCCTGCGCAGCCATTCCTCGATGAGGACTCCCGCCTCCTCCCACTCTTGCCAGCCGTCGATGTCGGGCAGGTAGAGAACGGAGTGATGAGGCCCCTGGACGTGGAAGGCCACGACTTCGGAGTACTCCTGCCGGTGGGGTACGGGAATCGGAGTCACGGAGATGCGACCGTTGAGCTCCACCGGAGCCTCCGCTCGCAAAGGCTTCAGCTCAATGTTGCCGAGCCGCACCAGCTGACCCCAAGGACCGTTTCGAGCCAGGAATTCTCCCATCCGAGGCATGGCGAATACTGGGATGCCACGCGCCCCCAAGGCCTCGTGGCCCAGATGGGCGAGACCCAGATAATGACCCATGTGGGCGTGAGTCAGGAAGATGCCGTCCAGACCCGGCGAAGCGGCTGTGGGCGCCGCCTGATCCAGCAGATGGAGCTGCTCCTTGAAGTCCGGGGTGGCATCGATGAGCCAACGCTGCCGGCTGGCCGGGTCGACGATCGCCAGGCAGGCCGTCCAGTGGCGGTAAGCGGCATCCTCCCAGCCCGGGTGTTGCCTGCTGCCGGCCTGGGGGGCGCCGCCGTCCTGCGCAATGCCCAGCACCAGCGTGAAAGGCGTCTCGCCTGCTTCGCCTCCGGTCGGCAAAGAGCTCTGCTGCAAAAACACGGAAACCAGGAGGCCTGAAGTGACCCAGAATCTCATGACGCAATTGTAGCCTCGTTTTCCGGAAGGGTTTGTTTTAGGATGAGGCGGATCATTCCCGTCAGCGGGCGAAACCGGGGCCGTGAGAGGGGGATCTGGGAGTGACTGAACCGAGCTTTCCGGACTTGCGGGCGTTCTTGGAGCTGCTGCGAGAGCGCGGCGATCTGGCGGTAGTCGAGGCGCCTGTCGAGGCTGACCTGGAGATCGCCGAGATCCATCGCCGCGTGATTGCCGCGGGGGGGCCGGCGCTCCTTTTCAGCAATGTTCAGGGCGCCGAGTTTCCCCTGGTGACCAACCTCTTCGGCACGCAGGCGCGGGCTGAGGCGGCGTTCGGCCATCGTCCTCAACAGCTCGTCCAGCGAGTCGTGGACGCCGTGCGCACCTTGTTCCCGCCCACCCCGGCCAAGCTCTGGGGAATGCGGGACTTGGCCTGGCAAGCGCTGAAGCTGGGCACCCGGAAAGTGCGGTCCGGCCCGGTGGCGGACGTGATTCGAGAGCCTTGCCTGGACCGCCTGCCGGTCCTGAAGTGCTGGCCCGAGGATGGCGGGCCCTTCATCACTTTGCCTCTCGTTTACAGCGAGCATCCGGATGGGCTTGGGCACAACCTGGGAATGTATCGGCTGCAGGTGTACGATGCCGCCTCCACAGGAATGCACTGGCAGATCGGCAAGGGCGGGGGATTTCACTACGCCGTGGCGGAGTCCCGGGACCAAGCCCTGCCCCTGACGGTGTTCCTGGGAGGTCCCCCGGCGCTCATCCTTTCCGCGATCGCTCCCTTACCGGAAAACGTGCCCGAGCTGGTGCTGGCGTCTCTACTCGCGGGGAGCCGGCTGGAGGTCACCGGCGGGCCGCTGCAGCACCGGCTGGTGGCGAGCGCGGAGTTTGCCCTGATGGGACGGGTGCCCCCCCGCACGAGGCGGCCCGAAGGGCCTTTCGGCGACCACTATGGCTACTACTCACTGCAGCACGAATATCCCGTCTTCCAGGTGGAGCAAGTGGCTCATCGCCGGGACGCGATCTATCCGGCGACGGTGGTGGGGAAGCCCCGGCAGGAGGATTTCTTCATCGGCGATTTGCTGCAAGAGCTGCTCTCCCCGCTCTTCCCGCTGGTGATGCCCGCCGTGGAGCGGCTCTGGTCATACGGCGAGACCGGCTATCACTCGCTGGCAGCTGCAGTCGTGAAACAGCGCTACGAGCGGGAAGCGATGGCCAGCGCCTTTCGCATCCTGGGCGAGGGCCAGCTGTCGCTGACCAAGTTCCTGCTGGTCACCGACCGGGCGGTCGACTTGCGGGACTTCCCGGCAACCTTGACACACGTGCTGGAGCGGGCCGATCTGGAGACCGACCTGTATGTCTTCTCGAACCTCTCGATGGACACTCTGGATTACACGGGCCCCCGGGTGAACGAAGGCTCCAAGGGCGTGCTGCTGGGACTCGGCGAGCGCAAGCACGAATTGCCGAGGGAGTTCCGGTGCAGCGAGCTGCCGGGCGGTGTCAACGAGGTTCGGGTGTTCTGCCCGGGTTGCCTGGTGATTGGGGGGCGTTCCTACCGGGACGAACCCGGTGCTCCGCAGCGACTGGCGGTCCACCCGGCCTTTGCCGGATGGCCCTTGTTGGTTCTGAGTGACGAAGCGGCACGCGCCGCCGCCAGCAGCATGAACTTCCTCTGGACGACCTTCACACGCTTCGAGCCGGCCGCCGACCTGTACGCAGCCCACCGCGAAATCGTCCGGAACCACCTCAGTTTCCGGGCGCCGCTCGTGATCGATGCCCGCTTGAAACCCTGGTTTCCCGAAGAACTGTCGGGCGATCCGAAGGTGGCTGAAAAGGTATCGCGCCGGTGGCGGGAATACTTTCCCCGGGGAGTCGAGATGGGCGACGCGGAAAACGCCCACCTGGCCCCGTCTCCGTGATGAGATGGGCTTCCAATGAGGACCTCAGATTGCTGGTCTTGCGACCGCCTTCGGAGGACTTCATGATTCGTGTTGAAAGAGAGAACGTTCCTGGGAGTGCCTCAATGAAAACCATTCGGTCAGCTTGTTCAGTCCTCGCATTGGCTCTCACGATGGCCGTTTCGGCGGCTGCGGAACGCCCTCGGGCGCGTGAGTTGGGCGTGCCGTTCCCGGGACGGCCCGGTCCCCTGAACGCCATCACCGACGTGGACGGGGTGGAGGTGGGACACAGTACGATCATTTCCGGGGAAGGGAAGCTCGAAGTGGGGTCGGGTCCGGTTCGGACGGGCGTGACCGCCATTCTCCCCCGCGGCCGCTCCAGCATCGGACCCGTGTTTGCCGGTTGGTTCTCGCTCAACGGAAATGGCGAAATGACGGGGACCACCTGGGTGGAGGAGTCGGGGCTTCTCGAGGGCCCCGTCATGTTGACCAATACCCACAGCGTGGGTGTGGTACGCGACGCGGTGATCCAGTGGCGAGTCCGAAAGGGGGAACCGGACGCGGCGGGCTACTGGTGGTCGCTGCCGGTCGTGGCCGAGACCTGGGACGGGTACCTCAACGACATCAACGGCTTCCACGTGCGCCCCGAACACGTGTTCGAAGCCCTCGAGAAGGCCCGTGGCGGCCCCGTCCCGGAAGGCAGCGTGGGCGGGGGCACCGGGATGATCTGCCACGAGTTCAAGGGGGGCATCGGAACGGCGTCACGGCGCAGCGAGGGAGGCGCCACCGTGGGAGTTCTGGTGCAGGCGAACTACGGCCTGCGCGAGCAGCTGACCATAGCCGGTGTGCCCGTCGGCCGGGAAATCCCTGACGGCAAGCTCTGGTCCCGCGAGACGGGTTCGATCATCATCGTGGTCGCCACGGACGCGCCCTTGCTGCCCCACCAGTTGAAGCGGCTGGCCCGCCGCGCCTCCCTCGGCCTGGCGCGACTGGGCAGCACCTCCGGCAACGGCTCAGGCGACATTTTCCTGGCCTTCTCGACCGCCAATGCCTCGGCTGCTGCGGCCAGCCAGGGGAAGGCTCGGCTGGAGATGTTGCCCAACGATCAGATCAGCCCCCTGTTCGACGCCGTCGTGCAGGCCACCGAAGAGGCGATCGTCAACGCCCTGGTCGCCGGCCAAGACATGCACGGCCGCGACGGCCGCCACGTCCTGGGGCTGCCGCACCAGCGGCTGCGGGAGGCCCTCGAAAAGTACCGGAGGCGCGAGCGGTAGGCGCCTTCGGTTTGACGCGACCGTCGGGGGGAGGAGCAGCGGCTGGATGCCAGTGCCACGATGCCTGGAGCTCCATGCCCATCCAGCATTTGCCTTGACAAGCGCCGGGTGCCGGTTTAGTCTCCATCATCAAATAGTCACAGCGACGTTTGCCCTGGCCTGCCGGAGGCGTCCGTGAGTCTGTCGGCTGCGCCCTCCCTTCGCTTCAGACTGGTGCAGGTTGTGTTGCGGGGAACGAGAACCGAATCCACGTCTAGGCCTGCGGAGGCGCCTGGACCCTGCAGCAGGGCTGGCCGGGAAGAGTGAGGAGGAGGAGGCGATGAGTGAGCCCGGGAGCAGTAACGTCTACGCCGGCAGTTGGAGTTATCGCAGTTGGCTCAATGACCCGGATTTGAACACCCAGCCCGCCCAGCTGCTCTTCGGCTCGGGGACGATTCGGATCGAAGAGGCCCCGCCCCACATCCTCACGGGTACGATCGGCGGGTCGGGCTGGCAGCTCGAGCTGCACGGTTCGCGGAGTTACGGCGACCCCGGCACGGTCCGCTTCCGAGGCAAAGGAATCGTCGACGGAGCCGAGTGGATCTACGACTACGTGGGTTACCTGGTGCCGCAGTGGCCCAATGGGGTCGACCAGCGCACCGCCATGGTGGGTTCGATCGTCCGGGCCATTCCGCACCCCAGCGGCAAAGGAGGGGTGGCTCCGGCGGGCGTCGTGGCTTCCTGGTACGCCGTCAGGCTCAGTTGATACATAAGGGGAGCAGATGCACTCCGAAGAGTTCGACGTAGCCATCGTGGGAAGCGGACCGGCAGGGGCCTCTACGGCCCTGGCCCTGCGGCAGCATGCCCCGGGTCTGGAGGTCCTTTTGCTCGAGGCCTCGAACTTCCAGCCACCCCGCGTCGGTGAGACCCTGGCACCCGGCGGAAGCCGCCTCTTGCGGCAGTTGGGCGTTTGGGAGGCTTTCCAGCAAGAGGGGCATGAAGAGGCCTGCGGAACGGCGGCCGCCTGGGGAGAGCCGGTGCTGCGGGATTCCGATTTCTTCTTTTCACGTCAAGGCGAAGGCTTGCACCTGGACCGGTGCCGATTCGACCGCTTCCTCACCCGACAGGCCAGCCTGGCGGGTGTCAGCGTTTCTCGCGGCACCAGGCTTCTCCGAGAAGAACCAGAGGCTGGGGGTTGGCGCTTGCACTGCCGAAACGCCGGTACGACCTCGGAAATCCGCGCGCGATTCCTGGTGGACGCCACGGGGCGAAAGGCATCGGTGGCGACGCGCCAGGGCTCCCGCCGCATCCTCTACGACCGGCTGGTGGGAGTGCTGCAGCTGTTCGATCGTGGCGCTGGAACACCCATGGAGGCTCGAACCGTGGTGGAGGCGGTGGAGAGCGGGTGGTGGTACTCGGCGCCGTTGCCGACGGGGGGTGCGGTGGCGGTACTCATGACCGACCCGGACCTGGCTCGCCAGAAGCAAATCACTCGCAAACGGGCGCTCCTGTCGGCCTTGGGGCAGACTCAGCACACGTACCAGCGGCTCCATGGAGCGGCGCCTGTCGGAGAGCCCGTCATTCGCGGCTCGGCGTCCAGCCGCTTGGACAGTTTCGGCGCCACCGGGTGGCTGGCTGTCGGCGACGCCGCTTGCAGCATGGATCCGCTGTCCGGGCAGGGAATCGTCCGGGCTCTGGCCGGCGGGCTGCTGGCGGCCTACGCGGTCTCTGACGAGCTGGCGGGGAAAGAGCTGGCCCAGGCGCGTTACGAGCGCACTCTCAGCGACGAGTTCGAGGCGTATCTGGCCAATCGGGAGCGGTTTTACAGCCTGGAGCGGCGCTGGCCGGAGAGCTTCTTCTGGCAGCGGCGGCAGCCTAGGATCACACTGAGTCCAGCTGCCCGGCTGCTTTCGGTCCGGCAGGACTGCTCGCGGCTCAGGATGCATTTTCCGCGAGCTGACCTGGAGCGCCTCTGCAGGTTGTGTCGTCCTTGTCGGCCGGCCCACGAGGTGGTGGCCGCCTTCCGGCAGGAGAATCGGCTGGGCGCCAGCGATCGCCGAATCGTGCTGGCGCTGCAGTACCTGGTCGAGAAAGGCGTGCTGGAGGCGTATTTTCCACGGGGTTAGCCCGGGCGCTCAGCAACACGGACCGAGGTCGGATCTGGAGCGCACCTCACGAATCCACGGCCCTTGCCATGGCCCGGCTGGCCAGCCAGAACAGGAGAAGAGCCCCCCAGGCCGGAAATGCCAGTTGGGCCGGCGACGGAACCTGGGCCGAGAGCAGTGCCTCGCGCAACGCATCCACCGCGAGGGTGAGCGGGTTCCAGCGGGAAACGACTTCCAGCCACCAGGGCATCTGCCGCGCCGGCACCAGGGCGGTACTGGTGAACAGGATGGGCATGTTGACCAGATGTACGAAGGTGGCCATGGACTCAGCGTTGCGCGCCCGCAGGGCGATCCAGCACGACAGGCAGGAGAAGCCCAGTCCGAACGAACCCACCGCGGCAAAGCCTGCCAGGCAAGCCCCCACGGAGCTGTCCAGGGAGGCCCCCAACAGGAGCCCCAGGAACAGGACGACGATGGCCTGAGCCAGGAGGCGCGCAGCATCGGCCAGCACTTTCCCAGCCAGGATCAAATGCGGGGCTGCCGGCGTGGTCAACATACGCGCCAGAAAGCGCGTCTGCATGTCGCGGATCAGGGCGATCCCCGATTGAGAGGCGCCGAACAGGACCGTCATGCAGCAGATGCCCGGAGTGAGAAAGCTGAGGTAGGAGACGCCAGAGACCGGCGACTCCAGAGGAAACCGCTGAAAGAGAAAACCGAAGAAGGCCATCCACATCAGCGGCTGCACGAAGGAGAACGAGAGCACGACCGGGCGCCGCAGGACCTTCCACCAGCTTCGACGGCCTACCTCGAGTACGACGTCTAAGTCACTGAGACTCATGTCTCCCGTCCTCCACTCGGGTCGGTTCGCAGCCAGTCAGCGCAAAGAAGGCCCCTGGCAGGTCGGGCGGGCGGGCCCCGAGTGCGGCCACCTCCAGCCCATGCCTGTCGAAGACTTCAAGGATTGCGGCCCGCAAGTCCTCTCCTGATGGGACCTGCAACTCGATCCTGCGACCGGCGCTGCGCACTTCCCGCACTCCCGGCACTCCCGCCAGGAGGGTTTCGACCTGCAGCCCCTCGGAGAGAGGCTGGGCCAGTTCGATCACCATGCGGGCGACGGCGAAGCGCTCCCGAATCTCCTGGGGGGGGCCCTGGGCCAGGAGGCGACCCCGATGCAACAACAGGACCCGGTCGCAATAGGACTCGGCCGCCGCCAGGTCATGGGTGGCGATCAACGAGCATCGACCCCGCGAGGCGCGCTCCCGCAAAACCTCCCAGAGCAGGATTCGCCCCTGGGGATCCAGTCCTGATTCAGGCTCGTCCAAGAGCATCAGTGCGTAGTCCCTGAGCAGCGACAGGGCCAGGTGCAGGCGACGCCTGAGACCGCCCGAATAGGTGGAAACGAGGCGGCCCGAATGAGTCTCCAGGCCGAACCGGCGGATTTGTTCGCGGATGCGGCCGGCGCGGGCGGAGGGGGGGATGCCGCATAGGACGGCAAACAGAGTCAACGTCTCCAGCCCGGTCATTTCAGGGTCCAGCGCCGTTTCCTGAAACAGGTAACTCACCTCCGCCCGAATCTTCCGGCCGGCAACCAGCGGATCCAGTCCCAGCACCGAGGTCTTTCCCGCAGAGGGTCGTTCCAGCCCGGCCAGGACGCGCAGCAGCGTGGTCTTGCCCGAACCGTTGGGGCCGATGAGTGCCGACAGGCTGCCCGCTCCGATCCGAATCTTCAGGTTCCGAAGCGCGACGATTCCCGAACCATAGTCGACCGAGAGCGAATCGGTTGAGGCCGCATCGAGCTGGTCAATCGGCATGAACGATGGTTCCCACGCGCTGACCGGCCAGGGCGGCGGCGATCCGTTCCGGCCGGTGGCCGTTGACGATTTGAAACTGTTTGACCAGACGCGCATGCTCGAGCAGGTCCACCAGGACCCGGTCGAACGGCAGGGTGGATAGGCGGCGTTTTCGGAGGTCGGAGACCGAGATTTCGGAAATCAGGGGTGCCCGGGGATCGACTTTCGGGTCCCTCTCGTGCAGGCCGTCGACGTCCTTGACGAGCGTCAGGCTGCGGCAGCCGAAACACTCCGCCAGTAGAAAACACCCGGCGTCGGTCCGGTGGGGTGGAATCCGGCCCAGTTGGGGTGGATGCTCCCAGATCGAGTAGGGCGGCACTCCGTTGAAAATGACTCCTGGCGCGGCCCGCAAGAAGAAGGGCAGCAGGTGTCCGAAGATCTCTGGGGGGATCGCAACCACCCCTTGGGGAGCCAGCAGGGTTCCCAGGATATGCGCATTGCCCAGAGCGTCGGCCATGGAAAGCTGGGCCAGCACTCCCGTCGGCAAGCCCAGGTCCAGGCCGATCGAGAAGACATGCCGGCTGCGGACCCCACCGCCGGTACCGATGATCAGTTTGCGGCCTCGCAGCTCCCGGGCCAACACCTCAACAACCCCGTAGACGACCCGTCGCCCCGCGTCCAGAATCGATTGCCCGCCGATCTTGACCACGTCCGCTTCGGGAAGCATCCTCACGACCGGGGTTTCGGTGGACCGCATCAGGTCTTTGTCCAGGAGGCTTTCGCGCATCAGTTTCGATTGAACGTGGTGCCGGTGGTCGTTCGGTTTCTCTTTCATGGTTTCCAGGCCCTCTCGAGCGGCATCGTCGGCGTTCACTCCGCCGTGATCACCGTGCCCACTGGCTCTCCTTCCAGGGCACGGGTGAGGTTTCCGGGCTTCAAACCGTTGACGATTTGAATCGAGCGGCGATTCTGGGCACTCCTCATCAATTCCAGGACCGGCCGCTCGACTACCACGTCCGGCAGGTCGAGGGCCTCGAGTTCGGCCACGGTAGCCCGCGGGATGAATCGGGCACGGCGGTCTTTTTTGGGATCGGCGGTGTAGAGACCGTCCTCGTCCTTGACATAGATCATCGAACGCGCCCCGAACACTTCGCTGACCAGATACGAACCGGTGTCGGTGCGGTGGGGCGGGATGC
>JBFKLX010000229.1:0-8876 GCA_041630155.1 Acidobacteriota bacterium
CAACGAGGCGCCAGGCGTTGCATCTCGGCAGCCCAAAAAAGCTGGAGAACCGGCCCTGCTATTCGACGGTCACCGATTTGGCCAGATTGCGCGGCTGGTCGATCTCGCAACCACGTAACAAGGCGATATGATACGCCAGCAACTGGAGCGGAATCGCGGTCAGCAGCGGTGTGAACAACTCGTCACAGGCCGGCACCCCAAGGTAGGCGTCGCTCAATTGCGCCAGCTCCGGATCGCCTTCGGTCCCCACACTGATCACGGGTCCGCGGCGGGCTTTGATTTCCTGCACGTTCGAGAGCATTTTCCGGTAGGTCGAATCGCGGGGTGCCAGGCAGACGGAGGGGAACTGCTCATCGATCAGGGCGATCGGCCCGTGCTTCATCTCGCCCGCGGCGTAACCCTCGGCATGCGCGTAAGAGACTTCCTTGAGCTTGAGCGCCCCTTCCAGGGCAATGGGGTAGTTGAGTTTCCGGCCCACGTAGAGGAAATTTCGATACTCGGCAAAGCGGCTGGCGATCTGCTGGATCCGCGCTTCCTGTGCGAGTATGGCCTCGAGCTTGGCTGGAATTGCCGTCAACTCTTCGATGAAGCGTTCCCCCTCGCCGTAAGACATCCTCTGGCGGCGAGCCAGCAGCAGCGCCAGCAGATACAGAACCGTCACCTGCGACAGAAAGGCTTTGGTCGAAGCCACCCCAATCTCGGGTCCCGCATGGTTGTACACCCCGGCGCCGGTCTCTCTAGCGATGCTGCTGCCTACGACGTTGACCAGTCCGAGGACCAGATTGCCTTTGCGCTTGGCTTCCCGCACCGCCGCCAAGGTGTCCGCCGTTTCCCCCGATTGGCTCACGGCCAGCACCACCGTGTCGGGGCGCAGGTTCAGCCTGCGGTACCGGAACTCAGACGCCAGATCGACCTCCACTGCGATGTCGGTGAGACTTTCGATGACGTAGCGTCCCAGCAGGCCCGCGTAGTAGGAGGTGCCACACGAGACGATGATGAGATGGTCCATTCGCCCCAAGGCCTCACGCACCGGTTCGAGCCCACCTAGTTTGGCGGTGGCCTCCCGTTTGTCGAGCCTCCCTCTCAGGGCGTTACGCACGGTTTCGGGTTGCTCATGAATCTCCTTGAGCATGAAGTGGGCGAAACCCTGCTTTTCGGCCGCAGCAACGTCCCAGTCTACGGTGTGGTGATCCCGCCGAATCGGCTGGTCTTGCAGGTTGGAGATGCGGTACGAATCGTCGGTCAGAACCGCCAGATCGTCATCCTGGAGGTAGACCACCTGGCGCGTGTGAGTCACCAGGGCCGTGACATCGGAGGCGGCGAAAATCTCCCCGTCGCCAATCCCCAGGATCAACGGGCTGCCGCGCCGAGCCACTACGATCTTCCCCGGGTCGTCCTGGCAGATCACACCGATTCCGAATGCGCCGGAGACGCGCCGCAGGGCCTTCATCACGGCGTCTTCGAGCCGGCCCTCGAAACACTCCTCGACGAGATGAGCCAGAACCTCCGTGTCCGTCTCCGACGTGAACCGGTGTCCCTTGAGCTCCAGCTCACTGCGAAGGCTCTGGAAATTCTCGATGATTCCATTGTGAATGACATGGATGTGTGCGCGACAATCAGGGTGCGGGTGAGCGTTTTCGACCGACGGCTCGCCATGGGTCGCCCAGCGGGTGTGGGCGATGCCGCAGTTGCCCGCGGGGGGATTGTCTTTCAGCAGCAACTCCAGGCTCTGGATCTTTCCAACCGCCCGGACCGATCGAATCTGCCCGTTGCTGAACAGTGCCAGGCCGCTGGAGTCGTAACCCCGATATTCGAGACGCCGCAGGCCCTCGACCAGAATGGGAAGCGCGTCCCGCCTGCCCAGATAACAGACAATTCCACACATCGGCTCAGTCTAGCACGCAGGCGGGATAGGTTATTCCCGAGTGCGGCTGAGGGCTATGGCTTCACCACCAGCCGATCTGCCTTCAAGCTTCGGCGCCCGCGGCCCTTCTCGAGAATGTCCAGGATCTGACGGCGTTTTTCCGGCGAGTCCACTTCGCCCTCCACCAGGAGTTGTCGATCCGATACCGAAAGCGCGATTCCATACGCCAGCCCCCGGGCCTTGAGAATCCCCAGGAGGGTACTGGTGACGACCTCGTTGGGCACAGCTGGGGGGCCGGGATCCGGTTCGGCTGCCGGAGGTGCGACTCGAGTGACTGCCGGGGGCTTTTCGGGGGCGGTTCTTTGGGGAAGTACCTCATCGACTTCATCCAGAAAGTCGAGGGGGTGCTCCCGGCGGGGAGAGCTGGATTCGAAGAGCTGGCGCACCGGCTCGGAGCGGTAAAGAAGGTATCCGCCGCCGGCCAAGGCGGAAAAAAGAACTAAGAACCGAACCAGCCGCATGGGTTTGACCTGCTCCAGGGAGTTTTCCGAGTCGGCCCGCAATGTTCTGAAGCCTGCAGCGGCTTCAGAACATTCCCAACTGGAGCTTGGCCTCTTCGGTCATCATCTCCATGCTCCACGGAGGATCCCAGACCAGTTCCACTTCAGCGTCCTGGACCCCCGGGACGGATTTGACTTTGCTCTCCACCTCTCCCGGCAGCGAACCGGCCACTGGACACATGGGGGATGTCAGGGTCATCTCGATGGCAACCTTGTTCTCGGAGTCCACCTTCAACTCGTAAATCAGCCCCAATTCGTAAATGTTCACGGGGATCTCCGGGTCGAACACGGTTTTGAGGGCTTCCACCACGGCCTCTCTCAAATCCTCCGAAGCAGGCCCGACGCCTTCGCCTGCGGGCGCGGGCGCCGGTGAGGGCTCCCGGCTATCGAGGACTTCCAGGTGGTCTTTGGGGCGATCGTTCATGGTTGGTACCTCCGATCACTCGGTTGAGACAGGATCCGTGCGTTGCTGCAGAGCTGCCTGAAGGGTGTGCCAGGCCAGAGTGGCGCATTTGACACGGATGGGAAACTCACTGACGCCGTGGAACACCGCCAGTTTCCCCAGCGAGTCGGCGCTGGGCGTTTCCTTCCCCGTGACAAGGTCGCGAAAGGCCTGGAAAAGCGGCCCCACCTCGTCGAGGCTCTTCCCCTTCAAGGTCTCCGTCATGATGGACGCCGAGGCAGTGGAAATGGCACACCCGGCTCCCTGGAACCGGATCTCCTCGATGGTATCCTCGCGCAGCTTGATGAACACCGTGATCCGGTCACCACAGAGCGGATTGTTTCCTTCGGCACGCCGGTCGGCTTGCTCCAACACCCCGTAGTTCCGGGGGTTCTTGTTGTGGTCCAGGATGACTTCCTGATACAGCTCGTTCAGCTCCGACATGCTAGCCGAAGACCTTTCTGACCTGTTGCAACGCCGCCGCCAGCGCCTCTATTTCCTCGAGTGTGTTGTAAAAAGCGAGGGAGGCGCGGGCCGTGGCGGGCACGCCGAAACGGTGCATGACCGGTTGGGCGCAGTGATGCCCCGTACGGACAGCGATTCCCTCGGCGTCGACGATCGTACCGATATCGTGAGGGTGGATACCCTCCATGACGAAAGACAGGACGCTCGCCTTTTGCGGCGCGGTGCCGATCAGCCGCAGGCCTTCGATCGAATTCAGCGACTCGGTGGCGTGTTCCAGAAGCCTCTTCTCGTGAGCTTGAATCAGGTCCGGGTCAATGCGGCGCAGGTACTCCAGGGCGGCGCCCAAGCCGATGACGCCGGCGATATTGGGGGTGCCCGCCTCGAACTTGTAGGGCAGCACGTTGAACGTCGTCTTCTCGAAACTGACGGAGCTGATCATGTCTCCGCCGCCCTGGTAGGGCGGCAAGGCTTCGAGCCACTCGGCTTTGCCGTAAAGGACTCCCACACCCGTCGGGCCGAACACCTTGTGTGAGGAGAAGCAATAGAAATCGCAGTCGAGTTCCTGCACGTCCACGGGCATGTGGGGGACCGCCTGAGCTCCATCCACCAGCACCGGGACGTTCTGTTCGTGTGCCAGTGCGATGATTTCGTGCATGGGGTTGATCGTGCCCAGGGAATTGGAGACGTGGGTGATGGCCACCAGCCTGGTGCGGGGTCCCAGCAAACTGCGAAACTCGTCCAGCTTCAAGACGCCCCGATCATCGATCGGAGCCACCTGAAGGCTGGCGCCCCGAGCTTCGCACAGCAGCTGCCACGGAACGATGTTGGAGTGATGTTCCATGGTCGAGATCAAGATCTCATCGCCCGGCTTCACGCGGGCACAGCCGTAGCTGTGCGCGATCAGATTGATGGCCTCGGTGGTTCCCCGTACGAACACGATCTCGCGGCTCTCGGCGGCGTTGATGAAATCGCGCACGACATGGCGCGCGCCCTCATACGCTTCGGTGGCTTCCTGGCTGAGCCGGTGCACGCCGCGGTGGACATTGGCGTGGGTAGTCTCATAGTACTGGCTGATCGCATCGATGACGACCTGGGGCTTTTGGCTGGAGGCGGCATTGTCGAGATAAACCAGCGGTTTCCCGTAGACTCGCTGTTTCAGTATCGGAAAGTCGGACCGAACCGCCTCCAGATCGAGAACAGCGGCTCCAGGGTTGGTTGGCTGGCCACGGCGCCAATGCTGCACCCTGCTCATCCCTCGAACACCTCCTTCACGAGACTTCCCTTGGGCAGCCAATCCGTCAGGTACTCGATCATCTGGTCGCGCAAGACCGGAACCTTGATGGAGTCGATCAGCTCGCTGGCGAACGCATACACGAGCAGGCTCCGCGCCGCAGCTTTCGAGATTCCGCGGGAGCGCAGATAAAACAGCGCCGTCGAATCGAGCTGTCCGATGGTGGCGCCGTGGGTGCACTTCACGTCGTCCGCATAGATTTCCAACTGTGGCTTGGTATTGACCAACGCATCGTCCGACAGCAGCAAGTTCTGGTTGGTTTGCTTGGAGTCGGTCTTTTGGGCGCCTTTGCGCACGATGATGCGCCCCCGAAAGATCCCTTTGGCTTCCCCATCCAGGATGCCTTTGAACAGTTCGCGGCTGTCGCAGTGCGGCTTGGCATGCTCCAGGGTCGTGAAGTTGTCGACGTGCTGCTTGCCATCGAGCAAGTACAAACCGTTCAATTCAGCGTGACCACCCTCCCCGTTCAGCACGCAGGCCAGGTCGTTCCGTGTGAGGGCCGAACCCAAATCCAGTGCGGTCGTTCGGTAGTTGGTGTCCCGGCCTTGGACCACCTGGTTCATGCCGACGTGGTAGGCCTCGCCGCTCTCGTGCTGCAGGCGATAGTGATCGATTGTGCTGTTGTCGCCCACGATGACTTCGGTGATGGGGTTGCAGAAGTACACGCCGTCCGTGAGACTCGAGAAACTCTCCACGATCGTGACCTGGCTGCTGCGGCCCACCACCACCAGCGCACGCGGGTGGATTCTCTGGGGCTGCTCTTGCCGCGTGGCCACGAACAGCACGTGAACGGGCTGCTCGAGCACGGTCCCCGAAGCCACCTCGATGTACGCGCCGTCGGCTGCAAAAGCGGTATTGAGGGCGACAAAGGCGTGATCGAAGTACCCTGCCTGCCGCGCATAATAGGCCCGCGTCGCTTCGCGTTCGCGCCAGGCGTCGCGCAGGCTTCCCACGACCAGGCCGGCCTGGTCGCAGCCGTCCGACAAGTCGGAGCGAAAAACCCCGTCGACGAAGACGACCCGGGGAACTCCCAGGTTTCCGCACCACAGCGCGTCCAGATCGTCTCTGTTCACGACTTGCTCGGGGCCTGGGCCGGGTCGAAACTGGGTCCGGGCAATCGGGGCGACGTTCGTGAAACGCCAAGCCTCGTCTTTGATGGTCGGGAACCCGAGCGTGGAGAACTGGGTCATCGCATCCCGGCGAAGGTCCCGGAGCCAAGCAGGCTCAGCGTTGACCTGTGCCTTCTCAAAATCGAAGAAATCAGAGAGATAAGCGTCTTTTTCCTTTACCGATTCCATGGTCTTACCTCTCTTCACCCGACGGGTTGCGCGGTCTCCGACTCGCCTTCCAGCCAGGAGTAGCCTTTCTCCTCCAGCTCCAGTGCCAGCTGCTTGTCGCCCGACTTGACGATCTTCCCCTGATAGAGGACATGGACGAAATCGGGGACGATATAGTTGAGCAAGCGCTGGTAGTGCGTCACGACGATGATGGCACGATCGGGCGAGCGTAGCGCGTTGACCCCCTCGGCTACCGTCTTGAGGGCATCGATGTCGAGCCCCGAATCGGTCTCGTCCAGGATGGCCAGGCGGGGCTCCAGCATGGCCATTTGAAAGATTTCATTGCGCTTCTTTTCGCCCCCGGAGAACCCCTCGTTGACGGGCCGCTTCAGCAGCTCTTCGTCGATGTGCAACAGCTCAATCTTCTCCCGGACCAGCTCCAGAAATTCCATCGCGTCCATCTCCTGCTCGCCCCGATGACGCCGGATGGCATTGATGGCGGCCTTCAGGAAGTAGGTGTTGCTGACTCCAGGAATCTCCACAGGGTATTGAAACGCCATGAAAATGCCTTCACAGGCTCGCTCCTCCGGCTCCAGCTCCAGCACGTCTTTGCCGTCGAACAGGATTTGCCCTTCGGTCACCTCATAGATGTCGCGTCCGGCCAGCACCTGCGCCAGAGTGCTCTTCCCCGAACCATTGGGTCCCATGATCGAATGGACTTCGCCCGGCTCGACCGTCAGATCGATTCCGCGGAGGATCTCTTTGTCGTCCGCTTTCACGTGCAGGTTCTTGATTTTCAGCATTTGCTTCTCCAACTCGAAGGATGGCCCAGCTTGGTGTTCAGGGCTGCCGCCATCTCTTGATTCTCTTGACTTCACCAGAGGAGCGCCTCCGGGCTATCCCACGCTTCCCTCCAGGTTCACTTCCAGAAGCTTCCGCGCCTCCACGGCGAACTCCATGGGCAATTCCTTGAACACCTCCCGGCAGAAGCCGTTGACGATCATCGAAACGGCGTCCTCGGGGGACAGACCTCGCTGCTGACAGTAAAAGATCTGATCCTCGCCGATTTTCGAAGTCGACGCCTCGTGCTCCATATGGGCAGTGCTGTTGCGGACGTCGATGTAGGGGAAAGTGTGGGCCCCACACTTGTCTCCCAGCAGCATCGAATCGCACTGCGTGTAGTTGCGGGCATTGGTGGCGCCCTTGCCGATGCGAATCAGGCCCCGATAGGTGTTCTGGCCGTGACCTGCGGAGATCCCCTTGGACACGACGTTGCTCGAGGTGTTCTTCCCAATGTGGATCATCTTGGTGCCGGTATCGGCCTGCTGCCGCCTCTTGGTCATGGCGACCGAGTAAAACTCGCCGATGGAGCCATCCCCCAACAGGATGCAGCTTGGGTACTTCCAGGTAATAGCGGAGCCTGTCTCGACTTGCGTCCAGGAAATCTTGGAGTTGCGGCCCTGGCATTTGCCCCGCTTGGTCACGAAATTATAGATCCCGCCCTTTCCATTCTCGTCCCCCGGATACCAATTCTGGATCGTCGAGTACTTGATCTGCGCGTCGTCCAGGGCGATCAACTCGACCACTGCGGCGTGCAACTGGTTCTCGTCCCGCATGGGCGCGGTGCACCCCTCCAGGTAGCTGACATAGCTGCCTTCTTCAGCGATGATCAGCGTTCTCTCGAACTGCCCTGTATTGGCCGCATTGATGCGGAAGTAGGTGGACAGCTCCATGGGGCAGCGCACGCCTTTGGGGATGTAGCAGAAGGACCCGTCGGAAAAGACGGCCGCGTTCAAGGCAGCAAAGAAGTTATCGGTATGGGGCACCACGCTGCCCAGATATTTCTTGACCAGATCCGGGTGCTCCTGAACCGCTTCGCTGAAGGAACAGAAAATAATGCCCAGCTCGCCCAGTTTTTCCTTGAACGTAGTGGCCACAGACACGCTGTCGAACACCGCGTCGACTGCCACCCCGGCCAGCATCTCCTGTTCGCGCAGCGGAATCCCCAGCTTCTCGTACGTCTCGAGCAACTCCGGGTCGACCTCATCCAGGCTCTTGGGGCCATCCTTGCCGCGCTTGGGCGCCGAGTAGTACACGATGCCCTGGTAATCGATGGCAGGGTAGTCGATGAACGCCCAGCGCGGTTCCTCCATGGTCAACCAGTGCCGGTATGCCTTCAGCCGCCACTCCAGCATGAATTCGGGTTCGTTCTTCTTCGCGGAGATGGTCCGAATGGTCTCCTCGCTCAGACCCGGAGGAATCGAATCCGTTTCCACGTCCGTGTAGAAGCCGTACTTGTACTCCTGATCTGCCAGCTCCTGCAGTTGTTGAGTCTCCGTAGCCATAACACTCTCTCCTCAAATGAATCATCGCCGCGGGCGAGGGGACGTGGCGGGGGTCCCTTCCACCCGTTCAAATGGCCTGCATCCCTCCGGCGTCAATCTGAATCAACCGGTCAGCCACCAGGGGTTCGGCCATCTCTGCCAGCGTGATGCTGTCGAGGGAGGCCAATACTCGCTGGTTGATCGTGGCCCAGTTCCGGCGAACTCGGCAGGTCGGCTCCTGTACGCAGTCTCCCGGATGCTCGATGCACTCGGTGAGCGCCACCGGGCCTTCCATCGCCGCAATCACCCGGCCAATCGATATCTGTTCGGGGCGCTGGGCCAAGGCATAGCCACCCTTGGGACCTCTTTGAGAAGTCAGCACCCCTTGGCGTGCCAAGGCCTTCAGCACCTTGCTGACCATCGGCAAGGGGACGCCGGTCTCACTGGCCAGCTCTCGGGCGCTGAAAATCAGCGCGTCTGCCGTCTGCGCCAGACACGTCAACAGGAGAATGCCGTAATCCGTTTCTTTGCTGAGCCGTATCATCGTTGCCACCAACCGGAAAAAATGGGACCAAATTGGTCCTGATTGGGAGTATGCCTGACCCCGCGGCGGGTTGTCAACCGCTGTTTCAAGCGCTACGGGGTCTCGGGGA
>JBFKLX010000230.1:0-8866 GCA_041630155.1 Acidobacteriota bacterium
GGCAAGCCCCGCGGCCAGCAGGCCGATCGCTGCCAACAGGATCGGATTGCTCCCCGAGCCGGATTCGAAGAGAGCCGAGGCAATGGCAGCAAAGTCGGTGGCACCCGTGACTCCGAAGACCAGGGCGATCCCGTAGAGGAGCAAGGCCGAGGCGAAGGAACCCAGCAGGAAGTACTTGATCGCTGCTTCGTTCGACTTTGGCTTCTCCACCGTGATCCCGACCAGGCTGTACGAACAGAGCGTCGTGAGTTCCAGACCCAGGTAGAGGGTCAACAGGTCGAGGGCCGAGACTGCGAACATCATCCCCGTCGAAGCCAACAGGAGCAGAGCATGGTACTCGGCCGGCCGAACATCCTCCTCCTCGACACGCCTCTCGGAGAGGAGTGCGACCAAAGCCAGGGCGGACGCGATGAGAACCTTGAAGAACTGGGAGTACCCGTCCAGGGTGATCATTCCACCGAAACCGATCTTCGGGCCCCCGGCCACGAGCCAGCCCGAGACCAGGGCAGCCGCCACGGCAGCCAGGGCCGTCCCGGCAGCGACCCGGCGCCCTTTCTGGATCCGTCGCGCCACCAGGATGAAGGCCAGTGCCGTACCGACCAGAATCAGCTCCGGCAGGAGCAGGGCCACATCCGTCAGGGTCGCTGTCTTCATGGCGCGGCTCCGGCTGCCAGGAGTTCCGCCACCGGAACGCGAAGATAGGAAAGGACGAGCTCAGGGTAGAGCCCCAGACACAGGGCGAGGAAGGCCAGCGGGGCCAGAGTTACCGCCTCTCGGGCGTTGAGCTCGAGCTGGAGCCCTTGCAGGCCTGGGTTGATCTCGCCCATGGCCACGCGGTAATAAAGCCAGAGCAAGTACGCCGTTCCCAGGGCCACACCCCAGATCGCCATGCCTCCGAGCCAGGCCTGGGTCTGGAAGGCGCCTCCGATGATGAGGAACTCGCCCACGAAGGAGTTCAAACCCGGGAAGCCCGCGGCTGCCAGACAAAAGAGCGCAAGGGCAGTGGAGTAGGCCGGCGCGGCCTTGCCAACCCCTCCATAGTCCTTGATCTCCCGCGTGTGGGTGCGCTCGTAGATCATGCCAAAGCACAAGAAGAGGGCTGCGCTGATGATTCCATGGTTGATCATCTGGAGGATCGCCCCCTCGACCCCACTCCGGTTGAGTGTGAAGATCCCCAGCGTAACGAAACCCATGTGGCTCACGCTCGAGTAGGCGATGAGGCGTTTGACGTCGGTCTGGGCCAAGGTCACGTAGGCGCCGTAAACGATGGCCACCGCGGAGACGACGAGCATCGGCCCGAGGAAGAGCTGAACCGCGTCGGGAAGTATGGGCAGCGAAACCCGCAGGAATCCGTAGGCGCCCATCTTGAGCAGGATCCCAGCCAGGATCACACTCCCGGCGGTAGGGGCTTCGGTGTGGGCGTCAGGGAGCCAGGTATGCACCGGGAACATGGGCACCTTGACTGCGAAAGCGGTCAAGAACGCCAGGAAGAGCCAGGCTTGAAATCCGGGTTCCAGCGCGGCCCCTGCTGCGAGGGCCCTGAAGTCCAGCGTACCGCAGGTGCTGTAGAGGGAGATCATGCCCACCAGCATCAAGACGCTGCCGGCCAGGGTGAAGAGCAGGAACTTGATCGCGGCGTAGACTCGGCCGGGTCCGCCCCAGACTCCGATGAGCAGGAACAGCGGGACGATCATGAGTTCCCAGAAGATATAGAAGAGAAAAAGATTGGCGGCGGCGAAGAGCCCGATCATGGCGGTCTCGGCGACCAGGAGCGCCGCGTAGAACTCCCGCACCCTGGTGCCGACCGCGGTCCACGAGGCGGTGACGCACAGGACGCTCAAAATCGCAGCCAGGAAGATGAACGGAAGGCTGATTCCGTCCACGCCCATCTCGTAGGTGATGTTCCACTCCGCAATCCAGTCTGCGGACTCGACGAATTGCAGGGCGCTCGAGGCCTTGTCGAAGCTCCGATAGAGCGGGGCCGAGACGGCCAGCGCGGCCAGCGTCGTGGCCAGTGCGATCCAGCGTGCCAAGCGATCGCTCCCAGAGAGCAGGATCACGACCGCGCCCGCCAGAGGCAGAAAAGTCGTGGCTGTGAGGACCGGGTAGGCTGTCATAGTGCGATCACTGCCAGAGCGAGCAGCGCCAAGGCTCCGGCCGCCATGAGAAGCCCATAGTGTTGGGCGTTGCCGCTCACCGTTGTCTTCAAGATTTGGCCGAAGGCCTGGGTCAACCTGCCCACCCCGACAGCTGCCGAGTCCACCACCCGCGTGTCGAGACTGCGCAACAGACCGGCCGCCCCCAACACGGGCCGCCGCATGACAAGCTCGTAGATCTCTCCCACCAGGCCCGACTCGAGGCGCGCCAGCGGCCCCTGGACCAGTGCCACACAGAGGGACGAACCTCGGCGGTAGAACCAGTCGGTGTCCAGGCTGATCTTGGGCTCAGGGTCGAGGTGCTCGAGTAGCAGGAAGAATCCCAGCGCGGTGAACCCCAACATTCCCAAGCTGGACGTGACGTGCGGCAAGGTGTACGGGACGTAGTTCACGGGATTTGGGAGGTGCTGGTAGAGGAGGCTGGGGAAGACCCCGATCAATACGCATGCTGCCGCGGCCAGGCCCATTGCGACGAGCATGTTCCCCGGCGGCTCCTGGCCACGCACGCCTGAATCCTTGCCGAAGAACATGTAGTAGGGAAGTTTGAGGCCCGTATGCAGAAAAGTCCCCGCGGAGGCCAAGGTGAGCATGAGAAAGACCAGCGCCAGGTGCGACTCGCCCGCGGCCGAGACCACCATCGACTTGCTCACGAAACCGCTGAAGAGCGGCACGGCCGAAATGGCGAAGGCGCCCACCATGTACAGGCCGAGCGTGACCGGCATGGTTTTGTAGAGCCCCCCCATATCGCTCAGCTTTCGGAGCCCTGTCACCTCCAGGACCGCACCGGCTCCCATGAAGAGGAGTGCCTTGTAGATGATGTGGGCAAAAGCGTGGGCCGAGGCGCCGTTCAAGGCCAGGGCGGTCCCGATCCCGACCCCGCAGACCATGTAGCCGACCTGGCTCACGATATGGTAGGCCAGGAGCCGGCGCGCGTCGTTTTCCAAGACGGCATAGACCACGCCGTAGACGGCCATGGCCGCTCCCAACCAGACCAGGATCTCGGCTCCCGGAAAACCGCGGATCAGGACGTACACCGCGGATTTGGTGGTGAAAGCGGTCATGAAGACCGCCCCCGTGCCCGTGGCTTCCGGGTAGGCATCCGGAAGCCACGCCCCCAGCGGCGGGACGGCTGCGTTGAGAATGAAGGCGACCAGGATCAGCGTCCAGGCCGGGCCGGCGGCGAAAGCCTCCATGTCCACGAAGGCGAGCGACCCGGTTTGCGACCAGTGCAGTACGATCCCTGCCAGCAGGAGAAGCCCCCCGAAGACGTGGACCAGCAGGTAGCGGAAGCCGGCTGCCACGGCAGCGGGTTCGCGGCGCTGCCAGACGAGAAGAGCAGAGGACAGCGCCATCAGCTCCCAGAACACGTACAGGGAGAGGAAGTCCCCGGCAAACGTCACCCCCAGCGCTCCTCCCGCATAGGTCAGAGCAGTCACGTGCTGGGCATCGTCCTTCACATGGAGCGCGTAGACCATCCCGAGGAAGGCCATGATGGAGAAAACGTAAGAGAAGAGCAGGCTCAACTGGTCCACACGGCCAAACACCAGGTCCAGTCCGAGAAAGCTCACTTCGCCATGAGTGCCGGGCGTCATACCCAGGCAGACGATCAGCGCCCCGGCAGGCAGGAGCAGCATTGCCAAGCCCTTGATGCGGCCTTTGAGGAAGGGCAACACCCAGGAGCCAAGGATCAGCAGCAGCCCGGGATGGAGCCACTCTATGTTCAGGGAATCAAACGTCATAACCGCTCAGACCCCCAGACCCAACAGCCCCGCCGTCCCCCGACACTCAGTCATAGTAATCCTCCCGCCTCATGAGCCAGACCTTCCCCAGCAGCTTGGACACGACGATGATCGCCACGCAGGAGCCCAGCCCATAGAGCGAGCCCCAGGCGGGAAAGCTTTCGAACCAGAAATGGGGATGAGCGCCGTGGATTATGAGCGGCAGAACGATTTCGGCCAAGGCCACCATGGCCAGTCCCGCGTAGAACGCGCGCTTGATACGGGCGAATCGGACGGGGTCTTCCAGCTGCCTTTGCAGAACGTTCACGGCATCGCCCTTCCAGCCAGTTCCAGCACGGGAGTCGGGAAAATGCCCAACAGCAAGCTTGCGGCAGCACTGATGGCCAAGGGTGCAACCATCCAGGGCACCTCGCGGACCTCCTCCTGGCTCCCCGGCGCCTCTTCGAAGTAGGCCTTGTACACCACGGGGCCGAGGTAGGCCGCGTTGAGGAGAGAGCTGACCAGGATAACCCCCAGCAGGGCCAGGCTGGGGAGCTCCACCGTGCCGATGGCCAGGTACCACTTGGAGACGAACCCGGAGGTGGCAGGAATGCCTACCACGCTGGAGGAGGCCAGTGCAAACGCGGCCATGGTCCAGGGCATGCGTTTGGCGAGGCCGGACAACTGGCTGATTTCGGTTTTGTGCGTAGAAACGTAAATCGAGCCGGCGCACAAGAAGAGTGTGATCTTCGATACGGCGTGATTGGTGATGTGGGCGGCCCCGCCCAGCACCCCGCTTTGATTCAAGAGCGCAGCTCCCAGGATGATGTAGGAGAGCTGACTCACCGTGGAAAAGGCCAGCCGGGCTTTGAGGTTGTCCTGTCCGAGCGCCAGCAGCGACCCGACCAGAATGGTCACCGAAGCGGCAAGGAGCGCCAATTGGTCGGCGCCGATCTCGCGCATGGCGTAGGGGCCGAAAACGAACAGGAAGACCCGCAGTGTGGAGAACACACCGGTCTTGACCACTGCCACGGCATGCAGCAATGCGCTGACCGGGGTGGGGGCCACCATGGCGGCCGGCAGCCAGCTGTGCAGTGGCATCAGCGCGTTCTTGGCGAACCCGAAGAGGAACAGCGCAAAGATCACGTAGAGCAGCGTGGGGTGCGCCGCGATCTGCTCGGCCGGGAAAATCCCCCCGTGGTGAAACTCCAGCGTTCCGGCCACGTTGTAGGTCAGGATGATGGCGGCCACCAGGAGCACTTTGGCGGCGCCCAGGAGATAGATGACGTACTTGCGCGCACCAGCCTTGGCTTCGGGCGTCTCCTTGTGACCCACCAGCGGGTAAGTGACAAGGGTCAGTGCCTCGTAGAACAGAAACAAGGTGAACAGGTTGGCCGAGAAGGCCACGCCCACCGTGGCGGAAAGGGCCAGAGCGAAGCAGGCAAAGTAACGGGTTTGAGCGTGCTCCTTCAGGGAGCGCATATAGCCGATCGAGTAGAACGAGGTCAGAATCCACAGCAGCGACGCCCCTGCAGCGAAGAGGAGGCCGAAGGCGTCGGCACGAAAGGCCAGCTCGATGCCCGGGAGGAGCCGGAAGAGCACGCACTCCGGGGTGCCGCCCGCCAGCACCTCGGGGATCATGCTGGCCACGAAAGCGAACATCAGGAGACCGGCCGCAACCGACCAGAACTCCCTCAGATTGGCCCGGCGCTCACCGGTCCAGGCGATCAGGAGCGCGCCCAGGGCTGAGACCAGCACCGCCAGCAGAGGCATGACCGAACTCGGGATCCCGTTTGCCACCAATGCCTCACCACTTGAGTTGCGTCAGATCCGACACGCCCGCTCCGGGCCGGTTCCGGTTCAATGCGATCACGAGGCCCAAACCGACGCCGGCCTCTGCCGCCGCCACGGCGATCACGAAGAGTGCCAGCACCTGGCCGCGAGGGTCACCGAGGTGCCGGCTGAATCCGGCCAGGCAGAGGTTGACCGCGTTGAGCATCACTTCAATGGAGACGAGCATGAGGATGATGTTCCGGCGGGCCAGGAAGCCGAACGCTCCAATGCCAAAAAGGACCGCGCTCAAGGCCAGCACGACACCCACGGGCACGATCATGATTTCTGCCTCCTTCGGGCGAGCACGACGGCGCCCACGATGGCGGCCAAGAGGATCAGCGAGGCCATCTCGAAGGGCAGCGCGAAGGGACCGAAGAGCGCCTTGCCCACTTCTGAAAGGCTCCCCAGGGGCGGACCTTCTCCAGGGATCGTCGCTGCAGCAGGTGCTAAGGTGCCCGGTGTTTCGATCTGGGCGAGCCAGGTCAGGACCACGAATCCCAGCCCCCCGGCAGCGGCGAATGGCCAATGGGCGCCGAACCTCGGCCGAGCCTCCTCGCCCGGTACGTCGAGCAGCATCAGGACGAAGAGGTAAAAGACCAGAATGGCGCCCGCGTAGACGATGACTTGGACCGCGGCCAGGAACTCCGCCCCCAGCAACAGGAAGATCCCCGCCACGTGCAGGAAGAGGGCGAGCACCCAGAGCATGCTGTGGACGGGATTTTTCCGGGTCACTGCCAGGATTGCGCTCACGACGCTGGCGGCCGCCATGTAGTAGAACGCTGCCTGCGCGGTAAGGATGCTCATGAGCTCGGGCGGTCCTGACACTTGCTGATCGTTGACTACCTCGCCAAGCGACGGCATCGCGACGACCTCTCATCCTCCACGACCGGGAGCTGGCGCCGGTGCTCATCCGTCACGGACTGCGCGCACTACGCGATTGTGACCTCTGGTTTCACGGCTGTGACCGGACAAGACTTTGTTCTCATGGACCAGTAACAGGAGCTTCGGTCGCCCAAGTGCAGACTCAACCTAATGGGTGTCATGTCGTCTGTCAAGCAGTTCAGCGGCCGCTTCTGGGATCACTCGAAGAGCGAAACTCAATGAAGGGATGAGGGGCGATTCCCAAGGGTTTGCCGATAGCGATTCGCCCCCCTCAGGGACGTTGCCATCGTCACGAACCAGGGGCTTTCTTCCATCAGCTCGGCGACGTTCAGACCTGCCTTGAATTGCGGCCCGGGACAATTCGACTCAACAAACTCCGCGCGGCAGACACCGTTCCGATCGGATCAGGATTTGCAGTTCGACCCGAGGTTGGGACACTCTCCTGTTGGGAAGATTCTGAGAAGAGAGGATCGACCCGCCCCAATCGCCTTTGAGGGTCTGGCTCCCTTTCGGTCCATGGTGTTTCTGCCGCCGCCGAGGCGGTCGAGACGCGTTCAAGGGACTTCTGCGTCGGGGCGACCTGCCAGAACCGGAAAGGTGGTCAAGTTGGGCACGTCCTCGGGGAAAGGCGCCGCCGGATCATCTCGCTGGCGAAGCGTGACCACGGCCAGGGGGCGGTCGCTGGTCACGGTGACAAGACCCTGCAGATCTTCGACTTGGGCCGATATCGAGTCGAAGAACTGGCTGATGAAACGGGGCCGATGTTCGCCCGGTTCCAGGGCCAGGGACTCCTCCCCGAGGAGCTGGTAGCCGGAGTCGTATAGCCGCATCGTCACCTGGGCGGATTCGGGAGATCCGGCAGGGCCCGACAGGACCGGGTGGACGAGTGCCAGACCGGTGTCCCTTTCGGCCCGAGTGTCGACCACCACTGAGAAATCCTGAAGCGGCACGGTGGCGGGCACGCCGGCTTCGTAAACGATGATCCCCGAGTCGGCTTCCGAGCGTGTGAAGATGGCCGTGCCCCCGACCGAACTGCCCGTGGTGATCTTTGCGTAGCCCGCCTGAATGGGACCAGTACCGGCGGTCTGCAGTGCCAGAGCGGCTCCAGCGGCCAGGGAGAATTGGAAGCTGGTCGCCGAGCCCTGGCCGATCAATTCGACTTCAGACGGGTTTCCGTCGGAGGAGAAAAACTCGATTCGAAGTGGAGTGTCCCGCCCGGTGCCCAGATTCCCCGCGTTGAGAAAGATCAGCGAGGTCTGAAAGCGGATGTTCCCCACTACTCCGTCTCCCATGTGGGGAAAGAAGAAGACCTGTTGCGGGTCCAGCCCCCGGGGTCGGGGAGATTCCTCTGTCGGGAGCAGGTCGGCCCGACCCGGCAGCACCGGAAAAGTGGCCAGGGTCGGGACCTCGTCGGGATAATCGAGGCCCGGTTTGTCGCGCTGCCGGAGGGTGACGGCCGCCAGCGGCAGGGAGCTTTCCACGGTGACACTGCCCAGCATCTCGGCAGCCGCCTCGGCAGAGTCCTCGAACAGCTCGTGAACGAAGCGAGCCAGGTGCTCACCGGGGGCGAGGCTCAGGAGGCGGGTGTCCAGGAGACCGAAATTCTGGTCGTAGAGGCGCAGGGTCACTTCGGCATTTTCGTCTCCGGGGGCTCCCGGATGCAGCAGAGCCAGTCCCGTGTCCTTCTCTTGCCGGGAGTCGAGGACCACACTGAAATCGCGAGTCGGCCGGACCGCGGGGACACCGGCCTCGTACAGGACGACACCGGCGGCGGTGCTCACGGCCGGCTGTGATCCCGCGGGATCCAGAAACAATCGGGAGAGCACGGTGATACTGCCCAGACCGCCCGCCCCTAGGATGCGGGTGTAACCGGCTTGCAGAGCTCCTTCACTCGTGCTGGTGAGCGTCCGGGAATGACCCGGGGGCAGGAAGATCTCCAGCTGGGAAGCGGGTGCGTCCTCAAAGGGGATGGGGAGGAGCGCACCGGTGGGATCGCGGTACTCGAGCCGGGCCGTGGTTGCGGCCTGGGTATTGGCAAGGATCTGGGAGGTCTGAAACCCGATTCTTCCGAAAGACCCGTTTCCGATTTGGGGCGCGAACCAGGGACCGCCGGGAGGTTCGGCAACGGCCACTCCGATCCCCTTCCGGTCCAGCCGGTCGTTCAAGGGCTGATAGCGGCCGTCGCGATCCAGGTCGGCGACTACGTTGAATTCGCCGGGTTGCTCGAGAGAGCCCATGAAAACGGACGCCAGCGCACCCACAGAGTCGGTGCTGGCC
>JBFKLX010000231.1:0-8584 GCA_041630155.1 Acidobacteriota bacterium
CTCGCGAAGAGACTGTGCCGGCCGCCGAAGTGCCGGGCGTGCTGCCTTCCATTCCGGAACCGGAGATGGCTCCTCCAGAGGTGAGCCCTGCAGCCGAAGAGCTGGAACAACCCAGCCCCTGGCAGCCCGAGGAGGCTGCCGCAGAGATCTCCCACTTGGAGTGGGACGTGGAGGCGCCCGCTGAAGCGGACGGCGAACCGGAGCCCCAACCGGCTGGGGAGTTCTCCCTGGAAGCCGAAGCGGAACCCGAGCCGGCGGAAACCGCTGGGTTCGCCCCGTTGGGGCTGGAGGAGCCGTTGGCGCCCGCCATCGAGGAGGAACCTCCCGCGGAAGCTCCGGTCGAAGCAGCGGCTGCTCCACCCGCCGAAAAGCCTGCGCCTGCCGAAGAGCCTGCTGCGCCTGCCGAAGAGCCTGCTGCGCCCGCCGAAGAGCCTGCTGCGGCAACCCCAGCGGAAGGAGAGCGGTACCACAGCGAAGCGCGACGGTTTGCCCGGCTGCTGGTGTCCGAGATCAAGCTGTACAACGAGGAAGCCGTGGAACGCGGGCGGCAGCAGAACGACCTCTACCAGCGCCTCAGAGTCGACATTGACCGGAGCCGCTCCATGTATGCCAAGCGCGTCCATCCCACGGTACGGTCCAGCGTCGACCACTTCCACGAGGAACTGGTGAGCGTGCTGGCCGACGGCAAGGAAGGTTGTATGGGACCGGGCTATCCGGGACTCCAGTTGAGTTGATGGGCGGGCCGTTGGGCGCCGCCGGTGGCGAGGGGGCGGTTGGGCTCGAGACCGGCCGCTGCGACCCGGGCTTCTCGTCCCGGATGGCCGGGCGGCGCGACTCGGCAATGCCGTGACGATCCTGGCGCAGCAACGCGATCTCTCACGAGGGGTCCTCTCGACTGGCCCCCTCCTCGGAGCTGACCCGGACCCAGAGTATGGCCACACAGCGAGTCAGCCAGAAGGCGGCCCAGTTCACCGAAAGCGTGATTCGGGAAATGACGCGCCTGGCCACGCTTCACCGGGCGGTCAATCTGGCCCAGGGGTTCCCCAACTTCCCGGCGCCGGAACTGCTGAAAGAAGCAGCCTGCCGCGCCATTCGAGCCGACATCAATCAGTACGCAGTGACCTGGGGCTCCCCCAGACTTCGCGAGAGTATCGCCCTCAAATACAGCCGCCATTACCAGTTCGAAGTAGACGCGGAGCGTGAGATCACGGTCGCGTGCGGAGCCACCGAGTGCATGATCGCGTCCCTACTGGCACTGGTCGACCCGGGTGAGCAGGTGCTGATCTTGGAGCCGTTCTACGAAAACTATGGGCCAGACGCGATCATCAGCGGTGCCACTCCGGTCTTTTTCCCCCTCCGGGCCGAGCAGGGCTGGGCGCTCGACTGGAACCGGCTGGAGAGCCTTCTGGAAGCGCAGTCGAGGTCTCACCGGATCAGAGCGCTGATTTTGAACACGCCCCACAATCCTTCGGGAAAGGTCTTCACGAAAGAAGAACTGGAGCGGCTGGCCGGGCTGGCCCAAACCCACGATTTTTTTGTGATCACGGACGAGATCTACGAGCACATCGTTTACGACGGCTGCCGGCACCATCTGATTGGCGGCTTTCCGGGAATGCGCGATCGAACGGTCACCATCAGCGGTTTGTCCAAGACCTTCAGCGTCACTGGTTGGCGCATCGGTTACATCGTGGCGCCGCCCGACCTCACTTCGGCGATTCGAAAGATGCACGACTTCCTGACCGTGGGGGCGGCTGCTCCCCTGCAAGAGGCGGGGGCCCAGGCACTTCGAATCAACGAACACTACTACCAGCAGCTCGCCGCCGACTACCGCGAGCGACGCGACTTCCTCTGTTCAGCTTTGGCCGACTTGGGTTTCGGCGTGTTTCAGCCGTCGGGAGCCTACTACGTCATGGTCGACATTTCCGCCCTCACCGAACTGGACGACGTGAGCTTCGTCCGCCATCTCATCGAACATTGCGGAGTGGCCGCCGTCCCGGGCAGCAGCTTCTATCGCCGCCCCGAAGACGGCAGGCGCTACATCCGTTTCGCCTTCTGCAAAACTCGCGACCTGCTGGAAGAGGCAGTGGCGCGGCTGAGAGGGCTCTGAGGCCGGACCGCATGGACAATCGGGAAATCGCAGACGTCTTTCGCGAGATGGCTCAAATGCTGCAAATCCTGGACGGAAACCCGTTCCGGATCCGCTCTTTCCAGCGTGCCGCACAAGTGATCGCGGACCTCCCTGAGGGCGTCGAAGAGATGCTCGAGGACCGTCTCGGCCAGTTGAAGTCGGTGGCTGGAATCGGCTCCGGGACGATTGCGCGCATCGAGGAGATCGTCCGCACCGGCAGCTGCCGCGAGCGGGAGGAACTCCGGCAGAAGGTGCCGCCCAGCCTGCTGGAGCTTCTGAAGCTGGAGAACCTGGGTCCACGCAAAGTCGCTCGGCTCTGGAAGGAGCTGGGAGTGACCACCCTTTCGGCGCTGAAACAAGCCTTGGACGATGGGCGGGTGCGCGAGCTGCCGGGAATGGGCGTCAAGAGCGCGTCCAAGCTGCGCGAGGCCCTGGAGAGCCACCAGCGCCGCGGCGACCGCTTCCGGCTGGATCACGCGATCGCGGCGGGCGATGCGATTCTCGAACATCTCGAAAGAGACCGGGCCTGCGGCCAACTGTCTACCGCCGGCAGCTTGCGCCGCCGCAAGGAATCCATCGGGGACATCGACGTTCTGGCGACCTCGAAAAAGCCCGAGAGGCTCATCGCCTGGTTTCTCCAGTACCCGGCCATCCAGGAAGTAGCGGCCCAGGGGACGACCAAGGCTTCAGTGCGGCTCCGCGGCGGCCTCGCCTGTGACTTGCGAGTCGTGGACGATCAGGCGTTCGGCGCAGCCCTGCAATACTTCACCGGATGCCAGGCTCACAACGTCGCGTTGCGCGAACGAGCCAAGCGCATGGGCCTCAAGATCAGCGAGTATGGCCTCTTCTCGAACAAAACAGAAAAGCGGCTGGCCGGCCGAAAAGAAGAACAGATCTACCGGCGCCTCCAGCTGGCGTTCATTCCTCCCGAATTGCGCGAGAACCGGGGCGAAATCGAGGCCGCCGAGAAGGGTGTCCTTCCCCCTCTGATCGAAGAGGCCTGCCTGAAGGGCGACCTCCACCTGCACACCAAAGCCTCGGACGGCCGAAACTCCATCGCCGAGATGGCCGAGGCAGCGCGCCGGCTGGGCTACCAGTACATTGCCGTGACCGACCACAGCCAGGCGCTGGCCGTGACCGGGGGGCTGGACGCAGAGGCTCTCCGGCGCCAATTCGAGGAGATTCGCCGTTTCAACGACAGCGACCCGGGAATCACCCTGCTCAGCGGCGTGGAAGTGGAAATTTTGGCCGACGGCAAGCTGGACCTCGACGATCGAGTGCTGGAGCGAGCCGACTTGGTGATCGCGGCCGTGCACAGCCGGCTGGGCATGGAGCGTGGCCGCATGACCCGCCGCATCTGCCGCGCCCTGGAACACCCCGAGGTGAACATCCTGGCGCACCCGACCGGCCGAATCCTGGGCAAGCGAGACGGCTGCCAATTGGATTGGGACCAGATCCTCGAGACCGCCCGGCGCCAGCGTGTCTGCCTGGAGGTCAACGCCGACCCCAAACGGCTCGACCTGTCCGACGTCGGTTGCCGGCGGGCGGGCCAGCATGGCGTCCTGCTGAGCATCAACTCGGACGCCCACCGCCGAGAGGCACTCGCCTCCATTCGCTACGGGATCTATACGGCGCGCCGGGGCTGGCTCACGGCCCCGGACGTCATCAACACCTATTCGTTGAACAAACTGCGCAAGGTCCTGGCCAAGCAAGGTGGAGTGTTCCCCGAGTGAGGGAGAGGGGCTTGGCGCTCGGGTCTCACGCCCGGGCTGCGCCCCGAGCCCCCTTGATGCTATGCTGACGACGTTCTAGGAGGTCAGGTGATCAGAGACTTGCTGCCCAAACAAGTGGTTTGCAGCCAGCGGGACGCCAAGGGAAAACCTTGCCACGGCGGGCTGAAGCGCTACACCCCGTTTGCCGAATACTACAACGAGCCCGACCAGGGGCTGCGCAGCGAGATCGAAGCAGAATTCGGCGTCAATTCCAAGCTGGTCCTGCTCAAGTGCGAGAACTGCAACACCGTCTACCGGCTTCCCGAAGTGCTCAAGGCCAAGTTCGGGCAGGAAGAGGGCGGAGCGCTCAGGGCGTAGATGGTCAGTCCGGTCGTTGAAAAACGGCCTCCGCCTGGCGGCGATACTCCTGAAAATCCGTCGAGTCCTCGGCGCGGGCTTGGGGCTCCGCTTCGCCCACCGAGACTTGAATCGTCCGCAACACCGACTCGGCCAGCGCGTCCAGATCATATCCCCCTTCCAGCAGGTACACGATCCGGCCCGAGCAGAGGTGCTCGGCCGCTCGGTTGAGCAGGTCCGCCAAGGCCGCGAACCCCTCTTCGTCCAGATTCAACCCGGCCAGCGGATCGCGGAAATGGGCGTCGAAACCGGCCGACACGAGGATCAAGTCGGGCTGGAAGGACTCCAGATGGGGCAGGACGAAATGTTCGTAGAGGGCCAGGACGAAGCCGTTCCCCTTCCCAGCCCGTAGAGGCAGATTCAAGGTGGAGCCGAGGCCGGCTGCGCTGCCCCGCTCCTCCCAACGCCCGGTTCCCGGATACAGTGGGTGCTGATGGGAGGACACGTACAGGACATCGTCCCTCGCGTAGAAGATCTCCTGAGTTCCATTGCCGTGATGGACGTCGAAGTCGACGATCGCCACCCGCTGCACTTCGGGTCTCTCCAGAGCCCAGGCGGCTGCTACGGCCACGTTGTTGAACAGGCAGAAGCCCATCGCGCGAGAGCTCTCGGCGTGGTGCCCCGGGGGGCGAACCAGAGCGAAACCGCTGTCCGATTCCCCGTCCAGCACCGTCCGGGTCAACGCGACAGCCGAGCCGGCCGCCAGGCGTGCCACCCGGAAAGAATCTGCCGAGGCGTGGGTGTCCGGATCCAGCTGGGTATAAGGGCGCCCGGCCGTGGCCTGAATGCGCAGGCAATGCTCTTCGCTGTGAACCTTCCGCAGCCATCGCTCGTCCACTTCCAGTGGTCTCAGCAAATGCAGCCGGCCAAAGCCGGACCAGGCGCGGAGCCGCGCAGCGATGGCACTGATCCGCTGGGAGCGCTCGGGGTGTCCGACCGGAGTGGCGTGCTCGAGAAACACATCGTCCAGAATCAGGGAAAATCTCATGTCATGGGTCCACTCAGTGCACGATCGGTGCGACCCGGATGGAGTCGCAATCCGGGCAGCACCGGTACCGATACCAGTCCTGGCCCAGCCCGCTCCACCCGCAATCCCTGCAACGCACGGGAGTCTCCCTCCAACGGCGGTAGTGTATAATCGCCAGGCCTTTGTTGAGCAGCAGAGAAAGGACACCGGCCCCCAACAGACTGTAGCTGTAGGTGACCACGAGCGCCGAACGCAGTTCCGGCAAATACGTCACGATCATGAAAAAAATCAGCGCCGCGGCGATCAGTGAATAGCCCAGCCTCTTGAACGCGTCGGATCGTCTCATGAAACGATTGTTTGCACCCCTGCTCATCTGTGTCGCCATCTTATCCCATGCGCTCCCGATGTGGGGCCAGAGCGCCTCGTCCGGCCCGGCTGAGGAGATTTACCTGGTGGTTCTCCGGCAGGCCTGTGTCGCCGAGCACATGCTGCAGGAGCAGGTGCCCCGGTCGAGAGCGCGGCGGAGGGAGCTGCTCGCGGGAGATCGAGCTGCCGGGTATCGCCGCCTGCTCGAGCGGGACCAGCAGGAATTCCTGGATCGCTTCGACGGGGTGGTTTCCACGAAATCCAAGGATTCCGCGCTGCCACCCGGAGATCCGGCCTGGAGACTGGTCGTGCTGGACCGGCAGACGGACCTGATCAACCTGCTGGTCGTCCGGGCGGGTGAGGAGGCCCTGGAAATCCTGGGGGCGAGTCGGGAGGTCGCTGGAGTCTACCCCAATCTGCAGCGGTGGCCAATGCTGGACGCCGCTCCCACGCTGGTGTCGGCACCGGCGGCCTGGCAGAAAGTGGGAGGGGTGGATCGAGCCGGCGCCGGCCTGCGAATCGCCATCCTCGATTCCGGCATCAATCTGGACCATCCCATGTTCCAGGACGGCACGCTTTCGGCGCCCGCCGGATTTCCGCGCCCTACGGAGTTTGCGGCCTTCACCAACGACAAGGTGATCGTAGCCCGGGACTACGCTTTGACCCGCTACGGCCTCAGGCCGGAAAGCAACCCCGTGCCTCGCGACCTGGCTGGCCATGGTTCTCGGGTGGCCGCCGCCGCTGCAGGCAACCGAGTGTTGAGCCCTGCGGGTCCGGCAAACGGCATCGCCCCTAAGGCGTTCCTCGGGAACTATCGCGTGTTCGGAGATCCCCAGGTGAATCCCACTACGACTTCGGCGGCCGTGATTGCGGCTGTCAACGACGCCGTCGCCGACGGCATGGACGTGGTCAACCTGAGCCTGGGGGGGCCGGCCGTCAATCCCGCTTTCGACCCCGAGCAGCAGGTCATCGCCAACGCTGTCGCTCTGGGTGTGGTGGCGGTGGTCGCAGCCGGGAACAACGGGGCCCGGGGTCCCGGCTCCATCACCTCGCCCGGAACCAGCCCCGCCGTGATCACGGTGGGGGCCACGTCGCACGTGCGAACTCTCTTGAATGCGCTGCGGATCCAGTCCGACTCCCAGCCGCTCCCGCCGCCGCTGGACACGATCGAGTTCTTGCCGGGAAACGGCGCGCCTCTGGCGCAGCGACTCGGCCCCCTGCCACTGGTGTCGATCACCGAGCTGGATCCCAGCGGCGAGGCCTGCCAATCCCTTCCCGCAGGGAGTCTCTCGGGGCAAGTTCCGCTGGTGCGCCGGGGCACCTGCCTGTTCGCTGACAAGGCACAAAACGTACTGGGCAGCGCCGACGCCACTGCCATGGTGCTCTACAACAACGTCCCCGGTCCACCGGTGCGCGCTGATTTTGGCAGCCCTTCTCCCACGCGCCCGGCCGGCATGATCACGCTCCAAGAGGGAGAGCAGCTGCTGCAACTGCTGGAGCAGGGCCAGTCCCTGGAAGTGATTTTGGAACCGTTGTTAGCGGTCCCCCGGAAACCCGACGTACTGGCGGACTTCAGCGGCAGAGGCCCCAACCTGGACGGCTCCATCAAACCCGATCTCGTGGCGCCGGGTGTGGAAATCCTGAGTGCCGGAAATAGCGGCGACAGCTACGTCCTCAGCTCCCAGGGAACAAGTTTCGCCACTCCCCTGGTCGCCGGCACGGCTGCCTTGCTCCTGCAACTGAACCCTGGATGGAGCCCGGCTCAGGTCAAGTCGGCGCTGGTGAACTCGGCGACTCTGGCGACCCTGGACGGTCTCAACCCGGCCTCCGTCCTGCAAGCGGGGGCGGGGCGGCTCGAGCTGAGCGCCGCCACGGCCGCCACCCTGAGCTTGAACCCCGTCAGCCTCAGCTTTGGGAACCTCTTGCTGGTGGGGGGCGTGCTGCCCCCCCAAGCCCTGCAGATCTCCAATACTTCGGCCGATGACGTGCAACTGGAACTGGACTACACCACCGCTCACACGGACCTGCGCATCCAGCTCCCCGACTCACTCACCCTGGCGCCCGGTGAGAGCATCCAGATCCAGGCCCAGCCCGTGCTGACCGGCTCGCCCGCCCCGGGAACCTTCGAAGGCTTCGTGCTGGTCCAGCCTGGGAGCGGCCCCACGCTCAAGGTGCCCTTCTGGGGGGCCCTCTTGCCGGCCGCCAGCGGGAACGTGCTACAGGTGTCCCAACTGCCCGGGGCGCAGTTCGCCGACCTGAGGACCGCGCTGGCGGTCGCGTTGCCGGGGGACACCGTAGAGATTCTGGACAGTGAGACCTATGCGGGGCCGTTCGAGATCAGGCGCAATGGAAATGGGGCCGCCCTGCACGGCGTGACGCTGCGTGCGGGGCCCAGCCAGCAGCCCCAGCTGCAAGCGCCGGCGGAGGCGGCTGCCGTGCTCACGGTCACCGGAGTGGAGAACGTGACCATTCAAGGTCTGCGCGTGCGAGGCGGCCAACGGGGGATTTCCTTCGTCGACAGCAGCGGCGTGATTCGGGACAACGATCTGGGCGGGGATCGGGTGGAGGCAGTGTTCGTGGATCACGGGCGGGTCCATCTCTACAAAAACCTGATTCGGGGGGGTCCGGGCCGGGGAGTCGGCCTGTTTCGCGCCTCTTCCGCCCTGATTCAAGGAAACCAGGTCGGCGAGCCCGCTCTGGGCCGCGGAGATTTCGGCATTTTCGCCGCCCCCGAAAGCGTGGTCTCGCTGTTCGGTAACCACGTCTTGTCCACCCTGAGCGAAGACAACGGCCAGGGGATCCGCCTCTCCGGCAGCATCAGCCTGCTGGAAAACAATCTGATCAGCGGCAGCCGCGGGGCTCGGGCCGATGGTGTGGCCGTATTGGGCTCTGCTTCAGTCGCCGATTTGAAAGACAACCTGATCACCGGGAACGCACGTTATGGCGTGGCCCTCTTCGACGGCGCGGGCGCCACTCTGCTGCGCGACCGGGTCC
>JBFKLX010000232.1:0-8425 GCA_041630155.1 Acidobacteriota bacterium
CCAGCCCGACTTCGACGGCTCTCCCGGCTTCGAGCCCTATGCAGGCGGAGTCAGCTGGCACGACGCGGCAGCCTTCGCCGAATGGTTGAGCCGGAAAGAGGGGAAACCCTACCGACTCCCCACCGAAGCCGAGTGGGAATACGTGGCCCGGGCCGTGGCCTCCCCGCCCGCGGCTGGACCGCGCGGGGACTCGGCAGGCTCCGACGTCCCGGGCGTTCGCAACCTGCTCTCGGGGGTCCGGGAATGGTGCGCGGACTGGTTCGGCGAGTACCCCACCGGTCCGGTCGTCGACCCCGTCGGCCCCGCGAGCGGCAGCCTGCGCGTGGTGCGGGGAGGATCGCTGGACCTGGAAGAGCGCAATTTTCTCCGGATCGACTACGCCCAGCCGACCAGGCGGCTCGCCATGCCTCCCTCCTTCGGCCCATTCGACTCGAGAAGCGAGCCGCAGACGAGTTCGCAGCCGGCCCGGCGCCGGCCCGGCCTGGCGGGAGTCTGGTTCGACAACGTCGACTTCACCGATCCCCAGGAAACTTCGGTCATCACTCGACTCACCAACAACTGGAGCAACGATCCCAGAGGCGGAGGAAACTGGTCGGCCCGCTGGCGGGGCTACATCGAAGGGACCTACACGGGGCCCGTCGACTTTCACGCCGAGACGGTCGACGGAATCGTGCTCCGGATCGGCGAGCAGAAGGTCATCGACGGCTGGGGCAAAGACGGCTCGCGCAGCGGCTCGATGCAGATGGTCGAAGGAGAAATTTATCCGCTGACGGTCTCCTTTCTTCGCGACCAAGGGACCTACTTCCGGCTCTACTGGAGCTGGCCCGGCGCGGATCGGCGATTGATCAGCGAAAGCGCCATCTTTCACACCGACCGTGAGGAGCGGCAGGCCCGGGCCGAGGCCGCCAAGGAGACCCGGCCCGGACACCACGCTATCGGATTCAGGTTGGTTCAAGCCCCCCGCCCCGGCAGCGCCCCGTGGCCCGCTGAGATCCCGTTCGTTCAGCTGGGGGTGAGGCAAAGTTCGCCTCCGGTGACCCGGGGGCCCGATCCGAGCAAGCCCTACTTTCGAAAGCGTTACCTGCTGCCCACCCCCCTGGAGAACAGTCCCAACGAAGCCATCGACGCGGTCGGGATGCACCCGTCTTTCCGCAGGCACAATCACAGTCCCGCGCTGGAAGCCCTTCCCAACGGGGACATCCTGATGGCGATCTACACCTCCTACCGGGAGTACGAACCCGGCGTCTCGCTGATCGCCAGCCGGCTTCGCTTCGGCGCCGAGGAGTGGGACATGCCCTCGAGGATCTTCGATTTCGTGGGCGTGAACGACCATGCTCCGCTGCTCTGGAGCGACCGGCCGCCCTCTTCGGCACAGGAAGGACCGATGCTGCACCTGTTCTGGGGCAATCCCAAGTTGGAGACGGGCGGTTTTCCGTTCGCCTGGACCACCTCCCGCGACCAGGGGGCCAGCTGGGGCCCCATCCGCTTTCCCAACTTCCCGGGCCCCATCGGCAGCCACAGCCGGCAACCCATCAATAGCGCCTTTCGCAGCCCGGACGGCACCATGTACCTCTCCAGCGACGGCTCGGGAGGCGAGTCGGTGCTCTGGGCCAGCCAGGACGACGGTGAGACCTGGACCGACACCGGGGGCCGCAGCGCCGGTCGCCACACCAGCTTCGCGCTGTTGAAGGACGGTGGAATTCTGGGTCTGGGAGGCAAGAACACGGACATCGACGAATTCATGCCCAAGGCCGTTTCCCACGACGGCGGCGCCACCTGGACCGTCAGCAAGACCCCTTTTCCCCGCCAGGGGACCAACCAGAGGCCGACTCTGCTGCGCCTCGCGAGCGGCCGGCTGCTCTTCGCCGCCGACTTCGTGCTGCACAACACTGGAGGCCAGCCCGAGGGCGTCCATCAGTTGGGGTCGTACGTCGCACTGTCAGAAGACGAGGGGGAAACCTGGAAATTCAAGCAGCTGGTCGGCGCCCAGATTCACGAAAACCGGAGCAGGGCGGAACGCATGAGGGGCCCCACTCTGGGCTACGCGGTCGCCCGCCAGGCCCCCAACGGGATGATCCACCTGATCGGCACAATGACCAATCCCTGCCTTCACTTCGAGTTCAACGAAGCCTGGCTCCTGGCGGGTCCGTCGCCGCAAAGGCCCGACTCGGAAATCATGGCCTCCAGCGCGACCGACATTCCACGAGTGGAACGGTTCGAGGAACAGTACCCGGACGGCACACCCCGGCTCACCTACAGCGGCGGTACGGCCGATGACGGGCGCTTCCTCCTGCACGGGAGCGAGACCTGGTACTGGGACAACGGTCGGAAGATGCGCCAAGCCGACTACCAGCTGGGCCGCAGGGTGGGTGAGGAGACCTTCTGGTCGGCCGACGGGACGAAGGTCTGGTCCTGGGATCACCGGCCCGACGGCTCCAGCGTCTGGCGGCAGTGGTGGCCCGCCGGCCGGCTGCGCTCCGAGTCGGAATGGCGGAACTTCCGTGCCGACGGGCCGGCCAGGCTCTGGGATGCATCCGGCAACCTTCTCGGGGAACACATGTTTCGCGAAGGGATGCTCATGGACGAGGAAGGAGGAGAGCAATGAAGGGTTCACGATCGCGACACAGACTTCTCGCAGCCTGCGCCCTTGGCGTTCTGCTGGGCGCTTTCGCCGGTTGGGGCGATTCACCGGCCGAGGCCTCGGGAGACGATGAGGCTCCCCTCCGGCACACCATCGTCTTTCACGAGCCGGGCCGCTTCGGCGGCTGGCCGGCCAACAATGGAGTATGGATTTGGGGCGATGAGATCCTGGTGGGTTTCCAGCTCGCCTACTACCAGGACAAAACGGACGATCACTCCTACGATCGGGAGAAACCGAGCGTCAAGGCCCTGGCTCGCAGCCTGGACGGCGGCCAGACCTGGACATACCGGGAGCACCCGGAGCTGGACCTTCAGGACGCTGCCCCCTCGCCGGGGGGCATCGATTTCACCCACCCCGATTTCGCGCTGCGGAACTCCGGTGGCGTCTTTCACTTTTCCTACGACCGCGGCAAGACCTGGCAAGGTCCCTATGAACTGCCCACGTTCGGGAAGAGCCTGACGGCCCGGACCGACTATCTGGTGCTGGGCAAGGACGAGTGCCTCTTTTTCCTCTCGGCCAAGGAGCCCCTGGTGCAGGCGGGCCTGCAGGACCGGGCCTTTTGCGCCCGCACGGCCGACGGAGGCAAGACTTTCGAGTTCCTCTCCTGGATGACGGGGCACCCGGTGGCGGTGCGCTCCGTGATGCCGTCCACGGCCCAGGTCGGCCACAACCACCTGATCTCTGCCCTGCGCCGCCGTTTCGGCTTCCAGGTCCCCGGTCCCGACGTGAGGGCCAATTGGATCGACCTCTACCAGTCCAGGGACATGGGCCGCAGCTGGGAGTTCCTCAGCAAAGTGGCCCAGACGGACCCCGGCAACGAAGGGCATCGCAACGGCAATCCTCCCAGTCTGGTGAGATTGAAGGACGGGCGCATCTGCGTGACTTACGGCTACCGGGGCGAGCCTTACGGGATCCGGGCCAGGATCAGCTCCGACAACGGAGAGACCTGGGGCGCGGAGATTCACCTGCGGGACGACGGCCGAACCTGGGACCTGGGCTACACACGGACCGTCCAGCGATCAGACGGGAAACTGGTCACGATGTACTATTACACCACCGAGGAGCGGCCCGAACAGCACATCGCGGTCACGATCTGGGATCCCGATCGAGTGTCCCGCTGACCTGCGGGGAAAGGAAGAAAACCATGGCAAGAATCAAGAGTTCACGCCGAGACTTCTTGAAGCTGACCGCTGCGTCCACGCTGGCTGGAGGGTTGTCCCCCGCAGTGCTGGGAGCAGCCGAGTCGGAGCAGGAAGTCACCGGCACAGTCGCCGCCAACGATACTATTCGGATCGCCACCATCGGCGTGGGCGGCATGGGATTCGGGGACACACGGACCGCCTTGCGGCTCCCGGGCGTCGAGTTCGTGGCGGCCGCCGACTGCTACGAAGGCCGGCTCACCCGCTGCCGAGAGGTCTTCGGAAACGAGGTGGCCACCACCCGGGATTATCGCGAGATCCTGGCCCGGGGAGACGTCGACGCGGTGATCGTGGCCACCCCCGACCACTGGCACGCGCAGATCGCGATCGAGGCCATGCGCGCCGGCAAAGCTGTCTATCTGGAAAAGCCCATGGTCCACGACCTGGAGGAGGGTCCGCGGGTGGTGGAAGTGGCGCGCGAGACCGGCAGTCTGTTGCTGGTGGGCAGCCAGCGGGTCAGCTCCGTCGTCTACGAGAAAGCCCAGGAGCTCTACCGGTCGGGAGCAATCGGCCGGCTCAACATGGTGGAGGCCAATTACAACCGGAATTCGTCGATCGGGGCCTGGCAGTACTCCATCCCGCTGGATGCCTCTCCGGCAACCGTCGACTGGGAGAGCTTCCTGGGCGATGCCCCGAGGCGGCCCTTCGACCCCGTCCGTTTCTTCCGCTGGAGAAACTACTGGGACTACGGAACCGGAGTCGCCGGCGACCTGTTCGTGCACCTCTTCTCGGGAATTCACTTCGTATTGGACTCCCACGGGCCCGAGCGGGTCATGGCGACGGGCGGACTGCGCCACTGGAACGACGGCCGTGACGCGCCCGACGTGATGATGGGCCTCTTCGACTACCCCGAGACCTCGGGGCATCCGCCCTTCAACATGTCCCTGCAGGTCAACTTTGCAGACGGCAGCGGCGGCAGCCAGCAGTTTCGGTTCATCGGCAACGAAGGGGTGATGACCATCAGTGGCGAAGGTGTGAGCGTTTCACGCCTGGCTCCGGAAACCGAGCCCGGCTACACGATCTCGACCTTCGCCGAGGAACAGCAAGAGGCGTTCCTGGCGGAATACCGCCGAAGACATCCACCGTCCGAAGAGGCGTCCCTTTCGGATTCCAGCGAGACGCTGTTCCGGCCGCCGCGCGGTTACAACGACCGCCTCGACCACTTCCGCAACTTTTTCGCCGCCATGCGTAGCGGCGGCAGCGTGATCGAGGACTCCGAATTCGGCTACCGGGCGGCCGCGCCGGCCCTGCTGTGCAACGTCAGCTATCGCGAAAACCGGGTGTGCCACTGGAATCCGGACACGATGACCATGACCGAGCAGGTCGAGTGACCCGGCACGTTCGAAGTTCGAGAGTTCGGGTAGGAGTCTGCGATCGGTTCCGGCCGTTGGCAGCATTCACGCCAGCCCGTAGGCTTCCAGCGCGGTCCCTCCTTCGATGCGAGCCCGTTCCGAGGCTGAGAGCCGTTGGCAGAAAGCGCGCACGATCCGGGCCCAGCGCCCATACTCGCAGGCCAGGAGACAAACTGGCCAATCCGAGCCGAACATCAGCCGCTCCGGTCCGAAGGCTTCCAGGGCGACCTCCAGGTAGGGCTGCAGATCGTCCTCCGTGAAGGCGTCCCAGTCCGCTTCGGTCGCCATTCCCGAGACCTTGCAGTAGACGTGTTCGCGCCGGGCCAGTTCCTGCATGTTCTCCTTCCAGGGCGAAATCAGACCGTGGCGGATGCGGGGCTTGGCGACGTGGTCGAGGATGAAGACCTGGTTGGGATGGCGATCGACGAACTCGAGTGTCTGCGGCAGATGCCGCTCGAAGATCAGGATGTCATAGGTCAGGCCGAAGTCTCGGAGAAGCCCCACCCCCCGGTTGAATTCCGCCGCCAGCATGTACTGGTCATCCGGTTCGTCCTGGAGGACGTGACGAACGCCCTGGAGCCGGTCGTGGCCGGAAAGCCGCTCCAGCTGCTCGGGGACGCGCGGAGAGACCAGCGGGACCCAGCCCACCACCCCGGCAATGAAGTCGAACTCGGCGGCGAGCGCCAGCAGCCACTCCGTCTCTTCCAGCGTCTGGCGGGCTTGTACGGAGACCACGCGATCGATGCCGGCAGCCTCGATCTCGGACTTCAGGTCAAGCGGCAGGAAATCACGTTGGATCCGCTCCATGCCCGCGCTCATCCAACCGTACTCGACAGGGTCATAGGACCAGAAATGCTGGTGAGAATCGACGCGCATCGCCTCGCCACTAAACCAAACCCGCCCGATCGGGGTCAAGCGCGCGGGCGGGACCTCGAGGCCTCGAGGCGGGCGTGCAGAACGCTTGACCCAGGAACTGAAATGAAGTATCAAAAAGAGGGTCCGTGTTTCAAAATCCTGCAATCTCCGGCAGCCGTCGGGATTTGCATTCCCTACTCCCGCTCCACCCCGGGAGGGCAAAGAGGAGGATCTCATGAACCGAAGAAAGTTTTTACAGACCGCTGGCGTGGCGACGGCCGGGTCGGTTCTCGCATCCACTGCCAAGGCCGCCACCAAAGTCTCTCCCAACGACCGCATCTCGGTCGCCTTCATGGGCGTGCGGGGCCGGGGCGTGAATCTGGCCCAGGTCTTCACCTCCCTGCCCGAAGTCGAAGTCTCTTACATCTGCGACCCGGATCGGAACGTGGTCGACCGGTGCGTCGAGGTGGTCACTAAGAACAAAGGAAAAGGGTTCAAGCTGGTCGACGACGTGCGCGTGGTGCTCGAGGACCCGAGCGTGGATGCGGTGATCATGGCCACTCCTATTCACTGGCACGCCGCGGGGACCATCCTGGCCTGCGCGGCGGGCAAAGACGTCTATGTCGAAAAGCCCGCCTCGCACAATATCCGTGAGGGCCAGCTCATGGTGAAGGCCGCGCGGGAGCACGGCCGGATCGTCCAGTTGGGGACGCAGAGCCGCAGCCGGCCCGTGACGCAACGCTTCGTCAAATACGTCCGCTCCGGCAAGATCGGCGACCCCCTGATGGCCAAGGTGGGGAACTGTCAGGGTCGTTCCAACATCGGGCACAAAGAGGACGAGCCGGTGCCCGAGGGTGTCAACTACGACATCTGGACCGGCCCCGTCCCGATGATGCCGTACAACCTGAATCGCTATCACGGCACCGTGAACTGGCACTGGCACTACGGTGCGGGCGACATCGGCAACGACGGCGTCCACTGGCTGGACATGGCCCGCTGGGCGATGGACGTGGACGCTCCGCTGGAGGTCAGCGGCATGGGGAGGAAGCTCGCCTTCGACGACGACCAGCAGACGCCCGACACCCAGAACATCGAGTTCAACTACCGGGACAAGCTGATCACATTCGAACAGCGACTCTGGAATCCTTATCGCCTGGAAGGGTCCGAAAACACTGTCTTCGTCTACGGGACCGAGGGAACGGTGCAGACGGGCCGCTGGGTCGGGGGCCGCTACGCACTGCGCCATTTCGACAAGCGGGGCGAACTGGTCTATTACGAACAAGAATCGGATGGCGACCAGGGCATGCTGGCTCACGCCCAGAACTTCCTGGATTGCATGCGGAGCCGTGAGCTGCCCAACGCGGACATCGAAATCGGACACAAGTCCACGCTCCTCTGCCATCTGGGTAACATCGTGACCAGAACGGGCCGCAACCTCCGCTTCGACCCCGAAACCGAGTCGATCGTCGGAGACGCCGAGGCCAGCCGCCATCTGTCCCGCGAATACCGGGACCACTGGTCGAGCCGGCCGTTCCAGACCTGAGTGAGGGGTCCCCGCGAGGCTGCGGAAGCGCAACCCAGGCAGCGGGGATGATCCCGATCGCCGCAGCTGAGCTCTCATGAGAAATGCGGGCTCGCCGCGGCTGGGCCGGGCGGTGCCCTTCGGCTGCGCCTGGAGGCCCATTCCGGGGGGAGCCTACCAATGAAAACTCGATTCGCGCCGATGCTCCTGCTGCTGCTGGGGACGGCCTGGGGCCAGAAGGGTCCGCCGTACGCAGCGGAACTTCTCTTTCCGCTGGAGAGCTGGCACAACCACAGCTCTTCCGTCGTAGAAATGCCCGGAGGCGGCTTGTTCGTCGTCTGGTTCCACGGCTCGGGAGAGCGGCGGTCCGACGACGTGCTCATCCGGGGCTCGCGACTGGCATCCGGCGCCCAGACCTGGGAAGCGCCCTTCGAGGTGGCGGATCAACCCGATTTCCCGGACACCAATTGTACGCTCTTCGTCGACAGCCGTCAGCGGCTCTGGCTGTTCTGGCCAACCATTCTGGCCAACGAGTGGCATACGGCTCTGATGAACTACAGGGTGTCCACCAACTACCGGCAGCCGGGACCCCCGGCCTGGGATTTCGGGGGCAATCTCCTGCTCAAGCACGATCTCGAACGGTTCGAGCAGAAAGTTCGAGCTTTCGTCGAACCGGATCTGCCCAAGGTCACCGAGCCGCGGCTGAAAGCCTGGATGGAGCGCCTGCTCGAGAAATCCGGCGACAAGTTCTTTTCCCGGCTGGGCTGGATGACGCGTACGCATCCCATCCAGCTCGCCACCGGGCGGATCATCGTTCCACTGTACTCCGACGGCTACTCGTTTTCGCTGATGTCCA
>JBFKLX010000233.1:0-8394 GCA_041630155.1 Acidobacteriota bacterium
CGGACACTCCCTGACAGGCGATCCGATGCAGCCAGAAAATCCGTCCGGCCGGAGCGGCCGGACGGGGTCAAAGCGGGAGGCTGACGACCACCTCCGTACCGGTTCCCGGTTGACTGGAGATGAGGATTGTCCCGCCATGGGCCTCCACGATCTTCTTGCAGAGCGCCAGACCCAGACCGGTACCGCCGCGTTTGGTCGTGTAAAAGGGTCGAAACACTTTTTGCAGGACCTCGGGCCGAATTCCAATTCCTGTGTCTCGAACCGAAACCGCCACTTCCCCGTTCGACTCCTGGCAGGAAATCATGATCGTCCCGCCGCCGGGCATCGCGTCGGCCGCGTTGTACAGCAGGTTGCGCAGCAGATCTTCGAAGAGCACGAGATCGATGGGGGCGCTGACTGAGGCCGCACAGCCGTATTGGAATTCCACTGAGCGAAAGGGTTCGTCTCGTCGGACGGCGCCCACGATCTGTTCGATCACGTCGACCAGATCCACGGCCCGCCGGTCCGGTTCAATGGGCTTGGCAAAGTTCAACAGCCGCTTGACGGTTTGGTCCAGGCGCCCCACTCGGAGACTCAATTCTTCGATGACTTCCTGATAGTCCTCGGCAATCGCGCCACTGTCGCGCAAGACCTGAATGACTCCCAGAATGGCTGCCAGCGGGTTCTTGATCTCGTGGGCCACTGAGGCGGCCATCTCACCGATTGCGGCCAGATTCTGGGCCTGCATCAGCTCCTCCTGGACCTTCTTGAAATAGGTGAGGTCGCGGACCAGGCCCACGAACATGCGGTGATCCTCCAACTGCATCTCGCCCACTCCCAGGTGCATGGGGAAGGTCCCACCGTCACGGCGCACGCCGACCACCTCGCGCCCGAACCCGATGATCTTGGCGAGGCCCGTCTTCAGGTAGTTCTGCAGATATTCGTCGTGCCGTTCCCGGTCCGGTTTGGGCATCAGCAAATGAACTGGCTGTCCCACCGCCTCCCGCTCCGGGAACCCGAAGATCTTTTCGGCTGCCGGGTTGAAAGACCGTATGATCCCTGCCTCATCAATCGTGACGATGCCGTCGATGCAGGTGTTGACGATCGCTCGTGTCGTTTCTTCGCTGCGCCGCAGCGCGTCCTCGGAGCGTTGGCGTTCGACCGCATTGGCGAGAAGGTTGGCCACTGATTGCAGGAAGGAGACGTCGTCGGGGGAGAAGTCCCGAGGCTGCCTCGAGTGGACGCCCAAAACGCCGTAGGGGCGCTGGCTCCCCTCGATGACCACACTGACCCCACAGACGACCCCGTGTTCTACCAGCAGGGGAGGCCCGGAAAAGCGGCCATCACGCGACAGGTCCTCGACGATCACGGGCTCCTTGCTCTGCAGCGTGAAACCAGCCTGCGATGCGCCTTCTGTCGCCACCAGGGCGCGTCCCACGTAGCCGTCTTTCCAGCCCACGCCGGCGCACAGAAGACACCGGCCGTCGTCCTGAACGCGCAGAATCTTGCACAGTTCGACGTCCAGAACCTCGGCCACCAACGTCACGGTCCGGCTGAACAACCGCTTCAAGTTGGGGTCTCCCAGCGCTTGAAGGCTCAGTTCGGTGACCGCTGCCTGCTGCAAACCGCGGACTCGCCGGTCTTTCTTGCTCGGCTTTACATCGGCCTCGTTCGCCATGTTCCGCTTCATTGTAATATCGAAGGCAGAGACGGTACCACTGGGCCCCGCTGAGAACAGTCCCGGAAAGTGCTGGGGCACGGCGCTGCCGAGGGACATCCGGTTGGAAAGATCGAGCGCGAAGATGGAAGGGATCGCGATCTGCCGGCGCGATTCGCCCGCCGACTCTTATGGCTGGGGCGAGGTGACGATGCCTGCTTGGGGACCAGAGGAGGCTTACTCACAATCTGTGCAGGTCATTTCTCATCACCTCACCCCAACCATAAGGCCGGTTGGAACGTGGTCGTGAGGCGGAACCCGGTAGACTCGTGAAATTTCTTCGTTGAAGACTTCGAATTCAAGACTGGAAGAGCCATTGTGCGGCCCTCCCTGGACTTGCATCCCTCATGAGTCTCGCCAGTTGCCTTTGACGTTTATAGTCTACAACTCATGTATGGGTTTGTCAAACATAAACTGCAAGACTTTCTGCCGACCACTAAACATCCTGGTCTGAAAGACTTAGCGTATTTCCTGGGAGGGGTCGTCGCGAGCCGCCAAAAGCGCCCTGCGGGCCGCGGGGGATGATCCCGGAGCCGCAGGTCAGCTCCCTTGGGAGCTGCAGGTGAGGCGAAAGCGAGTAGATGGATGCAGAAAGAAATTCCAGAGAGGGGTTCCGGGGCGGGCCGCGAACCCCTCTCGGTCCACTCGCGGCCCTATTCGGCGGCCGAGAAGTCTCCCGACAGCAGGTGCTGTCCCCACTGGATCGTGACCTTGGCGCTTTTGGCGGAACCATCCAGGGCGATGACCAGATGGTCGGCGGGTTCTTCCGACTGGGACTTGCTCAGTGGCAGCTGGGCAATCAAAGAACGGCTCGTGTCGTAGGCCTGCAGCCACCACTTGTCCGAGTCGTCGAAATAGGCGCGCAGCACGTAGCGGCCCGCCGGCAGTGTGCTCTCCCCAAACTGCAGAGGAACGGGCGTGGTGAGTGTAGTGGGCCGATCGGCGCCCAGTCTCCAGGGGTTGGCTCCGGGCTGGCGGATGGCCGTCTCGATGTCGCGGCCCTTGAAAGCGGGGGCGACATATTCGATCTCGATCGTGGCCTCACCGACCTGAAGCTGGGCTTTTCCCGGTACGTTTCCATGCAGGGGCATCCAGGCCACCGTCAAAGCGGCAGCCAGACTGGCGAGCAGCAATTGGGTTCTCATCAGGCTGTTCCTTTCCCTAAGAAAATCTCTATTCTTCCCATGACCGTCACGGGCAAACGAGAACAGGCTGGGGACGCGCGGACCGTCAACACCTGTCGCTCAGTTGACGTATTGTAGCCCAAAGTGTTCCCTCGACTGACCCGGGCCGGGGAGGAACCACCCTGCCGCGCCCGATCGCGCTAGAATAGCAGTTCGCAGTCGTTTATTTGGCATCGCTGTTGTCATCGTTCGAGAAAGGAGAATTGCCTGTGCCAAGCAAGAAGATGCAGGCTGCACTCAATGAGCAGCTCAACGCCGAGCTCTATTCGGCTTATGTTTATCTCGCCATGTGCGCTTATTTCGAAGACGCCAACCTGCTGGGCTTCGCCAATTGGATGCGAATCCAGGCCCACGAGGAATTGGCCCACGGTCTCAAGTTTTACACCTACATCAACGACCGGGACGGGCGGGTAGAGTTGGGGGCCATCAAGGCTCCCCCCAAGAAATGGGGCGGACCACTGCCCGCCTTCCAGGCGGCTTACGCCCACGAGCAGGAGATCACCCGGCGAATCGACAAGCTCATGGATCGCGCCATAGCCGAGGGCGACCACGCCACCCAGATATTCCTGCAATGGTTCGTCAGCGAGCAGGTCGAGGAACTGGCCACGACCAACGCGGTCATCGAAAAGCTGAAAATGATCGGGAACTCCCCGAGCGGGCTTTTCTTGATCGACCACGAACTGTCGCAACGTGCATCCGAGGGATCCGAGGAAGCCGAATGAGCAAGCCCGCTGGGGAGTGCAACGGCAGGCAGCGGAGATGATCCCGGCGCCGCAGCTGAGCTCTCATGGGAGATGCGGGCTACATGGGCGGGGCAGGACAATGGAAATACTCGAGAAGACAATCGAAGTCGACTCCCGCCGGAGAGTGGGCTCCGTCTGGGCCTTCCCCGGCTCGCGCTCGGCCGATTGCCAGGGTGTCTTCCTGCTGGCCCACGGGGCAGGCGCGGGGATGGATCACGAATTCATCGACTACTTTCACCGGGCTCTCGTTCGAGCCGGCTTCGTGGCGGTCAAGTTCAACTTTCCATACAAAGACGAAGGGCGGAAAGCGCCGGATCGGCAGGCCGTCCTGGAAAAGACCTTTGAGCGGGTCTTGCAGGAAGTCCGGTCGCATCACTCCTCGGCGACCCGCGTCTGGATCGGGGGGAAGTCGATGGGGGGGCGAATCGCATCCTATCTAGCCGCAGCCGGGGTGGCGATCCAAGGCGCATTCTTCCTGGGTTACCCTCTGCATCCGCCGCGGCGCCCGGGCACGCTTCGAACCGATCATTTCCCCAGGCTGAAGTGCCCGCTCCTCTTCATCCAGGGCAGCCGCGACGCCCTTTGCGACCTCGAATTGCTGCGGCGGGAATTGACGAAGGTGCCGGGACCGGCCTCACTGCACGTGATCCAGGGCGGTGACCACTCGTTCGCGGTGCCCAAGAAGAGCGGGCGCTCCAGGGACGAGGTTCGAGAGGAAGCGATCGAGGTACTTTTGAAATGGGCTGCGAAGACTTGAACCGGGACGAACCTGTTCGTGGCCCGGGGAGTCGCCGGGGACGGGTGCTCCCGAGCCCCTGCTGGTCGAGCTCACCGGGCGGTGAGCAGGCCTCGAGCGACTCCCATGGTTGAGCCACTCACACCGCGAGCCGACCTGCCTCAGCTTCCTCCCGGGCTGCGGCCGATGCAGCTCTCGGACATCCCACTGGTTCATGCCATTGAGAAGCTGTCGTTCTACTCGCCCTGGAGCCCCTCGTATTTCCACCGCTGCCTGAATCAGGGATGCCAGGGGTGGGTGCTGGAAACGGAGGGAGAGGTGCGGGCCTACCTGATCGCCGCTCACGGGGAGGGGGTGACTCATTTGATGAACCTCTGCGTCGCCCCGCCCTGGCGGCGCAAGGGGCTGGGCCGCAACTTGCTCCGTTACCTGATCGCCTTGGCACGGCAGCGTGGGGCGCGAACCATCATCTTGGAGGTGCGAGCCTCCAACCGGCTCGCCCGCGATCTTTATCAATCCGAGGGATTCGTCGAACTGGGAGTCCGGCGGGACTACTACCCGGCGCCGGATGGGCGTGAAGACGCGCGCATCCTCTGTCTGCACCTCTGAGTCGGAGCTCCCGCAAACCCGCTACAATCAAAGAGCCGATGCGGAGGTTCTCATGACTGCCAGCGCGCGTGTCTTTTTGGATGACCTGATCGACTATGCCGGGATGTTCCCGCCGGCCTCGCTCCAGCTGGAGCAAGCCCTGCAGAACTACCTGGAGTACCGCCATCAGCCCGAGGCCTGGATGCTGGCACGCTTCATCTGCCCGGCCGGGCGGCTGCCGGCACTCGCGTCGCGGGTGTCCGGCTCCCGGCAGCAGCCCTTGCGCCTTTCGGTTCTGGCGACGGGCGGTGAGACCGACACCCAGTTCCTGGACGCCCTGGGCCGAGATCTCGTCGACCTCGAGAGGGCGGTTGCGGCAGCGCCCGGACTGCTCTTGCCGGAGACCCTGGAGGCCCGGATCCCGCGGCAGGTGCTGGAGTCCCGTGACGCCCTGCGCTCGGGTGAATACTTCCGGAAAGTCGCGCTCGCAGCTTCGGGCTCCGTCGCGGCCCCCCAGCAGATTTTCCTGGAAGCGACACACCCGGACCCTGACCTTCAGGTGGCTGCCCTGGGCGCTCTGATCCGGCACGGCAGTTTTTGGCAGGCGAGCCGGCCGGAGATCGGATTCAAGATTCGCTGCGGGGGAACCAGCCGGGACGCCTTCCCCTCCCTCGACCAGCTGGCGGCCATCCTGAACATGGCCCGGCAGGACGGTCTGAGGGTCAAGACTACGGCCGGGCTGCACCATCCCTTGTCCCACTTCGACCCCGAGCTGGACACGTTCCAGTTCGGCTTCGTGAACCTGTTCGGAGCGGGCATCCTGGCCCAAGTTCACGATCTGGAGCCGCCTGTGCTCCTCGAAATCCTGGGGGAAAAGGAGGCCTCCAGCTTCAGATTCGAGGAAGATTCTTTCGCATGGCGCCAGCTGCCATGCAAGATCAATGAGATCCGCCGGGTCCGCCGGGACTTTCTCGTCTCTTTCGGGAGCTGCAGCTTCGATGAACCACGCCAGGATCTGGCGGCCTTGGGGTGGCTTCCCCAACACCACCCTGTTGAAGAATGAGCCGCCAACGATCACCCTTGCTGCGAGAGGACCATATGGATTCCACCACTGATCCCAGGCTGAAGTCTTTCGTCGAGGTCGACCCGGATTCTCACTTTCCCATCCAGAACCTTCCTTGGGGCGTGTTCCGTTCCGAGGGAAGAGCAGCGCGGGTGGGCGTGGCGATTGGAAACGAGGTCCTGGACCTGGCGGTTCTGGAGGAGGCCGGCATCTTCGACGGTTCGGAATTGGCCGGCAAGAGCATCTTCGCTCGTGGCCAGCTCAATCCTCTGTTGGCCCTGGGCCGGAGCGCCTGGCGGGAGGCCCGCCACCGCATCAGCCGCCTGCTGCGGCACGACCAGCCCCGCCTGCGTGACGACCGGTCGCTGCGCCAGAGGGCCCTCCTTCCACGGGATTCGATCCAGTTGCTGCTGCCCGTGCAGATCGGGGATTACACCGACTTCTATTCATCCAGGGAGCACGCTACCAATGTTGGGACCATGCTTCGCGGGAAGGAGAACGCCCTCAATCCCAACTGGGTCCACCTGCCGGTGGCTTACCACGGGCGTGCCAGTTCGGTCGTCGTCAGCGGCACCGACCTGCATCGTCCCTGTGGGCAGACCAAGGCCGACGACGCGGACTCTCCCACATTCGGCCCCAGCCGGATGGTCGATTTCGAGCTGGAAACGGGCTTCTTCATCGGTCCCGGAAATCCCCTTGGAGAGCCGATTCCGGTGGATCAGGCAGACCGGCACATCTTCGGACTGGTACTGGTCAACGACTGGAGCGCCCGCGACATCCAGAAGTGGGAGTACGTCCCGCTGGGGCCATTCCTGGCCAAGAATTTCGGAACCTCCATCAGCCCCTGGGTCGTGACTCTGGATGCCCTGGAGCCGTTCCGAGTCGAGGGGCCCCGTCAGGATCCCGAGCCGCTCCCCTATCTGCGCGCCACCGGCCCCCAGGCCTTCGACATTCACCTGGGCGTCCACCTGCAAACCGAGTCCAGCGATCGAGGCCAAACCATCGCCCGCTCCAACTTCCGCCACCTCTACTGGAGCATGGCCCAACAGCTGGCACATCACACGGTGACGGGCTGCAACCTCCGGCCGGGCGACCTTCTCGCCTCCGGCACGATCAGCGGCCCCACCCCCGATTCCTTCGGAAGTTTGCTGGAGTTGACCTGGCGGGGGAGCCGCCCTCTACAGCTCCCCGGGGGCGAGCGGCGCTTCCTGGAGGACGGCGATCGGCTCACGCTGACCGGCTGGTGCCAGGGCGACGGCTACCGCGTGGGGTTTGGCGAGGTGGCCGGGCGGATACTGCCGCCGCGGCAATGAGGCCCCGCCTTCCCCCCAGGGGTCTCCGCGAGAGGATCACGGGCTGGGAGGCCGGTGCACACGACTTCGAACTCGTTGACACTGGCGGGTATCTCCAGTAGCCTTTTCTAATACTCTCCAGCAAGCCGCTCGTGCGCCGTGTCGGGTGGGACCGAGTCTAGGGGGTGCCGCTTGGGGGCCGTCCTGGAGGCGCGCCGGGGCCGCACTGTTTGATTGACTGTGTCCGTTGGGGGAGGAATGCATGGTTCGTCTGGAAAGCTCTCACCGTCTCGTCTTCTCAATTGCCATGTTGGCGTTCGCCACCATGGCTCTGGCGCCTGAAACGGCCTGGGCTCAGGACCCGCTGATCTCGGAGGTGCGGATCGACCAGCCGGGTACGGACAACGACGAGTACTTCGAACTCTCGGGCAGTCCCGGAGCCTCTCTCGGTGACCTCACCTATCTGGTCATCGGCGACGGTACGGGCGGCAGTGGAGTCATCGAGGCGGTCATCGGCTTGAGCGGGCAGTCGATTTCCGGAGGCGGCTTCTTCGTGGCAGCCGAGAGCACCTTTTCCCTGGGCACGGCCGACCTGACCACCGGCCTGAATTTCGAAAACAGCGACAACGTCACCCACCTCCTGGTCCGAGATTTCAGCGGCTCCAACGGTCAGGATCTGGACACCGACGACGACGGTACGCTGGACTCGACGCCCTGGAGCCAATTGGTCGATTGTGTGGCTCTGGTGGAAACGGTCGGCTCGGGAGACCTCACCTACTGTGCCACCAGCGTGGGCCCGGACGGCTCCTTCGTCCCCGGGCACGTGTTTCGCTGCGGCAGCACTTTCGAAATCGGACCCTTCGACCCGGCCGGCGGCCTGGACACCCCGGGGGCCTCCAACAGTTGCACCTCTTCGGCGCGTTTGAGCGAGATCCGAATCGACCAGCCGGGTACGGACAACGACGAGTACTTCGAACTCTCGGGCTCCCCGGGCGAGTCTCTCACGGGACTCACCTACCTGGTCATCGGGGACGGTACGGGCGGCAGTGGAGTCATCGAAGCGGTCATCGGCTTGAGCGGGCAGTCGATTTC
>JBFKLX010000234.1:0-8328 GCA_041630155.1 Acidobacteriota bacterium
CGAGCCGAGCCGGGCAGGCGAGTCTGCCCGAGGAGGTGTACCGGCAGGAGCGCCGCCGGGGCTTCCCGCGTCCGGGAACCTATCTGCAGCGGCAGGGCTTCTTCAGCAACGGGGTGCTGCTGGGCAGCCGCGAGCGGGTGGGCCGGGTGCTGGAGGACTACTGGCGGCGGGGACTGTACCGGCGCAAACGCCAGCCCATCTCCCACCTGGGGGGAATCTTCCACAGCCCGCGGCGACGGCGCTCCTAGACCACTGCTGGTGAATCGGCACATCGAAGGAACGGCCCGCGCCCGCCGTCTTTGGCTCCCTCCCCTGGCAGTCTGCGCCGGCTCCCTCTTCTGCGGCGTGAGTTCGCCTCCCCGTCCGGACCGCCAACCGCTCGAACCCTGAGATCCGCAGTGGTCGCACCTCACCCTTTGGCCCCGCGTGGAAACCCAAGAAACATCCCCTGTTTCCTCGCCCGGTTCGCATGGTGTCGCCTTCCAAGAGCAAGTTCCCGGCAGGTTGCACCTCGCCCTACAGTTTCTTTCAGACTGATCCGTGCCCTGCTCCGGCGCCGCCTCGTCCCTGAGAGCCCACTCAAACTTCTGAGCAAGAGCGTGCCCGTCCGAGCCATTGCGGCTAGCGCCTCGAGCCGGCGTGGGGTCTGGGAAGCGACGCCGCAATCCGCATCTCCGACCTGGCCGGGCTGTCCCGCCCGCGAGACGGTCCGGAGCATCCGAACGTCGAAGGAGCGTCGAACGTTGAAGAAGAAGAAAATGCCCTGTCCCCAACAACTGGTTCAAGAGTGGTTGGAGCTTTGTCCCAGCGAAAGAGGGAGATACACGAAGAATAGATTTCCAGCCCCGAAATCTATCACTAGGATTCAGGAACTGCAGGTCTCGGAGAATTGCCCCGGACCCGACCCCCGATTCTGACCACCAATGAGAAGGTAGAGTCGGCCTCAACAGATCGATCACGCGTCACTTTTTCGCTGGAAAAGGTTCTTGGACTGAATCTCTAACCCCTCCACTTATCATCGAGGGCATGCTTTTCAGGTGATTTGACCGTTGAGTCCTCATTGGTGAGGGCAAAGGCTATGCGGGCTCGCAAAGTTGCCTTTCGGGTGGGTTTCTCGGTTCTGCCGCTCAGACTTGTCGGTGGCCGGCTGAAAGCCGGACCGGCAACCTGGACTCTGCTGGCCATCCCAACCAGTGAGACGATTTCGCTCGGTACACTTCGTCTCGCCCAGTGAGGTTGGGCGGCCGGCTACAACGGCACGATTCTGCGCACCACCGATGGCGGAGTCAGCTGTCTACCCCGAAGAAAACGAAGAAAACTGCCCTGTCCCCAGTGTCCCCAGTCCCTAGTGTCCCCAGAAAAACGAAAAACAGAACGAAAAAGAGAAAAAGAACAACGACAAACAACAACAGAACAGAGCCACCAAGAACGACGATACCCAGACGCCGAGGCTTCGGGAGACTGTCGGGAAACTGTATGAAGAGGATTTCCTTGGCCTCGAAACCAGCTGGCTTGCCCTGCCGCTGATCGCTCAGTACCCCCGGCCCACGACGTGATTATAATGGTGATCGAAGGCTGGGAATCGGCTCCACCGGAGGCTATACGATGAACGAAATGAAGACCGATTGCTGCCCAAGGTTCGACCCCGAGCCATGGGACGAGAAGCTCTTAACCTGGGTGAACAAGAGCTTCGTAACTGACCGAGTGCGTAGCTTTTTTCACATCCCTCTGAATTTCGGTTCGCTGATGAAGCGAAACATGACTCTCATCGAGGAGTCAGGCGCCAAGCCGGAAGTCCAGATCGTGATCACCGACGAAAACTCGCTCTGGGGCAGCGACGTCTACATCGGGGTCACGAAAGATGTTCCTGGCGCCCGGATGGCAAGTCTGTCCGGCACGTTCATGAGCAAGGTATTCGAAGGGTCCTACGGCCAGGTACGGCGCTGGTGCGACGAGATGCACGAGCACGTGGAGGCCCAGGGCAAGGAGGTGAAGAAGATGTACTTCTACTACACGACTTGCCCCAAGTGCGCGAAGGTGTACGGCAAGAACTACATCGTCTTGCTGGCACAAGTCGCTTGATCGCACCAGAGAGCTCCAAAGAAACTCGTGCAGTCGCACGACTGCGCTCTTACTCTTCCAACGAAAAGCGCAGCCCGGCCACGCTCGCTTGGAAACCGGGTCCCAGAGGTGAGGCGGAATAGAAGCCTGCGGAAGCGGGCCCCCCGAGGGTCAACTGCCGAAGCTTGGCCCACTCCCCCCCCTGGGGCCGCCAGGAGAGCTCGACCACCTCCGACCTCCGCACCAGCATCAGACCGCCGGGGAAGGTCGCTGGCGCGAGTGACCAATCCGAAGTCTCTCGTGTATGCACGCCGCCGACGTAGATCTGGCCGTCCAACTCAAAGCTGGCCTTGAACCATTCTGTCGGGCTCTTGATGACGATGAGGCCGACCTGGTCGTACTGTACCGCCAGTTCGGCCGAAAAATCGCCTTCCAGGGAGAAATCACCCTCAACGGGGATCACACGAGAGTGGCCGTTGTGAGCAACCACTCCCGAGGCAGTCAGTCTCCAGTAGTCCGAGCCCTGCACACACGACCAGGTGACCGTACCCTTTTTTGCATCGACCACAGGGTGGCTCTCGCGCGTCCATAACCACGCGGGATCTCTCAGGCCAAGACTCTTCATTTCGTTCTCCTGGGTCCGATTGCGCTTTGGTCCGTGCGCAGTTTCTCCGGTGCGTACTCTCTTTCGAGCATGCCCTCAGGACTTCCGACTCCTTCTGCCAAACGTTTCCGGTCCCTGAATATGGAACGAGTGAGCTGCGAGGGGACTCCGAAAATCGACTCCTCCAGCCCGGAATGCCAAAAAACGTGCCCGGGAATTCTCCCGAATTCCAGACCCGATGGTCAAATACGATGGCTCGAAATTCGGCAGAACTCAGGCTGGTCCAGAGATCTTCGAGACCGGTTCATCCCCCTCCCGTGCCACGTGCCTCGTCAGGGCCGGGAAAGTGCACCGAGAAAGATGCCCTGTCCCCAACTCAGCTCTCTGCCCCCAGCTCTCGACCTCGGCAGCTCTGCTACCCCGCGCCATCATCTTCCCGTCATCAGGCCTCTGCTAACGTGTCGCGAGACGCACTCTGCTCGGGTTGGTCCTGCCGAACACGGGTAGCTTTAGCAGGCCGAGCCCGAATCATTGGAGGCACTGATGGAACCCATGAAAAGCCCTAATGGCCAGAAGACTGCCCCAGTATTCTTGGCGCTGTCTTTTCTCGTTCTCGTGACAGTGAGCTCCGGCGAAATGCTGAGCCAAAAAGTGGGGAATCTTCCTCACCCAGCTCTTGGTCTGGGTGTCGCCGGCGACCGAGTCTGCGACCAGACCGCAAACATCGTGAAGTTTCACTGCACTGCCGAGGCATGGAACGATTACCTGCTCGAGTTGGCCAAAGCCGTCAATCTCCTCGACGCCGATGAAAGAGCGTCCGCGTTTCTGGCGGCCCTGGAGGACGCAAGAGACACAGTCGGTGAGTGCACGGAACAACAGGAGGCGCGCCTGGAGCTGTGTGAAGAGCTGGGCGAAGACCGCTACCACCCCGTGATCGACGTCAACGACTTCGTCGACCCGACCACTGACCCCAACTCCTATTTCCCCCTGGTCCCGGGAACGACCCTCATCTATGAAGGCGAAACCGAGGACGGCACCGAACGCATTGAAGTGACGGTGACCGATGAGACCAAGGAGGTTCTGGGAGTGACGTGTACGGTGGTCGTCGATCAGGTCTTCCTCGACGGCCAGCTGATCGAAGATACCCGGGACTACTATGCCCAGGATATCGCCGGAAACGTCTGGTACTTCGGCGAAAACTCGCTGGAGATCGAGGATGGCGAGGTCGTGAGCCTGGGAGGTTCCTGGACGGCTGGTGTCGATGGGGCCAAACCCGGAATCATCATGATGGCCGAACCCGAGTTCGGTGGGGTCTACCGCCAGGAATATGCGCTCACCGAAGCCGAGGATGCCGCCAGTGTACTGGGCCTTTCCGAAACCGTCGAGGTTCTTTTCGGCGTGTTCACCGATTGCCTCATGACTGCCGATTTCACGCCCATTGAACCCGATGTGCTGGAACTCAAGTTCTACGCTCCCGGGGTCGGGCTCGTCCTGGAGGTCAATCCAGAAACCGGTGAACGAATCGAACTGGTTGATGTCATCGAGCCAGAGTCCTAAATTGAGACTTGCAGGAGAACGGCCAAAAGCACCAGATTCGGGCCAGATCGAAGGGCTGGGCCCCGAAGATCGAGAGTGAGGAGCAATCGGCTCCTGTAGGTGCCAACACGGGATCGGACTGCAAGAGTATTGGGAGGACTGAAGACGCCTTGAGAATCCTGCTCATTGAGGACTCCGAGCGCTTGAGGAAGTACGTCGGCAAAGGTCTTCGACAGGCGGGTTTCTCGGTGGATAGCGCCTCGGACGGCGAAGAAGGCCTCTGGCTCGCCGAGTCGAATCTCTATGACGTCATCGTCCTGGACCTCATGCTTCCCAAGCTGGATGGCCTTTCGATCCTCAAACAGTTGAAGAGCGGCACCTGCCAAAGCCAGGTCCTGATTTTGAGTGCCAAGGATACTGTGAGCGACCGGGTGCGGGGACTGAAACTCGGCGCGGACGATTACCTGGTCAAGCCTTTTGCGCTCGATGAACTGGTTGCCCGGGTTTTCTGTCTCGTTCGCCGCCATTATCGAATGAAGTCGCCTACCATCACTATCAGCGATCTGGAAATCGATATGGCCCGACGGAGGGTGACTCGAAACGGCCGCTCCATTGAACTCCCTCCCCGGGAGTATGCTCTTCTCGAATACCTTCTCTTCCGCCGCGGCGAAGTCGTTTCCAGAAGCGAGATCGAAGAGCACATCTACGATGAGCGAGCCGAACCCTGCAGCAATGTGGTCGACGCGGCGGTTTACTCGCTGCGCAAGAGAATCGATCCACCAGGCGGGCGGTCTTTGATCCAAACCAGGCGGGGGCTGGGCTACATCATCGACTCATGAGCTCCATCCGGCGGCGGTTGACTTGGGGCCTTCTGGGCACCCTTTCCATCTTGATTCTTTTGGGCGGTTTCGTTCTCTTCCTGACTTTGCGCAAAGTTCTAATTCACGAGTTCGATCTCACCCAGTTGGCCGGGGCGGAGGCGCTGATCGCACTGGCCGAGCAGGAGCTGGATGGAACGATCGAGCTGGACCTGCCAGCCGACTCGAGGTCTCGTTTCGCTGATCACCCAGAGCCCGAGTACTTTCAGTTCTGGTTTCGAGACGGAAGCACCCTGGCCCGTTCACAATCTTTGGGCCAGGCTGACCTGACACGTAGAGCAGGCGCAGATGGCGAGCCCGTCATGTGGGACCTCGAACTGCCGGATGGTCGTCGAGGACGGGCTCTTGGGATCGAATTCACGCCGACTCTGGCAACGCAGGACGAGGACGACGAGACTTCCGGCGACTCGCTCGCCCTTCCGTTGCGGCCGGCCCGGTTGACAATGGTTTATGCCCGGGGTCGCGAGACGCTGGATCGCGTGCTTCGGACGGTTGCCGTGTCTCTGGCCGGGTTGGGGCTGCTGCTTCCAGTTTGTATCGCCCTGGTGGTCCGAGCTTTGGTGGGCCGGGGCTTATCGCCCCTGAAGCAGATCTCGGAAGAGATCCGTGGCGTTGAACCGGACAGCCTCACACACCGTTTCACCGGTGATCGTGCACCCGAGGAGATGCTTCCCATCATCACACGTCTCAACGAGCTTTTGGGTCGGCTGGAGGAAGCATTCGAGCGGGAGCGGCGATTCAGTTCCAACGTTGCTCATGAACTCCGAACTCCAATATCGGAACTGAGGACTCTCTCGGAGGTGGCTCTGCGCTCTCCGAACTCGCCAGGTCTTGCCGCGGAGGGGACGAGAAACTGCTTCGAGGATGTCCTCGGCATCGCGCTTCAGATGGAGCGCATCGTCACAACTTTGTTGGCGCTGGGGAGGGCACAAAGAGGTGACCAGTCGCTTCACCCGGAGGAGATTGATCTGGTGGCGCTTCTGGAGAGAACCTGGCAACCCTATTCGAGGATGGCTCGCCAACGAGGCATGTCCTGCAGGTTCGAACTGCCGGACCAGGCCATCGTCAGCAGCGATCCGGCGTTACTGGCTTCCGTCCTCACCAACTTATTCTCCAATGCGGTGATCCACGCGCCCCCCGGTGGAAAGTTCCTGTGCCTTCTCAGGCCGGGTCCGAACCACAACGTTCTCACGATTGCCAACACCAATGACACCCTGCGGCAGGACGACTTGGTGCATATCTTCGAACCCTTCTGGCAAAAAGACCCGTCTCGCTCCAGTCCGGATCACTCCGGGCTCGGTCTGGCCACCTCGGCCGCCGTCGCCAAATTGCTGGCGATCGAGATCAGAGTGACTCTCGCCGACCCCAATCTTCTCGAGGTGACCCTCACCATCCCCTGATCGTTCCCTGAAGTCAGCCGGGAGCGTGGATGTGCCACTACAGACGGCCGACAGAAGCCGGGTGCGGATGGGGACAGGGGACAGGGCAACATGGCAAGAGCCCTCTTTCAAATCTCCCGATTCTCCGAAGACTCCAGGCACCAGTTGAGTCAATCTGCACTTACCCGCGCGTGCCTTCCCCTGCCCGCACGTCCCCCGTCCCGGGACCCCTGCCCTATCCCCGCGGCAGCAAGGGTCCCTTCAGCCCTGCTCCCGCAGCACGTGCCCTGTCCCCGGGTCGGGTTGCTCGGGTCGGGTGGTCATCCGTTTGCCCTGTCCCCCACATGTTCGTCCCCCACATGTTCCCGGTCCCCCCGTCCCCTTCCCTCTTCCGCTCGGCCGGCCCCAATCCGGGCTGGGGACAGGGCAAATTCTCCAAGGCGAGCCTGAAGGCCTCAGGTACCAGCCTAGGCTGGACTCGACCGTTTCACGCTGATCCTGGGGTGGGCCCCGGGCAGTGCGGTAAGCCCCTTCCCGCATACCTGGCCGTTCGATTCTTGCCCTGTCCCCACGTAACCGTGCCAGCAGCACGTGCCCAGTCCTCCGCCCCTGTGCCCCCGCTGTCCCCCGCTTCTGTGCCCCCGCCGCGGTGGCCCGTCCCCGCACACACCTGCCCTGCCCCGGCTCATCTCCGCATGTGTGTCCCCGCCGCTGTCCCCTGTCCCTGGCGTTGTCCCTGGCGTTCGTCCCTGGCGTCCGCAGCCGTCCCCGGGGTTCGCTCTCGCTTGGCATTACCCCCCACGCCATGCACTGTTCCCGCGGCTGTGCCCCGGTCGTGTCCTCTATCCCCGCGCGCCGTTCAGTTTGCCGTCCCCCGTCGTGTCCCCTGTCCCCGCAGCAACTGAGCAGCTGTGCCCTGTCCCCGCAGGTTTCTGTCCGCGCAGGTTTCCCCGCAGGTCGGTTTGCCGGGGCATCGCAATCGGGGCAGTGTCGGCGCTGGGGCGCCTGATGCGGTGGTTGGACGCTGATGTCCAGGAATTGTATGCTGAGCCCCTCTCTGGCGCCCGACTGCGGCCTGACTCAGACCGCTTGCTGGGCCGCTCGGCTCAAGCCGCAAAACATGGTGGAGGGGGTTGGAGCAGTGAAGAAGGAACTGGGCCTGTGATCAAGCCGCTCGCCCAGGATGAGACGTTTTTGCGGGACGTCCGCGAGGCGGCCGGACACGAGAGCGCACTCCAGCTGTGGTGGCTGGGCCAGAGTGGCTTCCTGCTTCAGTGGCGCAAGTGGCATCTCCTGATCGCCCCCTATCTGTCCGACTCCCTGACTCGAAAATATGCCGGCAGCGACCAGCCGCACGTCCGAATGACCGAACGGGTGGGGAGTCCCGCCAGGCTGGACTTCATCGACACCATCACGTCCAGCCACAGCCACACCGATCACTCGGGCGCCGAGACGCTGCGACCGATCTTCTCGGCCAGCCCCGGGGCTCGGGTGATCGTGGCCGAGGCCAACCGCGATTTCGTCGCCGATCGGTTGGGCTGCAGTCCTTCCTTTCCCCTCGGACAGGACGCGGGAGAACGCGCCGAAATCGCGGGGTTCCGGTTCACCGGCGTGCCGGCAGCCCACGAAACCGTGGAGCGGGACGAGGCCGGTCGCTGCCGCTTCCTGGGCTTCCTGATCCATGCCGGTGACTGGGCCCTTTACCACAGTGGCGACACCGTCCCCTGTCGCGGACTGGAAGAACAGTTGCTGCGCTTTTCGATCGATGTGGCGATCCTCCCCATCAATGGGCGGAGTACTGCAAGAAAGGTGCCCGGCAATCTCAACGGCCGCCAGGCCGCCGCACTGGCGAGAGCGGTTGGGGCGCGGC
>JBFKLX010000235.1:0-8242 GCA_041630155.1 Acidobacteriota bacterium
CGCCGAGCCGACGGCCGCGGCCGTCAGGAAGCAGTTGATCAGGAGGTAGAGCAGGCCCAGTGCGAGCACTTCCCGCGGCAAGGCCCCCCAGCGGCCGGTCAGCAGAGTGTCCAGGTTTCGGGCGAATGGCCCGAATCCGGTCACACTTGGACTGAAACTCCAAGCCAGGCGACCGGCTCGGTCTCGAAAGAGCTCGTACCAGTCATAGTCCAGGCGTTCGACCAGTCGTTCGCGATACTCCCCTGGCCCCAGGCTCTGCTCGAAAGCCGGCATGAAGAGCGCCAGCAACAGCGAGGCCGCCAGCAGGTTGGACAGGTAGTACAGAAGTACGGCTTTCTTGTGGCGCTTCAGCAAACGCCAGCCGGCGGCCAGGGCGTGGAACATGACTCATCCCAAAAAGACGAAGGTTTCCAGCAGATTCTGAATCCAGAAGAGCCACTTGGAGCTCCATTTCCAGGTCGCCGTCGACCAGCCGCGATCCTGGTCCTCCCGATCGACCCAGCTGTTATTGGTGGGGTCGATATCCAGCAGGATCTTGCGATCCGGGTCGACCACGGCTCGGAGCAGTTTGACCGGGCGCCGATACGCGAAACTCGTCCAGCGAGCCTGTCCGTCCCAAGTTTCTCGTATTTGCGCCCCATCCCGGAACTCGAGCAGAACTTCGACGGGCAGGCGCGCGCCCCCATTGCGTCGCACCACCACCCTGGTGCGGAAGAGCGGCTCTGCCGGGGCTTGCCGAGAGGAGTCGTCGAGCGGCAGTCCCTGGAAGGGAGGGATCTCTTCCGAGAGGACTTCGGAAACGGAGTAGTCGACCGACTCGGAGCTGAAGAATGTCTGCTCGAAGAACCAGTTCAGATCCTGGTCCGCGACCTCGTTGACAACCGCGATGAAATCTCGAGTTCGAGCATGCCGAAAAGCGAAACGTTGAAAGTAGGTCTGCAGGACCTGCCGCATCGTCTCCTCGCCCAGCTGGCGATAGAGAGTCCACAGCACCATTTCAGGTTTTGCGTAGGAATTGGTGACGTAACTGCGCGAGTCCGCCACCCGCCAGCTGGGCTGCGTCATCTGGTCCAATGTTCCGGATCGCCGCAGCGGCGGGAGATTGACGGTTTCGAACGGGATCCTCAGACAATCGAAGAGCAGCGGTATGCCCCCCAGGAAATCCTCCGAATAGGTGGCGTCCGAGTAAGCGGCGCGCAGCACCATCGACTCGCTCCAGGAGGCCAGGCCTTCGTCCAGCCAGGCCTCTTCGAACTCATTGTTGGCCACGACCCCATACCACCACTGGTGAGCCACCTCGTGGACCGCTGTGGACTCCAGCTTCAGGGTCTGGGGCGGGTCCAGGAAGTGTGCCCGGCCCGTGATGAGAGTGGGGTACTCCATCCCGTCGGTGTCACTCCGATAGGCCGGATCGACCAAGGTCAGCTGAGGATAGGGATAGGGCCCGAACCAGCGCCCGAAGAAGGTCAAGGCTTCTCTCACCGCGCGGAGATAGCGGTCTCCCAGATGTTCGTGCTCGGGCTGGAGCAGGAGGCGGATGCTCACATTGGGCAGCCCTCCGGCCACCAGCCTGGAGGAGCGCACCTGGAAGCGGGGGCTGGCCACCCATGCGAAGTCGTGAACCCGGTCCTGTTGGAAGGTGTAGGTAGCCGTGCCGTCGGCGTTGTCACGACGCGCGGCGAGGCCGGTCCCCCCAGCAAGATAGCTCTTCGGCACCGTCAACCGGACGTTGTAGAACCCGAAGTCGGCGTAGTATTCCGTGTCGGCGTGATACTGGTGACAATTCCAGCGCCCCTCCTCGAAAACCCCCAGTTTGGGAAACCACTGAGCCCCGAAGAAGTAATCCTCCACCCAGCCGGTTCGGGCGACGCCACGGGGAAGCTTGGCGCGGAAGCGTGTCTTCAGCTCGATTCGCCCGTCGGGAGGAATGGCTTCGGCCAGCTGCAAACGCAGGACGGTCTGATCGTCGCTGTTCCCGTCGTCCGGTTGCGCGAACTCGCGGGAAACGACCGCGTTGGGCGGGTCCGAACCGAGGGGCTCCACTTCCAGGGACAGGATTTCCACCGAGCCCCAGTAGTCGGCTGGGACCGCCCCGTCCGTTGACCAGAACGAGCGGCCGCGCTCCAGTGCGAAGGTCGAGCGATTGTTGCGGAATGCGTTCAGATAAAGGTGGATCCACAGCTCGTTGGTGCTGTGACTGGTTGGGTTGCGCCATTGGATTTGCTGCTCGCCTTCAACGGTCCGGAGCTCCGGGTCGAGGGTCGCTTCGATCAGGTAATTGGCCACGCCGAGCTGTGGCCGTTCGTCGGGCTCGATTGGAACTTGGTGCTGAGCCAACGCGGCGGCCAACCACACGAAGCTGAGAATCATGCGCCAGACGGCTCTGAACCAAGAAGCGGCAGACCCGCCGAAAGGGTGCGCCCCAGGTGTTGCCGAGCCGGATTGGGCATTGGCCGAATGCCCTGTGGGGCGCCGGGTCCGGCAGCTAGTTGAAGGTCGGATCATCAGGCCTCAAGTGCTCGAATTGGGATACCAGGTTCTGGTGGACCTGCAGGCGCTCCAGGAGGAGCAAGATCTGCTCGGCCCGAATCTCCAGGTCATTGATTTCCAGCAACTGCTGCTTGGAGGAATCGCCGATCGGAATCGAAGCGCAAATCGAATTGATCAGCGTCGGGAAGTTCAGTTCGGACAGGACCTTCGGATCGAAGCTCTTGGGTTGCTCCTGGATCAGTGATTGGTAGGCCTCGATCAGCTGGTTGGTGAGCTCCCCCTGTCTCGGATCATCGGGAAGGCTCTCACTCAGAAGCTGCACTCTGGCCTGGCAATAGGGTGCTTCCTGAACGATCTCGATGATCCGGAAGCGGGAACGCCCGGCCAGCAGGATGTCGAACTTCCCGTCTTCGAGGCGCTGCAGCTCTGTGATTTCGCCCATGCCCCCAACGGAGTGCCAGGCTTCCCCGCCCAACCCTGTCCCTTGCTTCGCGAGCACCATGCCGATTTGCCGCTCTCCTCGCAGGGAGTCCTCGACCATCTGCCGGTAACGAGGTTCGAAGATGTGCAACGGCAGCAGAGTGTTCGGAAAAAAGACAACAGTCGGCAGCGGAAAAATGGGGAGGAGTATGATCTCCAGACCGCTGTCGGTGGACGGCTTTGGCACGAGCGAGAGGCTAAGAGATTTGACCACAGTTTGCAAGGGCGGGGCAGAGATCGAGAGGCTTTCGGGCTTCTTCCCAGCGACCCCCCGAGTGAGTCCGGCCCGGGGTCCAGGCCTTGGGGCCGTCCACTTGCCTCGGGTGCAACAGCTTGATATCATTCAACATAGCTTGCCCGTGTGCAAGTGAGCGACTTCTCGTTTTTCCCGACGTGTCCGGAGCTTCCGAGCCGGAACTCGGTCTGGGTTCCTGCACCGGGTCGGGGTGAAACAATCGGTGGTCTCGAGATGGGCGGGGGTGGGATTCGACCCGTCGCCGCCGGACCATTCAGCCGGGGCGTCGCGTGGATATTGATCACGATGCAAGGAGGAATTTATGGCTTTCACGCTTCCCGATCTTCCCTATGCCAGCAATGCACTCGAACCCCACATCGATCAGCGGACCATGGAGATCCACCACGGCAAGCATCATGCTGCCTATGTGGCCAACCTGAACAAGGCGGTGGAGTCGGCTCCGCAGCTGGCGGGCAAGTCCCTGGAGGAACTGCTGGCCAACCAGCTGGCGATCGTGCCCGAGAACATTCGAACCGCGGTCCGGAACAATGGGGGAGGACACGCCAACCACTCTCTGTTCTGGTCCAGCATGGCTCCCAATGCCGGTGGAGCGCCCGCGGGCAACCTGGCGTCGGCCATCAATGCTGCCTTCGGTAGCTTGGACAACTTCAAAGAGAAGTTTCACGCCGCAGCCATGGGTCGGTTCGGCTCCGGGTGGGCCTGGTTGATCAAGAGTGGGAGCGGCCAGTTGGAGATCAGCTCGACCGCCAACCAGGACAGCCCGCTCATGGAAGGGAAAGTCCCTCTGCTGGGCCTGGATGTCTGGGAGCACGCCTACTACTTGCACTACCAGAACCGGCGCGCAGACTACATCAACGCCTGGTGGAACGTCGTCAACTGGGCTTCGGTGACCAAACGGCTCGGTTGAGCAGGATTCCTTCAGAGCCGCGACGGTGAGCGTCCCGGGACATCCCAGATCCGGACCGTCCCCCTGGTTCGGCGACGCGGCTCTGTAGAGCTCCAATCGGCCTGTCAGGACGGGAAGCCTCTGGAGCCCGCCAGTCACTGCATGCCAACGCCCGGGCCCGCTGTCCAATCACCGGCAAGATGCCGGCGTCACAGCCGTGCGCCCGAAGGGTTGCGGGCGAGCCCCCAGGCGCCCGACGCCTCGGAGCAGGGTGGCCCACTCGGTTTCCGGAGGCCGGCTGCTGTTTCGAAACGCCCGCAACATACGTCGCTGTATTTATGGATCGGGGTACTCAGTGCACCGCCCGGTGAATCAGAGTGTCGATCTGGTCGGCGGTCGTCGAACCGCTCGCGATCTGGTCGAACAGATCTTCGAAGGACCAGTCTACCGGGAGTTCCAGCCGCCCGGCCAGGTCTTGCCGGTCGAGCGGATGGAGCCCGTCCATCACCAGCGCCTCCAGGTGGTGGATGTCGCGGGCGCCGTTGGGGCATTCCTCGATCTCGATGGCCAGCTCGGTTCCGAGCATCACGTAGCAGACTTCTCGCGCTGGAAAACCCATGTAATTCTCTTCCTCAGCGGGCGGCCCGAAGCCTGAATAGGGTTTTCGAACCACCTCGAGAAGCGTGCCGCGTTGGGCGTCCAGCAGCTTGTAGAAGATCTCCCCCCCGACCAGATCTTCGCTGATCACTGAGAGCAGCCCTTCCGGCTCCGCACCGTCGTCGTCGAAGGGGTCTCGAGGTGGTGGTCCTCCCCGGACCGTTCGTAAGGCGTCGCGGGCTTCGTCCAGGTTTCGATAGCGGATGGCATTCACGATCCCGCGCATGGGCTGTGGAGCTTAGCACAAATGTGAACGCCCACGTCAGGCCCTTCTCGGGGCGCTCCGGCCTGATTTGGAGTGTGCTGGTTGCAAAGTTGCCGGGCGGCTGGTTATAAGGAAGCTTCCGCTGGTCCAATTGGGGGCGGGGCCGGGTGCGAGTCCGATTGAGGGTCGAAATGCGATGCCCCCCGCTTGGCATGGAGGAGCCTGGTGCGAGCTGTTCGGGTAGAGAAACACGGCGGCCCGGAAGTGCTCCGGCTGCAGCAGATTCCCACTCCTTCCCCGGATGCCGGTGAAGCGCTCGTCGAAGTGGCGGCGGCAGGGGTCAATTTCATCGACACGTATCATCGCAGCGGCCTCTACCCCCTGGAGCTGCCCTTCACGCCCGGTGTCGAAGCTGCGGGCGTCGTGAAGCGGGTGGGCCCCGGTGTCGAGGAGATCCTTGCGGGCGACCGTGTCGCTTACGCGCTCACCCTGGGGGCCTATGCCGAGCGGGCCGTGGTTCCTGCATGGCGGCTGGTTCCCATGCCGGACGCGATGTCGTTCGAGACTGCAGCCGCCCTCATGGTGCAGGCTTTGACAGCCCACTATCTGACTCATTCGACCTTCCCGCTGCGTCCCGGCCAGACCGTTTTGATCCATGCCGCTGCGGGCGGAACCGGGCTCCTGATGGTGCAGATGGCGCGAATGCGCGGGGCGCGCGTGCTGGGAACGGCCTCCACGCCGGCCAAAGCCGCCCGGGCGATGAGTGCTGGTGCCCACCATGTGATCCTCTACGAGGAGGGCGACTTTCAGGAGGAGGTAATGCAGTTCACGGGTGGCAAGGGGGTCCACGTGGTCTATGATTCGGTGGGTGCCGCCACTTTCGCGAAGAGCCTGGCCTGTTTGCGTCCACGGGGAATGCTGGTCTCGTTTGGACAGAGCAGCGGCCCGGTCCTGCCGATCGACCCGCAAATCTTGAACAAACGAGGTTCGGTTTTCTTGACGCGGCCCAGTCTGGCCCATTACGTGTCCAATCGATCGGAGTTGTTGGGACGAGCCGAGGAGATTCTCGATTGGGTCGAGCGGGGCAAACTGGAGGTTCAGCTCGATCGTAGCTTTCCGCTGGAGCAGGCCGCGAAGGCCCATCGGTTGCTGGAGTCCCGGTCCGCCAAGGGCAAGCTGTGGCTGATCCCTTGAATGCGGCGCTTCGGACGCCCTGCGATGATCCGTGTATTGGACGGAACGCGAGCCTGGTAACATACGAAATGAAGTGACGGGAACCTTCAGATGGCGATGAGAGTCTGGATAGTCGTGGCACTATCGTTCTGCGGGACAGGTCAGAGCCCAGCGGGTGCTGAAGCTCCCAGGGCCCCTCTCCCCGGGAGTGCGCGCGCGGAGCCTGATTCGTTCCGGCAGCTGGAAGCCGAGGCCCAGAAGCTCCATCCAGGGCTGACGTCCGAAGAGGCGGTTCGGCTCGTGCAGGAGAATTTCAGAAACTTGTACGCCAATCGGGTCAAAGAACAGCGTTTTCTCGTAAAACCCAGTGCGGAGAGGATCGCGGCCCGCACCGCCGAACTGATCCGGCTCAACCACGATCTAGCCGGGCTGCTGGCTCGCGGACGCCGGATGGTGGTCACGTCGCCGCCTTCGCACTCCGGGCGGGAGCGGTCGCAGCAGCGGACCCTGATTCAGGAAATCGGCGGCACCAGCCGCAGGATCCGGGACATGTTTCGAGACTACTTCCTGGATCTCAACGATACCCCCTTCCGCTTCACGCTGGCGAGCAAGGGGGATGGCGCTTTCCGAATGTTCCTGCTGGAGGCCGGGCGCATTCAGCGGCAGTTGCATCGGGAACTGGGCCGTTACTTTCTGGGAAGCCGGCCAGGTGTAGTCTCCGTTCAGGAATTCGGGCAGCCGTCCGTTCCCGTGATGGCGGAAGCCCTGGTCCAGCTGTCAAAGCTCAGCCAGGAGCGAATCAGCGAATGACTCTTCGACGCTATCGAATCGCCGCGCTCTCGTTGCTGTGCGCCGCCGTCAGCCTGGCGGAGCGACCCGTTTCTCGAGAAGACGTCTTCCCGGAACATCTTCGTTTCCTGGCCTCGGACGAACTGAAGGGCCGGGGCAACAATCTGCCCGAACTCGACCGGGCGGCCGATTACATCGCCCGATACTTCGAGGCGTACGGTCTGGAGCCGGCGGGCGACGAGGGCAGTTATTCCCAGGAATTCGAAATCACCGTCGGTTACAAGCAGGGCGAGAACAACACCTTGAGTTTCTTCGGCCTGCCCGATCAGTCGGTGCATCTCGAGCTGGGAAGGGATTACTGGCCCTTGACTTACGGAGGAGAGCCCTTCACCGCCGCACCGGTCGTTTTCGCTGGATTCGGCATCTCGGCCCCCGAGTACAATTACGATGATTACCGGGAACTGGACGTGCACGGGAAGGTCGTGGCCGTTTACGATCACGAGCCTCGGGAGCACGCCGAAAACAGCCCCTTCGACGGCCGTGAGTTGACCCCGCATGCCACCGTGACCAGTAAGGTGATCACCGCCAAGCAGCGTGGTGCATTGGCGCTGCTGCTCTTGCCGGACAGCTTCAATCACGGCCCCCAGTCCGAGGAAGCCAATCTGCACGCCACGGTGGAGGATCTGGGGATGCCGGCGGTGCGCCTGAGCCGCGAGTGGGCCGACCGGCTGCTGGAATTGTCCGGTCGCGACCCCAAGGAGATCCGCCGCTGGATCAACGGGCACCTGACGCCCTACTCCTTCCACATCGAAGGCGTCCAATGCTCGCTGCAGCTGGATTTCACCAAGGTCCGCCGCAAGGTCCGCAACGTTGTGGGAAAGATTCCGGGGCGCAGCCAGGAAGCCATTCTGATCGGTGCGCACTACGACCACCTGGGCCTGGGCGGAAACAGTTCGCTGGCGCCCGACAAGATCGGCGAGATTCACAACGGGGCCGACGACAACGCTTCGGGGACAGCCGGCCTGCTCCAGCTGGCGCATGATCTGGCAGGGACGCGGCCCAGCCGCACCATCTTGTTGGTTGCCTTTGCCGGCGAGGAGTTGGGCCTGTTGGGTTCCCGCCATTATGCCGAACATCCCAGTGTTCCCCTGGAGCAAACCGTGGCCATGCTCAACATGGACATGATTGGCCGCAGCACCGGAGAGCTCTTGATCGGAGGGGTGGGCACGGCGCAGGAGTTCGAACCGCTGCTCCAGGAGTTGCAGCGGGAGTCCAGCCTTACGTTTCGATTCGCCGAGACACCGCG
>JBFKLX010000236.1:0-8187 GCA_041630155.1 Acidobacteriota bacterium
CCTGCTCAGGCGCGTCCACACGGACGGCAGCTACGCTTCGGCTGGCGATCCCCGGGTGATCTTCGGTTTGGGCGCGTCGGCCTCCGTCGAAAGAGTGCTGGTACGGTGGCCGGACGGGTCGGTCGAGGAATGGTCCGGCCTGGCCCCGGACCGCTACTGGACACTCGCGCGGGGAGAAGGGAGAAGGGGGCAACCATGAAAGACTCTGCCCGACAGAGGAACGCCCGGCCCGCCACCCGCCAAGTCGGGACGACCGGCTCCGGGGCGTGGGACCTGCTCCGCAAATGTTTCCTCTCGACCTGGACACTGCTGGTGCTGCTGGCCGCCTGTCCGAGCTCCGCCGGACCGAGAGAACCGCTGATCGAACTGCCGGAGTTGACCCTGGACCGCTTCGACCCGGAGGTTCGAGCGCAGCTCTCCGATGCCCACCAGGAAGCCACTAGGTCAATGGCCGATCGAACGTCACCGCCCCGGGAGCGGGCCGAAGTTCTCGGAAGACTCGGCAGGCTCTGTCTGGCGTATCAGCTGGAGGACGCCGCTCGCGTCAGTTTCCTGAACGCCCATCGTCTGGCCCCCGAGGAAACCCGCTGGAGCTACTACCTGGGGGCGCTGCACCAGGGCCGGGGAGAATCGGCCGCGGCCGAGCAGTACTTCCGGCAAGTGCTGGACCGCCAGCCGGACGACCTGCCGTGCTGGGTTCGGTTGGGGAGGCTGCAACTGGAAGACGGCCGGCTGGAGGAAGCCCGAAGGTCGTTTCAACGGGCGCTCGAGCTGGACGGCACGGCCGCGGCCGCCCGCTTCGGCCTGGGCCGGCTGGCGGCCCGGCAGGGCGATCACCAGGGGGCCGCGGAGGCCTTCGAAGAAGCCCTGCGGATCCAGCCCGGCGCCACGCAGATCCACTACTCTCTGGCGCAATCGTACCGGCGGCTGGGAGATCTGGAGAAAGCCAGGGCTCACCTGGCCCGGCGGGGAGAAGCTCCCGCCACGTTTCCCGATCCTCTCTTCTCGGGGCTGGCGGCGCTGACGGTGGGAGCGCCCGGCCATGCCTACCGCGGGGACCAGGCGATTCTGGAGGAGCGTTTTCGAGACGCCGAGCGGGAATACCGCCGGGCCGTTTCGCTGGCTCCGGGAAACTACTTCTACCGAAAGTCGCTGGCCCTCACCTTGTACCAGCTGGGACAAACGGATGCCGCCATCAGCGCGATGTCCGAAGCGATCGTCTCGGTCTCGCCGGCAGACCCGGCGGTTTCCCCCGCGGAACTCTCGCTGGCCCACTACACGCTGGGCGGCATGCTGACCAACAAAGGGTCGGAGGAGGCGGCCCTGCGACATTTTCAGAAAGCTCTGGAACTGGACCCCGCCAACCTGGACGCCCGCATGCAGCTGGGGCGACTGGCGGGACGGGCGGGGCGACTCGAGGAGGCCCTCGAGCACTTCCAAAGCGTACTTCGAGTCGATCCCGGCCATCTGGAGGCGGTCCGCTTCGCCGCCACGACCAACATGGACCTGGGGCGCTTCGCCGAGGCGCTCCCCCATCTGCGCCGGCTCGTCGAGCTGGAGCCGGACAACAGCCGCAACCGCTGGCTGCTCCAGATCGCCTCCGAGAAGGCGCGGCAGGAGTGAGGAAGGGCCTGGAGAGCAGGGCGCCGAGCTCACGGGGGACGGGGACGAGACAAAGTTTTTTGACTGACCCGGGGATTTTGTTTTAAGCTTGCCTGGATTCCAAGCAGCGATTGGGGTACTGTTCTCGTGATGTGAGGGTGTCGTCTTCGTGGCGACAGCCTCCAACGAAGGAGTGTTCGCCCGTTTTACTGCACACGAAATGCCAAATTGGAGGTGCCGGAAGCCCTCGTGCTCTGCAGGCGAGTTCAGGCTCCAGCCTGCTCGCCAACCACCCGGGTCTGCTGCAGGCGTGCTCGACGCCACGACGCAGCCAGCCCGGGGAGTGCCGGCCTGGGCCCATTCCCCAGGATCAACCGGCTGACCTTGCGAGGGCGACGGCCAGGATTGGCTCCCAACGTGAGCGGCGCGGTTCGAGCAGACCAGTTCACTTAGCCACCAGGAGGTCAGAATGAGAAGGATCCTATTGTTTTTCTTAATCGGGGCGTTGACGAGCAGCGCCTTCGCCGGGCAGTTCTTCAGCGCCCAGGGCGAAAAAGTCCCCGGTGAGTACATCGTCGTCTTCACCAATGATTTCCTCGCCATCGACGTGGCGGTGCCGCTGGCCTTCCAGTTTCGTGTCGACGTCGATGTGATCTGGCAAGATGCCATCAACGGGGCCCTCTTCACGGGCTTGAGCGAGCAAGCGGCCTTTGCAGTGGCCGCCAACCCGATGGTGGCGTGGGTCGAGGAAAACGGGATCATCACGCTCAACGGGACCCAGAACAACCCGCCCTCCTGGGGCCTGGACCGGGTCGACCAGCGCAACCTGCCCCTGGACAACGTCTACGACTGGCCCTTCGACGCCACCGGAGTGCATGCCTACGTGCTGGACACCGGAATCCGTGACACGCACAACGACTTCGGCAACCGCGCCGACCGGCCTTTCGACGCCATTGGGGACGGCCAGAACGGGAACGATTGTCACGGCCACGGAACGCACGTCTCGGGAACCGTCGGCGGGACCGCGCACGGTGTCGCCAAGAATGTGTTCCTCCACGGCGTTCGCGTCCTCAATTGCGCCGGATCCGGGAGCTTCGCACAAGTGATTTCCGGGGTCGACTGGGTGACCGCCAACCGCATCGATCCGGCCGTGGCGAACATGAGTCTGGGCGGTGGCTTCAGCGTGTCCCTGAACGATGCCGTCAACAACTCCGTCGCTTCCGGAGTCTTCTATGCAGTGGCAGCGGGCAACAGCTCCTCCGACGCCTGCAGTTTCTCCCCGTCGAGCGCGGATGAAGCCTACACGGCAGGCTCGTCTACCATCACGGACTCCCGGTCGAGCTTTTCCAACTTCGGGATCTGCGTCAACATCTTCGCTCCCGGCAGCGGGATCACTTCGACCTGGAACACCAGCGACACGGCCACCAACACCATCAGCGGCACCTCCATGGCCTCGCCGCACGTGGCCGGCGCCGCAGCATTGGTGATCGACGAGCAGAATCTGGACTGCGGAGCAGTCCCCGATCCACTCGCTTGTGTGGACGGGATCCGCAACGAGTTGACCAACCGGGCCACCCCGGGGGTGCTCGCCAACGTGGGTCCGGGTTCTCCCAACCTGCTGTTGTTCACGCTGGGTGGCGGCGGCGGACCGCCCCCTCCGGACCCTCCACCCACATGCAAGGCCAAGCGCGAGTCCTGTACTCTGGACTCGGATTGCTGCTCGGAGAAGTGCCGCGGCAGGGCGGGCAGAAAGACCTGTAAGTAGCGATTTGCATCGCCACTGGGGCCGTCGCATCGACGGCCCCAGTCGAACCGGTTTCGCACGTACTCTTCCAGGAATCTGTCCGGCCCCGCCGGGGCGTACCCTCGAGGTCGGATCGTAGGGGCGCAGTTTGCCTGGAGGAAGAGTGCTCTGCGATCCCACCCCGAAGTTCCGAATCCCGCCCCCGTTCCGAACCAGAACCCCGCCGGTTCCCCGCCTGTCAGCGTTCCTCTTCAGACGCTCCGAAGACCCGGCTCTGGGGATAGAAGTCCAGCCAGGCCCGCCGATAGGCGAGCACAGAGGGCAACAACCGGTTGGCGGCGTCTTCGGCCCAGGCCGTCAACCCCTCGGCGGAATGGTGGACCGACACTGCGTTTCCCGCGATCGTCAGGTTCAGGGGAGAGGAGGTCTCGAAGAGCTGGGCCAGGGGAAAGAAATGGGCCTGGCCGTCCACCACCAGGCCCAGACCCAGATGGGAAGTGACGTGGCGGCTGGGCAGATCGTCGGGCCGGGGAGTGGCGGGGTCCCAGTCGCGATAGAAGTAGGGCTTCCCCTCTTCGGCCCGAACCACCATGACTTGCGTGTCCGGATGGCGGCGACGCCAGAAGCCCCAGGTGGTCTGATAGGAAGCGACCAGCTTCAAGGGCTCTCCCTGCAGAGGTCCCTGGATGGCGGCGCCGTTCAGCTGCGACCAGACGCTGCTGGTCTCGCGGTCGACCATCAGCAGGTTGTGCTCGAGCAGGCCTTCGGCGAAGTCGAAGGTGAGTTCCCTGCCCTCATTCTGGCGGGCGTAGACCACGCCCGAACCGGTGAGTGGTCACCAGGTGGGCGCTAGTGAAGTTTCGCCCACCCGATCGTTGATCACCTCATAGAGGGCCAGGTAACGAATCGGATAGGCCACGGGCTGCCCGTCCACGACCATTCCCAACACCAGTTCGCCCTCTTGGAGAACGGCCTCCGCGGCGGGGACCCGCTCAGGGTCGACCGGCGCGGCCCGGACCGCCATGCGCGTCTCCTCGAGGGGCCCGCCCAGGCGCGTCTGCACCCGTGCGGTGACGTAGCGAACGTCATCGTCGCCGCTCCCGCAGCCGCCGGCCAAGGAAGCCAGTGGGAGGATCAGAAAAATGCCGAGTATGTTCCGCATGGTGCGCGCTGGAAGTTTATACCAACATCCAGATCCGGCGTCGTCGCGGTTGGGACTCCAGCTTTCCAATCGCTCTTTACCCGCTCGGGCCGGCATCCTATGATCTGTCGCGGAGGAGCCATGCGCGAAAAGGAAGGATCGAGTCGGAACTGGAAAGCACGCGAGCTGGGACGGCGCCCGTTCCTGAGCGGCCTGGCCGGTCTGGCGGCCGTTCCCCTGCTCGGCCAGAGCGAGGAAGGCCCCTCGGAGACGCCCATTGGAGTCCAACTGTACTGCGTTCGGCGGGAACTGGCCCAGGACGCACCGGGAACCCTGGAGGCGCTGGCCAAGATGGGGTATGCCGCGGTGGAGTTCGCCGACTACTTCGGCCGCTCCGCGGAAGAGTGGCGGAAACTGCTGGATGAGAACGGGCTCCAGTGCTGCGGGACTCACATCTATCTGGAAGACCTGCTGGGCAGCCGCCTGGCCGCCACCCTCAACTTCAATAGTGTCCTGGGAAATCAAAACTTGATCGTGCGCTGGCTGGGAGAGGAACGCCGCCGGCCGCCGGAGGTCTACTATCGCACCCTGGACACCTTCAACAGCCTGGCCGAGCAGTTGAAGCTGTTCGGGATGCGCATCGGCTACCACAATCACGACTACATCTTCGAACGCCTCGAAGGGGAGTCGATGTGGAACGTGATGGCCGACCGCACGACTGCGGACGTGATCCTCCAGTTGGACACCGGCAACGCTTCACGCGTCGGCCAGAACGTCATCGAGTTGCTGAAGCGAAACCCGGGGCGCACCCGCAGCATGCACGTCAAGCCTTACTCAGCGTCCAACCCCAAGGCGTTCATCGGGCAGGACGAGCTGGACTGGCCGCAGATCATCGAGCTGGCCCGAAGCAGCGGCGGAATCGAGTGGTTCATCGTCGAGTACGAGGAGGAGGGAGTGGCGCCGCTGGAAGCGTTACGCGCCAACCTGGCTGCGTTCAGAGCGCTGCTGGCCCAGTAGGAGTCCCCGTATTCTCGGGCTCGGCTCAAAATCACCGGCGGGAAGCCGGTGGCACGATGCAAGGTGGCGTGGCGCTGTCACCAGCCTGAGGAGGCGGGCAGCAGGAGGCTGTTCAGGAAGAGCCTGTGGGCGCCTTGCAGGAAGGTTCGGAAGGTCACGTCGTCGGCGAAACAGATAACGTGTCCCTGCCCCACCGGTTCGTCCCACAGAAATGGGGCTCCCGCCAGTGCCGGGCGTGAGGCCTCGAAGGTGAAGCCGGCCACGATCGCATTCTCCTTCGGGAACTCTGCGACCCGCGCTCCCTGGCTGGTCGGCTCGAAGACGTGATCGGAACGCAGCAGCACGGTGACCGGACCGTCCACGCCCAACCCCAGGTAATGCCGGGTGTCGACCTCGAGGCGCAACAGGGCCCCCGGCACGGGCGGCAGCCGGCGGCCCTTGGCCTCCTCCTCCGACTTCCCTTCGCCTTTCTCTTCCCGGGTCCTGTCCCGCACTCGGGCACTGGTCAGGTCGACGTTCTTTCTCGCGGCCCACTCTGCCGCCCCTTTGATACACACCAGCGAGCCACCCTCCCTGACCCAATTGCGGAGGCGCTCGACCGTCTCTTCGCCCCAATGCCGCCCGTACCCGGCGGCGGACCCGTCCGGCAAGACCAGCACGTCGTAACGGCTCAGATCGGATCCTGCCAGGTCGGCGGCTTTCAGCGGCGTGAAGGGAATTCGGTAGGTCTGTTCCAGCAAGAACCAGATGGCGCCATAGGCGGTCACGCGGGTGGGCTCTTCCGTGATCACGGCAATCGAAGGCGCTTTCAAGTCCACTACCGAGCGGTCGCCCAGGTCCCAGCCTTCCGTCACCCAGGCGCTGTCGACCGGCGTGACGTTCAGGCCTTCCTGCAGGGCCAGACGGCTCAGATTGGCGTGCAGCTCGGGGGAATTGCTCTGCTGGCGAACGACTACCGTTCCGGCTGGAAAGCGCGTCCCGTCGATCAGGAAGGATTCGGTTGCCAGCGACACCTGGTGGTCCAGGTCCCACAGCGCGTTGACCACGCGCGTGGCGGCCCGGCTGTTCCAGGGAAACAGGTAGGCGAAGCGAGCCCGTCGAGGCTCCGCCGGACCCGCTTCAGGCCGAGCCTCCTGCACCGGTCCCGAGTACTCGTCCTCGGTCCAGTAGCTTTCGACCCCATACGCCAGAGGCAGGCTCCAGGCCGTGATGTCGTAAAAGCCCAACCGTTTCTTGGGCGCCCGCTCGCCGACACTCTCGTTGTAGGCTTGATTGCGCCGCGCTTGCTCCAGAAATTCCTCCTCCAGAGGGCTTTCGCGGTCCAGCAAGGTTCGCAGGAGCCGCTTCTGCGGTTGCGCCGACTTGATTACGTAGGCACCGGCCGGGAAGTCCCGTGCCGTCGCCTCGCCTCCGAAATAGTCGTGGGCGGCCCGCGAAGAGAACGCTCGCCCCGCCCGCTGGACTTCGATGCCGTGCAGCTCCAGCAGGTGAGCCAGATCGGCGGCCGGCACGGGGTCGGGTCCCGGGACGAGGACGTATTGCTTGACGGGCTCCCGGCGGGCTTCCTCGAGTCCGCTGGACCGAAAGCGATAGAAGTCGAGGAGTCGTTCCTGCCGGCTCTCGGCGGTCGTCAGCAAGGTGGCCATTCCGGCGGCGAAGTGATGCAGAATGCCGTCCAGGAAGGTCGTGATCCGCCCGTCGGGCAGGCGATAGGCCAGCCCTTTGTTGCCACCCCCATCGGTCTCGAAGGTCATTCCCGTAGCGCCGTTGAGGCTGGGGTAACTGTCGTAATAGCCGGGATAGTGCAGATCGAACACGTTGTGGGTGAAATACGCCCAGCCCTGGCGGTCGAAGGCATCGGCGATGTTGCGGCCGTACACGTTCACCCAGTGGCGGGCCCGGTCGTCCAGGTGCGTGTTGACCGGGACGGCCCAGGGAGGAAAGAAGAACCGGTCGGGATTGCCGTGGAAATCGACGAAGACCACCGGATTCCAGCGGTGGATCTGCGAGACGATCACCCGGCTCTCCACCTGGCTGAGGAAGACAGCGTCCCGGTTCAGGTCGATCTGGTAGTGGTTGTTGTTGGTGTCCATGCGCCAGTCGCGCCGGTGCTCCTGGGCCTGGGGATCGGGACTGCCCGTGGCCGAAGCCTTCATCCAGGCGACGTAGCGCGAGTGACTCTCCGGGTTGTGAGCCGGATAGATGACCACGATCGACTCGGTGAGGATCTTCAGCGTGGTCGGGTCGGTCCCGGCCGCCAGCTGGTACGCCATCCGGATGCCGGCCTCGAAGGCCGCCGACTCGTTGCCGTCATTCGCAAAGTTCATCCAGGAGACGGCGGGTGTGGAAGCGGCGATCTCCCGGGCCCGGCCGAGGGAGGTCTTTCGCGGATCCCGCAGTTCGGCGACCCGTTCCCGGATCTCCTCCAGCCGGGTCATGTTCTCCGCGGAAGAAATCGCCACTAGTAAGAGCTCCCTCCGCTCGATCGACTCGCCCACGCGAAACACCCGAACCCGGTCGGAGGCCTGCTCGAGCAGCCGCATGTATTGGGTCATCCGGAGATGTTCGGTGAAGTCCTCGCCGATCTCGTAGCCCAGCACTTCTCTGGGCGTCGGGATCGAGTCGTCGTAGGACGCACCTTCGAGCCATTCGATGCCCGGCTGTGCCCAGCCCGGCAGGGTGA
>JBFKLX010000237.1:0-8121 GCA_041630155.1 Acidobacteriota bacterium
ACAAGAAGGGGATGCGTGTGCCCGCGCGCATCGTAGGTACCGAAAACCTGATTGCCGACATGGACGACGCGGTCTACGACCAGATCACCAACGTGGCCACCCTCCCCGGCATCACCCGCTACGCTTACTGCATGCCCGACGGCCACTTCGGCTACGGTTTCCCGATCGGCGGAGTGGCCGCCATGGACGTCTCTCGAGGCGGCGTCATCTCACCCGGGGGAATCGGCTTCGACATCAACTGCGGAATGCGTCTGGTCACCACCAACCTGACCGAGGAAGAAGTGACGCCGCACATCGAGCAGATTGTCGATCGGCTCTTCGAGCGGGTGCCGGCTGGAGTAGGCAGCACCGGCTTTCTGAAGATTTCGCACGAGGAGTTTCGAGAAGTCGTGGAGCAAGGCGCCCGCTGGTGTGTGCGCAATGGATACGGCTGGGACGAAGATCTGGAGCTGACCGAGGAAGATGGCTGCATTGCCGGAGCAGACGCCTCCAAGATCAGCGAGCGGGCCGTCGGCCGCGGCTCCAACCAGATCGGCACCCTGGGCTCCGGCAATCACTACCTGGAAGTCCAGGTGGCCCGGCCCGAGAACGTTTTCGACCCGGAGACGGCAAGACGATTCGGGATCACTATCCCCAACCAGGTGGTGGTCATGTTCCACTGTGGTAGCCGGGGCTTCGGGCACCAGGTGGCCACCGACTATCTGCAGCTCTTCCTGAAGGTCATGAAATCCAAGTACGGGATCCAGGTCCGCGACCGCGAACTGGCCAGTGCGCCCATGGACTCCCCGGAAGGGCGAGACTATTTCGCCGCTATGAAGTGCGGCATCAACATGTCGTTCGCAAACCGGCAGGTCATCTTGCACCGTATCCGCGAGGTGTTCTCCGAGGTCTTCGGCAGGAGCGCCCAGGACCTCGACCTGCGCATGGTCTACGACGTGGCCCACAACACAGCCAAGCTGGAGGACCACGAGGTGGACGGAAAGGCCTGCCGGTTGCTGGTGCACCGCAAGGGTGCGACCCGGGCCTTCGGGCCCGGGCGCGAGGGGATTCCCAAGCGCTATCGGGAGGTCGGACAGCCCGTCATTCTGGGCGGTAGCATGGAGACCGGTTCCTACCTGCTGGTGGGTACCCCCGGAGGCAGCACTACCTTCTTCAGTACCGCCCACGGCAGCGGACGGTCCATGAGCCGCACCAAGGCCCGTAAACTCTGGCGGGGGGAGAAGCTGCAGCGAGAGCTGCAGCACCGGGGCATCTACGTCCGGACCACCTCCTGGCGCGGTCTGGCGGAAGAAGCGGGAGGAGCGTACAAGGATGTCGACCAGGTCGTGGAAGCGACTGAATTGGCCGGGATCAGCCGCCGCGTCGTGCGCTTCACGCCAATCGGAAACATCAAGGGATGAACGCCTCGCCTCGGACCCCGGTCACACTGATCAGCGGCCCGCTGGGCAGCGGCAAGACCACTCTGCTGCGCCACCTGCTCGAGAACGTGCCGCGCAAGATCGCCATCGTGATGAACGAGTTCGGTGAAATCGGCATCGACGGCCGGATTCTGCAGGGCCAAAACGTCCAGATCGCCGAGTTGGAAGGAGGCTGTGTCTGCTGTTCGCTGCTGGGGGAGTTCGAGGCCGCTGTCGACGAGATTCTTGAAACCGCGGGGCCCGACTGGATCGTGGTCGAGACCACCGGGGTAGCCGAACCGGACGCACTCGCATTCGACATTCAGGAAAGCTTGCCCCAGCTGCGCCTGGACGGGGTGGTGGTGGTGATGGACGCCGACGCCATGCTGGAATTTCCCGAAATCGGACACACCACCCGCCTGCAGATCGACGCGGCCGACACGATCCTGCTCAACAAGATCGACCTGGTTCCGCCGGAGCGCGTGGTGGAACTGTCGGCGCGGCTGAGCGAGTTGAATGCACGCGCTGAGGTCCTGCCGACGCGCCGCTGCCGGGTCGACCCTGACCTGCTTCTGGGGCTGGCTGGAGAGCGCCGGATCGAACCGCCCCGGCAACGCCATCAAAACGAGTTCGAGACGTTCGTCCTGCGGCCCGGAGAGACGCTGCGGCGCGAGGCATTCGAAGAGTTCGCCGATCGGCTGCCCCCCGAGGTCTACCGCGCCAAAGGGTTTGTCAGATTCGAAGAGGGAACCTGCCTCTTCAACTTCGTGGCCGGCAGGTGGGATCTCGAGCCTTTCGAAGAGACCGAGCCCGTGCTGGTGTTCATCGGCAAGGGAGTGAAGCGGAAACAGGAGGAGATCGAAGGGGAATTCGCGATTTGTGAATCCTAGATTCCCAGGAAAGGGTTCCTGTGTCGACGGTTCGTCACACGGGACTCGACTTCGGGGATCTGACGAGAAGACGCGGCCCGAGCGCGCATCCCCATTGGGGGCAGGCTCCTCGAAAAATTGGCCCCTCGTCTTCTGAAAGCCGCAACCAGGAGCTGGGAACAGCCTCAATGCCCTATCTTTTTCTGGAAGACTCCGCCACCGCCGACATCGCTTTCGAAGCCGAGGGCGCCTCTTTGGAGGCGCTGTTTCGCAGTGCCGCCGACGCAACCATGAATGTGATGATCGAGAAGCTGGAGTCGATACGTCCCGAGGCCCGCCGCCGTGTCCGGCTCGAGAACCCGGAGCTGGACCTATTGCTTTTCGATTTCCTGCAGGAATTCCTCTACTTCAAGGACGCCGAGCAGCTGCTGTTGCGTCCCGTTGAACTGCGAATCGACGGGGAGTCCAGCCCCTGTCGGCTGGAGGGGATGTTGGCCGGCGAACGACTGGATCCCTCCCGCCACGAGCAGCGGGTGGACGTCAAGGCCGTCACCCTGCATCAGTTCCGGCTGGAACAGCGCCCTGACCGATGGTGGGCCCACGTGATCCTGGACATCTGAAGGGGCTCGGGGCGTGGAGCGCGTGACTTGGGTTCCCCCGTAAAGCCGCAGGGGTGCGCATCCCGGCTCGTCGGGGTCGTGGCAAGAGAAGCGGGCAATGGAATTCCCCCGATCCGGGTGCAGCTCGAGGAATCCGCTACGACGACCTTTCGAGGTGCTGGCGTTGTGGCGTGGGGATCTTCACGCGAACCTGGTTTCCCGGGTCGACATACTCGATGTCGAGCATGGAGTTGGCCAGGAAGATGCCTCGGCCATGGGAGTCGTAGAGGCGCTTCGGGTCGAACTCTAGGAAATCCTGGTAATCGAAGCCGGGGCCCTGGTCTTGGATTGAGACGTCCACACTGCCCATCGTTCGCCGGAGTTCCACTTCCACCTTCTTGTCCTGATTCTCGGGCAGCTCGAGCCGCCGGGCGACCTCTTTTTCGTAGCTGCCCTCTTGGAGCAGGCGGCTTTTTTCTTCGTATGTGATTCCCAGGTTGCCGTGCTCGACGGCATTGACCAGCAGCTCGAAAAGACCGAGGGCTCGCTGGCAGGTTGCGCAGGTAGCGGCAATGCCGACGGCCAGCGATTCGGCTTCGGGGAGCGTCTGCAGCTCAAACCTGCCTTCCACCAGAAGCTTGAAGGCGTCCTCGGTCTTTCGAAGGTGAGCCGTCAGCGACGTCTTGGCCAGGCAATTGGACACTGCCGCCCGCATGACCGCCTTCAGCTGAGGGATCTGGGCTGGTTTGGTCAGATAGTAGTAAGCCCCGTTTTCAATGCCTTTTTCAGCGTCGCCGATCCCGATTTTTCCCGATTGGAGGACCACTTCGATGTTGGAAAGGTCGGGGTGGCCCTTGATCCACTGGAGCAGCTCCAAGCCCGTCATTTTGGGCATCACCCAGTCCAGCAGGACGGCCTGAAACTGATCGGGATGGTTCTCGAGGATCTTTTTGGCTTGCTGGCCGTTCGAAGCCGTCCGCAGTTGGAAGCCTTCTTCGGTCAAGATCTCCTGCAGGATGGCCAGTTCGACGGGCTCGTCGTCAACGATCAGGATGTTCGGCATTGGGGGCTCATTCCTTTCCCTTCGACCATGTGAGACCCTGTCGCCCGTCCGGCCTAGAAGACGCCGGACGGCACACCCCGAAAAAGACCCGCCAGCTGCAATGATAGCCAAGCCCGACAGACTGTGAAAGAGGACCCGGACGGCGCTTCGAGTCCGAGTCCAATCTTGTATGGTGTTCATCGAAAAGTCGCCCTTCAGGGCCTATTGTCAGGACATCCTGCAAACTCTAGCCCTCTTTTTCCTTCAAAACCGATTTTTTTATCGAGGTCTTTACAGCTGCTAAGAGAGCTGTTACGTTTTGCAGTAATCCAAAAGTTCAGAGGATCTGTGAAAACAGGGCTCCGCGTCTCCGCGGGTTTGGCAGGTTCCAAGTCATTCAGTGGGAGGATTGACATGAATCCTTGCGCTCGCTTGAAGGCGGACCCGGACTTCTACACCTTCCGCCAGACCGCCGCACAGGCCAACGCCAACTCGGGGGCGACCACGGTTCCAGAGGAAGACTACGTCTCCGAGACCGATGCCAGGCTCAGTCAGGGGAGCGATTTCGAGAGTGGGTTGCAGCCGGGTGACCTCACCAAGTACCTGCCGTTGCCCTGGCAGGCTGACTTCAACGAATGCAGCACTCAGCCCATCGACGTCACCTACGAGTTGTGGAACGAAATCGACCCTGCCAGCGAAAACGATCCCTGGCTGGAGCTGCAGCAACAGGTCTGGGAGACGCTCTGGTGGCCGGCCCACCGGCCGCTGCAGACCGGGGAGGTCACCAGTTTCCTGGATGGAAAGCCCGTGTATCAATACCTAAGCTGGACCCGAGGGGTGCCCCAGACCCTGGCTGGAGACCTGAAGATGGTGAAGGAATGGTCGCGGCTCGGCTTCGTCATCCGCAACCCGTTTCTGAAGGAGAAAGACCTGGACCAGCCCTCGCCCGAACGAAAGTACATCAGTGTGGAGCGCAGCGGCTAGCCTTGCAGACCCGGGCGGTGCGGCCGGATTCCCAGCCCGCGATTGCCGGGGAGCGCACCCGGAAGAGCAGCGCGACGGTGATGGGCTCGGACGTGCTAGACTCACGGATCGAAATGATGGCTCGCGCGACCCTGCCCCGGTTCCTCAGGGTTCGAGCCGCCGTCCAAAGGAGAAGGGGAACGAGTGTTGAGAAACTGGATGTGGCTGTTTTCCGCCGTTCTGGCGGTGGGCTGCGCCGCCAGCGCTGGTCAGTCGAACCGGCGCGTCGTGATGTACAAGACCCCCAGCTGAGGGTGCTGCACATCCTACGGCGTAGAGATGAAAAAATTGGGATACGAAGTCGAGATGCTCGACCTGGAAGACCTGGACAGCCTGAAGCGGAAGTACCGGATTCATCCGCTGCTGTGGGACTGCCACACGGCATTCGTTGGGGACTACTTCATCGAGGGACACGTCCCCTTCGAGGCGGTGCAGCGGTTACTCGAAGAGCGGCCCGACATCCTCGGTCTGGCCCTGCCGGGCATGCCCACTGGGACACCTGGAATGCCGGGCCCCAAGGAGGGCCCCTTCGTGGTCCTTCAGGTCAACAAGGACGGCACCTATCAGGAATACGCTCGCTATTGAGGGGGCCCCCGCCTGACCAGGTGAGGGAAAAACTCCAGTCCGAATCTCTCGGCAACGCTCACCTGTGGTGCCGGGATCAGGCCCTCCGCCGGCGTTGCGACCCCTCGGGCCCTCGCTCCGACTTCGCACATCGCCTGTCCCCGTCCTCACGAACCCGGCTGTGAACGAGGCGCGCCGGTTCCCGCGTCCTGTGGGGTTCTCGTTCCTGCGCGAAGCTCCTCGAGCATCTCCCGAATCACTTCCACCACCAGATCGGGGCGGTCCAGGGGGATCCAGTGGCTGCTGCCCTGGGCCACTCTGTGCACCCCTCGGCTGGACAGCTTCGCCAGTTCGCGTTGGCGCGGCAGCCAGGAGGGCTCGGAGTTGGGGGCTGAGACAACGACCAAAGGGAGGTCACCCAGCGCCCCAGCCGTGTTGTCCAGCAAGCGGGCAGAATGGGGCACGGCTTCGATCTGCTGGGCCAGTGTTCGGTAGAACTCCGGCCGCGTCCAGAACCATTTGAGCGGGCCTCGGGATTCGGATGGGAGCTTGTCCAGAGGGGAGAGCAGCCGGTCCTGCACCCGGCGGGGCATGCCCAGGCTCAGCCCGGATGCCAGCTTTCGCGCAGCGTTCATGGCGCCGCTGCCCCCCAGCCAGATCACCAGCCGCGCCAGTCCCAGCCGTGCCACCCATACGCCCCGTCGCGACAGCCGCGCCCCCCCCGTGATTTTCCTGCGATCTTCAGGCTTGGGATCGGCCCACTGGCTGGGATCGGCAGGGTCGAGCAGCACCAATCCCGCGGTCTGGTCACGAAATTGCTCTGCGAATCGCCAGGCGGTGAGGGCGCCGTAAGAGTGTCCGACCAGCAGGTAGGGTGGGGGGAGCCGTGCCGCCTGCAGCAACGAGTGAAGTTCGCGGGCATGTTGTTGAGCGTCCCGGGGTCCCGGGACGGGGTCGCTCCAGCCGCTGCCGGCACGGTCGTAACAGCAGGCCGTGGCGAAGCGGCTCACCGCCCGCTGCACCAGCGTCCAGCTGACCGAGGTGCTGGCCAGAGCCGAGTCGAAGACCACAGTCGGGGCGCCTTCGCCTCGCACGAGCAAATGGAGGCGGTAACCGCCCACTGGAATCAACCGGCCGGGCGGCGGGAAACGGCGCCGATCACGGCGTTCCCCTACGTACTGGTAGAGCATGCCGAGGGCCGGCAGGGCCAGCACAGCGGCCGCCAGGGTCAGCAATCCCACCGGCAGGTCGTGCATCCTGGTCTTGTAAGGTAGCAGACACCCGGTTCGGGGGGAACTCTGGTCCGGAACCGGACAGCCCGGGCCGCGGGCCTCGAGCCTCACGCCTTCCCCCGTCAGTCAGGCCTGGCTCACCAGGGAGGACTCGGAACCTGTCCCCTTGGTGACCGGAAGTGGTTCGAAGCGGGCCAGAAAGAACCTCAGCTCCGAGGGCTCATAGGTGAAGCGCAAGCCCTGGATCGATTCACGGTTGAGGTAGACTTCCTGAACCGACTCCGCCACCACGTCCATGTGGGCCTGGGTGTAGACGCGGCGGGGGATGGCCAGCCGCACCAGCTCCAATTCCGGATAGTGGTGGTCATGTGTTTCCGGGTCGCGGCCCGCCGAGACGATGCCCCGCTCCATCCCTCGCACGCCCGACTCGAGATAAAGAGCCGCCGTCAGTGCCTGAGCCGGCAGGTACCGCTGAGGAAGGTGGGAGAGGATCGCCCGCGCGTCCAGAAAGATGCCGTGTCCTCCGATCGGAACGACGATCGGGACTCCCGACTCCAGCAGGAGCTTGCCCAGGTATTCCACCTGGCCCACGCGAGCGCGCACGTGATCGTCCGTGGCCACCATTTCCCGGATGCCACGGGCCAGCGCCTCCATGTCCCGGCCCGACATGCCGCCGTAGGTGTGAAGCCCCTCGAAGGCAACCAGCAGGACTCGTGCCTGGGCGGCCAGCTCGGCGTCCCGGAGTGCCAGAAAGCCCCCGATGTTGACCAGGTTGTCCTTCTTGGACGAGACGGTGGCTCCGTCGGAAAGGGAACAGATCCGTCTCAGAATCTCCCGGATGCTCATGTGGGAGTAGCCCGGCTCCCGCTGCTGGATGAAATAGGCGTTTTCCAGGGCACGCGTGGCGTCCAGCATGACCAGGATCCCCAGCTGGTGGCAGTAATGGTAGACCGCCTCGAGGTTGGCCATCGAAAGGGGCTGTCCCCCGGCCATGTTGACGTTGGTCTCGACCGAGACGTAGGGAATTCGACCGGCGCCATAGACCTCCACGAGTGCCTCCAGCTTTTTCAGGTCGATGTTGCCCTTGAAGGGGTGCAGGCTGGAGGGGTCGTGTGCGTCGTCAATGATGACGTCGGCGAACTTGCCGCCGGCGTATTCCTGATGAAACCTGGTGGTGGTGAAATACATGTTGCCGGGGATGATGTCACCCGGTTTGATCAGAACCTGGCTCAGGATGTGTTCAGCGCCCCGCCCCTGATGGGTGGGGACGACCTCGGGGTAGCCGTAGACCTCCTGGACCGCCTCCACGAGGTGGAAAAAACTGCGGCTCCCGGCATAAGCCTCATCGCCCAGCATCAGCCCCGCCCATTGGCTCTCGGACATGGCCGAGGTCCC
>JBFKLX010000238.1:0-8050 GCA_041630155.1 Acidobacteriota bacterium
CAGCTCTCTTCAGCGGTTTGTAATCCTGAAACAACTCCGGATTGAGAAAGGTGCCGCGCTGCTCGAGTGGCTTGTCCTCTTCGACCTTTAGCGGGTAGGCTTGGGCGTATCGATCGTGCCGAACACCCGACACCTGCCAGGAGACGAAGGTACCCGCCTTGGCGCCGGCGATCTGGAAACGGTTGCCCGAGATTTCGCGGGCAATGTAGAGTCCAGGGGCCGCCGAGCCGATGGGCGTGAGCTGATATCGAAAGTCCTTGTTCAAGGCTTCGAACCACGCCGGTAGCTCCACCCAAGCCTCGCCCTTCTCATCCAATTCAACGTTCCCGTTGTATAGGTTCATCATGTCTGGACTTTCGACTGCCGAGTGGTAGAGATACTTGTTTTCAGGGTCCAGAGGATGGTCGATCCTGAAGGGTTTCATGGCGGCGGTTAGGGTGCCGATGAGGGTCATGTTGCCGTTGGGGGCAATACTGACTTCGCTTACGCCGGTGCCAACTCGCGATATGGTGAAAGTGCCTCCAGGGGCAGCCGCAAAGAACCAATGCTCGCCCGTCGATCTCAGGAAAAGCTGCGCATTTTGGCTCGTGCCTTGCGAGATGACTTCAAGCTGGGCGATGGTGTTGTTCGCCCCTAAGACATGGACATTGCCGCCAACCACATTGAGTTTGGCGGTCGGGGTGGCCGTGCCAACCCCCACGCGGCCATCGCTGGCGATGAAGACGCTGTTGCCGGGAGCATTGGGCACGATCCGAAAAGGCAGTTTGCTGCCGTTGGTGACGTCGCGGACGAAGAAGTTGGCCTCGTTGCCCGCCAAGTCCCAGGTCTGAGCCGTGAAGCCAGATGAGCCGTCCTGCTCCAGGCGCAGCGCCGGGCTATTGCCGGTCTTGACGTGGAGATCCAACAAGGGAGTCGCGGTTCCAATGCCGACCTTGCTGTTGTTGTTCACCCACAAGGCATTCGCGCGAGCGCCGGCCTGAACTCCGAAGACCCTCCGGCTCGAGCTGCGATCGAAGAAGGAGAGGTGGGAAAGGCCGCCACTGTTGCTGTCATTGGCGGTGATCTCCCAGTCGTTGGTGGGAAAGCCGGAGACCGTGGAAGTGTCCTCGAAGTGGATGCGCAGGTTGTTCTCCTTCAGGCGAAGCGTGTCGAAGCTGAAAATCTCGCCGTTGACACAGTCGAGTCCGACACAGGCGCTGCCTCGCACGATCAAGTCGTCGTTGATGACCTGATCTTTGGCGGTGAGGTCTGAACGGGGCGAAGCCGGGACGCCCTTCCAACCCTCCGCCGGCTCCGAGAGGTCAGGATCGACGATCGAACCGTGGGAGATCGTGAAAACCCCCGACTGCACGAAATTCCCCTGGGGAACGGAGACGATCTGGCCGGCTTCTCGCGCCGGCTCCAACTCGGCCCGCAGGGAACTGGAAAGGAACGGCTTTCCCGTCAACTCGAAGGTGTAGGTCCCGTCCGGGAGCGGGTTGCCTTCCAGGTCCAAGAGATCGAAATACAGTGGAACGCCGGCCGGGTATTCACCCTCGAAGACCAGGCCTTGGCTTCCCGTGACGACCAACGTCACGGATTCGAATTGCAGTACCGGCTCCCACGCCACACCGGTCGCGCCGATCTGCTGCCAAGCCACGGGTGGCGCCGATTCCGAGTTGACACCCTTGCGGGCCGCGGCTGGGACTATCGAAAACAGGCACAAAAGTACACTGGCTGCACAAAGTCTGCTTGTCATCTGTGTTTACTCCTTGGAGTAGAAGATTTGGTCGCCTCCACACGAACCAGCTCGGGAAAGGCCCACAAGCACAGGGATCCTCTGCTTGGTTGGACGATGTTCCCCGAACAGGACCGGCCAGGACTCCTCAAAGCCCATGGCCGCGCTGGATAAGGAAGGAGTGTAGCGCTTTTTCGGCAAGAAAAGAAGAGAAATCTTTGGGCGGTTCAACCAAGTTCCCGAACACAGTTCCCGAACAAGAAAAAATCCCTTCGAGGACTGTTCGAGCGCTTGACCCGCCTTGACGGTTCGCTCGTTGACACAATCGCGATAGCTCTGATAGGCTTTCGCGATGTCAAACGAACCCACTCGCTCAGCCTCACCGGGAGCGGGAACTTTTCACGTCTGAGATGTTTCCTTGCCAACAATGAAAAGAACTTCACTGCTGCTGATCTCATTGTGTGTTCTTGCGGGGCTTCTCGTTAGTGCGGACCGTTCCGACCGGCCCAACATCCTCTTCATCATGACCGATCAACAACCCCTCTCGACGATCGGAGCCTACGGCAATCCGAAGTTGAAGACGCCTAATGTGGATCGGCTCGCCCACGAAGGAATGCTCTTCCGGGGGATGTACCTTTCAGCCTTTGCGTGCAGCCCGTCCCGAGCCTCTTTCTGGACCGGCCTGTACACCCACCACCACCGGGTTGCCTTCAATGAGAGTCCTCTTGCGGAGGACATTCCAACCTTGGGGACGCTCTTCAAAAAAGCGGGATATCAAACCGCCTACGTTGGAAAATGGCATCTCGGTGGGCAGATGAATGTCCCCAGTGATTCGAGTTACTGGTCGCGGCGAGTGGTCTCGGACGAGAATCGCTTTCAGTGGGTGAAAGCTCCCTGGAGAGGCGGCGAGGACGAGCCGCAGAACGGTTTCACCGACAAATGGGTCGGAGGCTGGCGCCATTACCGTGACTACCTGAAAGAGGTGGGTTTGGGCGAGTGGATCAAAAAACTGCCCAACACCGGCACCCATAGCATTGCACCCAGCGGCCCCGCCGGACAGCATGTCTACTCACTGATGCCCGAGGAACACCACATCTCCTCCTTCTTGGCTCGAGAGGCAGAGAAGTTCATTCGCGTAGAAAGAGACCCCGACAAACCCTTCAGCCTGGTGCTCAGTTTCTACGGGCCCCACTTTCCGGTGGCCCCGCCCAGACCATGGGACACCCTGTTCGATCCAGCTGATGTTGCCCTGCCTAGTAACCATCACGACGATCTCGTCGACAAGTCTTGGTGGCAGAAAAACAGCCCAATATACAAAGCGGACGCCTGGACGGAATACCAGTTTCGGGAGTACATCGCTCTCTACTGGGGGTATTGCGCCTTCATCGACCATCAGGTTGGACGGGTGCTGAAAGCCCTGGACGACGAAGGCCTGACGGACAACACCATCGTGGTGTACACCACCGATCATGGCGACATGCTGGCCTCCCACGGGTCGATTTGGAAACAGATGCTGGGTTACGACGAACTCCTGCGCGTCCCCTTCATCCTTCGCTACCCCAAGATGGTGAAGGCCGGAACCCGCAGCCAAACTCTCATCGAGAGTGTGGACGTTCTTCCCACGCTTTTGGAATTGGCGGGACAGAAAATGCCTGCCTCGATCGACGGCCGCAGCTTTGCTGAACTCCTGCGCGGCGGGGAAGATCGCCACCGGACAGCGGTCGTCACCGAGATGGAGTGTGGCTTCATCGTGACTGACGGCGCCTGGAAGCTCGTGTTCACAAAGGGCAACCCCCTTTTCAAGTCGAATTACGTCCCCTTTGTCGAACTATACGACGCGAACGAGACGCCGCTGGAGGTCCACAACCGAGCAGCCGAACCGGCATCTGCCGTCCACCGCAGCCGACTCGAGAAGTTACTCAGTGAATGGCTCGAGGAGACCGGCCACCCTTATGCCACGGCGATTCGGAAGCAGTTGGCGGAAGCCCTGACACGCGAACCAGGCCCCGAAAAGTACGTGACCCCGTCGGTCGCTTCTTTCAAACTGGTAGAGCGGGGCGATGGTGGGTCGATCGTCGAACTCGAGATCGATTGGCGGGTGGGAAGCCGCGTAGCCGAGAGTCAGGAATTTAGAATGCTGGTCACTCTGGGCCCGCCCGGCGCGCTCGCCCTCAAGAAATCGATCGAGCCCAATGTTCCCACCACCCACTGGCGGGAAGGCGAAACCCAACAGATCGGCCCCTTCCGGTTGACCATCCCTCGCGAACTAGAGGGAGATTTCCGATTGTGGGCGGGTCTGGTGAATTCAAATGGCTGGCCACCGTCCAAGGTTTTCAACGGAGCCCAGGCCACGGTCGGAACCCTTGGGATAGATGCGAAAGCCGGGTCCCTGGTCTTTACACCTCAGCCGTAAGCTCCGCGGGTTCCTTCGAAACCCAAGGCCAGCCACGGAAGCTTTCTACTCGACCTGGCCAAGTCGATACGAGCCCAAACCAACAAAGGGCGGTTGAATCGTGGCTCCGATTCAACCGGTTCACGATTCGTCCCGCCCTCTGTTGAATTGACTGGGTCGAATTAAGCCGCTGGATTTTAATTCTGGTCCTTTTCCAGCGTCTCGAGTCGCGCCCGAAGCTCGTCGATGGTCTCCTGCTGAGCCAGCGTGTACAGCGTCAACTCTTCGATTTTCTCGAGGAGTTTCATCTGCATCTTACTGAGATTGATCGGACCCACCAACTCTGACGCGGAAGGAATGTTGGGCAAATGCTTCTCGCGCCTCACGTAGTCGCCAAGCTCGCCGATCGGCATCAGGTCGTAGTCCGGCTCGAACACGTAGTCGGGCGCGCAGGGCATCGCGGAACAGGTGGTACTGAAGTAATCACCCTGAATGGTCATGCTCCCGGCCGGAGAAACGCTTACTTCGCTTACGCCCGTCCCGACTCGCGACATGGTGAAAGTTCCGCCAGGGGCGGCCGCGAAGAACCAATCATCGCCCGTTGACCTCAGGAAAAGCTGTGCGTTTTGGGTCGTGCCTTGCGAGATGACTTCAAGCTGGGCGATGGTGTTGTTCGCCCCTAAGACATGGACATTGCCGCCAACCACATTAAGTCTGGCGGTCGGCGATGCGGTGCCAATCCCCACGTCACCGTCACCAGCAACGTCAATCGAGCTGGTGGGAGCGTTAGGCCGAACACGAAACGGCAGTCTGCTACCGTTGGTGACGTCGCGGACGAAGAAGTTGGTCTCGTTGCCCGCCAGGTCCCAGGTCTGCGGAGTGAATCCGGAGGAGCCGTCCTGCTCCAGCCGCAGCGTGGGCGTGTCCCCGTCTATGATGTGGAGCTCGGTTACCGCATTGGCAGTCCCCAAGCCCACGTCCCCGCTCGCGTCTACGGTCAGGGCGTTGGCGGGGGCGCCGGAGAAGACTCGGAAGGTTTGCCGGCCAAGGTCCGTATCTTCGAGTGCCATGTAGCTGGCGCCGCCGTTGGAACTGTCGTTGGCCACCCATCTGTAGTCACGGGTGGGGAAGCTGGCGGAGGTAGACGTGTCCTGGAAGTGGATCCGCAGATTGTTTTCTTTCAAACGAATGGTGTCGAATCCGAAGGCCTCGCCGTTGACGCAATCGAATCCCACGCAGAGGCTGCCGATGATGATCTTATCGTCGTTGACGACCACGTCCTTGGCCGAGATCCCATCCCGGGTTTGAATTCCTGGCGAATCCTTGAAGGCTGGCGGCTCCGGCAGGTCCGGATCGACCACGCTGCCCGCCACAATCGTGAAGGCGCCGTCCTGTACGAACCCGCTTTTCGGCACGTCGACGACCTGTCCCGCATCGCGCGCCGCCTGAAAACGCGACCGCATCTCGTTCGAGAGGTACGGTGTTCCTGTCAGTTCGAAATGATACGTACCGTCACTGAGTGAATAGCCTTCCTGGTCGGAGAGGTCGAAAAAAATAGGAGCGCCCGCCGGGAACTCACCTTCGAAGACCAAGCCCTGCGACCCAGTCACCCTCAGGAAGACCGATTCGAATTCTTGTACCGGCTCCCAGGCCAAGCCGCTGGAACCGATCTGCTGCCACGCCACGGGTGGCGCCGACGACTCAGCGTCTCCGCCCTTGCGGGCGGCTGCCGCCGGCACCGCGAGTAAGAGGAAAACGCTTAGAAGGATAGTCACTTTGAAGATCTTACTACTCATCAGTCTTCTCCTTGAGGTCGAGATTGTTGCCTCCAGCCCTTCCCAGCGGCTGAGCGTCGATCACAATGCCAACTCGAACCGCTGGATTCTCGAGTGCCAACCCTGCCGAAAAGGCCGTACTTGGGCTATTGCGCCGCTGGAGTGGTCAAGATCATAACCCCTGAAACCGAAAAAGAAAAGGGGAAATCTCGATTTTTTCAGGAAGTGCAAGGAATCGCGCGTCCCGTTTGCTTTCCCGAACCACCCACTCAATTTGCCACGCTCGGAGCTGCAGGACCTGTGATCGTGATCTCCAGCTTTTGAAAAAGGGGGCATGGGGCGTAGGGCGTAGGGCTAGTGACACCGGCATCTTGCCGGTGACTCTCAATAGACCGGGCTCGGGCGTGGGGCGTGGGGCTCGAGGCTCGAGAACAGGGGAGCTCGGGAGGAGTTCTGGAAAGGCCTCGGCGCTGCTAAGCGCTCTCCGTCTCCAGGCCCAATTCCTCCAGCGCCTCCAGCACGCGGTCGTGCAGCAGGCCGTTGGACGCCAGCACGCCTTGATTTCGCTCCAGCCGGCGGCCACAACTGAAGTCCAGGGGCTGGCCCCGCAGGTCTGTGACGCGGCCGCCGGCTTCTTGGACGACCAGGGACCCGGCTGCCTGGTCCCAGATCTTTTCGTGGTATCCAGGACGATCCGGCGAGAGCAGGCGCAGCATCAGATCGCCCTGTCCGCCAGCCAGGGCTCCGTATTTGGCCTGGCTGTCCAGGCCCACGGCGGGACTGCGGATCCCCAGCGTCCCAATCAACTGGTCCATCTGGGAAAGATTGGTATGGGCCGATTCGATGGAACGCAGGACGCGAGCACTCTGAATCTCGATCACAGCCGAGACGTTCAAGCGGATGAAGGAATCGCGGTCTTCCAGAACCTGAGCCCGGCACCCCTGACCGCGAACAGCCACCATCAGGCTGCCTTTGCCACCCACCTCCGCCACCCCGGTCGGAGCGAGATTGGGACACCCCAGCACGCCCAGCAACACCTGGCCTCGCTGCAAGTAGGCGAGCGCTACGGCATACTGTTCTCCCCGCAGAAACCCCTTGGTGCCGTCGATGGGATCGAGAGTCCAGAAAGAGCTGTCCGCCTTCCCACTGCCCTGGTCGATCAAAGCGCGGGGGTCGGCCCCGGCTCCGACCAGAGGTTCGATCCAGTGGGCGACCGCTTCCAGGAGGCGGGGCTCGTCGCTCAAGAGCCCGGCGTCCTCTTCGGCCACCAGTGATTCGCCCGGGAAGCGCTCCGACAGCCTGTGAGCCACCAGAGCCTGGACAGAGTAATCGGCCACCGTGACGGGAGAGCGATCCTCCTTGGAGATGGCCAGTCCGGCCCGGGCGGCGTTGATGCGCAGCGCCAGAGAGGCGGCCTCACGCACCACCTCCGAGGCGAAGAGGACGCGAGGATGATTCCAGTTCAATGCCTCAACTGCCATTCGCTAACCTTCCTGATCCCTTCGAGCGGCCAGAACTCTCCATTATGGGTCGACCGGGGTCGGTGTCAAATCAGGATACCCCACGCGCCCTATGCCGGGCGCGAATTCCCAAATCCCAGGGGCCAAATCCCAAGTGTCGGACTTGGGCAGGAACCCAATGCTCGGGACGACCGGCCAAGATGTCGGTCTCCTGCCCACGACCCTAAGCCGATATCACGCAGAGCGCTTCGCAGATCGCGCGGTAGCCCTTACAGGCTTTTCGGAGCTGCTGAATCTCGACGTATTCGTCGACCATGTGGGCCAGCGACTCTCGCGAGGGGCCGAATCCGATCGTGGGGATCCCGGCCTCGCCGGCGCTGTAAGCCGCGTTGGTACAGAACTGATAGCTGGACAGCCGGCTCTCCGGGTGAATTCGGCGCACCGCTTCGGCGGCTCGCTCCACCAGGGGACTCTCCTCGGGGGTCTCCCAGGGCTCCAACCACTTGGCCTGGTCGATGGCCAGGCCCGTGTAGGTCTCGATTCGCGCCCGGGCCAGCTCCAGTCCGAATTCCTCGACACCCGCACGCCGCGCCGCCTTCTCGAGCTGACCGCGTACGTCGTCGGGCGTGTCTCCGGGTACCAGGCGCGTCTCATAGGTCGCGCGGCAGGCACTAGGGACCACCGAGTGAGCCGGATAGGGCACGGA
>JBFKLX010000239.1:0-8028 GCA_041630155.1 Acidobacteriota bacterium
CCGTCCAGGTCGTCGAAACGCCCCACGATGAACCGGATGGCCCCCCCCTCGTGGGGGTTCCCGGGCTGATCGCGGGAATCGAGCAGCAGAGTGGCGCCGACCAGAAAGAAGTCCGGCTGCTGCTCCAGCCCGGGCGCCTCCTGGTCGTCGAACAGATCCTGCGCATCGGGAAAGCGCTCATCCGTCCCACGATCGATGTCCACCATCAGGAACCCGCTCCTCAGCTCGGTCTGAAACCAATCCTTCCGGTACCGCAGCGTGGCGCCCAGAAAGGCGTCTTCGATTCGATAGTCGGTCCGGTCGCTCTCACGCGAATCCGTCCCCAGCCCGAAAAAGTCTTCCTGGGGAAAGTCTCGGTAACGAAAATCGGCGTAAGCGGTCAGGGAGCGTTCCGGTTGGTTCACCTGGCCCAGCTGGAAGTCGACCAGTTGGTATCCCTGCAGTGACGTCGCAGCGGACGCCTGCAGGTCCCAGCCGCCGCCTCTCAGACGCGGGTTCCAGTAACGTGTCCCAAAGGCGAAGCCGGAGCCGGTCGAGAGGCCGCCGAACTTGGGGAAGAAGCGCTTGAAGTTGAAGTTCTCCAACCGCTGGCGCCCCCTCTCTTCGAACCACGCCAAGGCCAATTGAATCTTAGGCCTGATCGGGGGCTCGATCTGCTCCAGCTTGGCCTGGCGCCGCTGACGTCGTTGAGCTGCGCGCGTGGAGGGCTCCTCCCGCGCCGGGGCGGCTTGGGGGGAGGCGGCGGTCTCCGGGCTGGAAGCGGCTCCAAGCGGGCAGACCGCTCCCACCGCCAGCGTCAGCACTGCGAATAAAAGCCCACTCGAGGCGCCGGCCCGCTCGCCGCGGCCGAGTGAACCATGTGCGAGCCCCTTCATAACGATCCACGAGACAACTTGAGATCCGAAGAGCGAAATACCGCTCGTCAACAGATCACCCGGCGAAGCGAGGAGTACCCGCACCCTGCGGGGTATGCTCCCCTCGCCGAATCCACATGCTAACCCGCCCGCCCATGGCCGACAAGCCATGGAGGCGAGGCTCGGAAGCAAAAAGGAGACGAAACCGGCTCACCGCCAGTCGGGAGAATGGATCGACGACCCGCTCTATTGATCGGGGCTGGGGTCTTCCAGGCGAGTCATTCGAAAGGCGTGCATGGCCTTTCTCTTGCGCCAGCTGCGAACGACGTGACGTCCGATCAGATGACCAATCACTCCTCCGATCAGGACGTCCGAGGGGAAGTGCTTCTGGCCGCTGACCCGCGACATGCTGATGCCGGCGGCGAAAGCATAGGCCCCAAACCGTAGCCAGGGTTTTTCGGAATACTGTTCGGCGATCACGGTCGCCAGAGCCCACGTCGAGGCGGAATGTCCGGAAGGAAAGGATTTTCCGCCTCGCCAGAAGCCCCCATCCTGCTCCAGGCCGTCTTCCTTGGGGCGCTCCCGGGTGGTGGCAATCTTGATGGTTTGCACCGTCAGCCAGGTGTTGGTGACGGCCCGCATGCCGAGCAGTCCTGTGTCGCGCAAATGCGGCTTGTGGGTGAAATGGCCGATTCCGAACAAGACGGCCGAAGTGGCCATGTTGGTGGGGCCTCCCGCCATCGAGAGCTTGAGACTGCCTCCTTCGAACCGGCCTCTCAAGGATTCGGACGCTTCTCGATCGTAAGGCAGCAGCGCCGCCGTGGCCAATCCCACGGGAAGCATCCAGCGCAAATCATCCTTCTTGACGTGGAGGGGGCTCTGCCAAATCGTCATCTGGTCCATTACCAGATCCTTGGCGAACTCGCGCTTCGAATAGGGAATATTGACCCGAATCGGATAATCGGTCGTCTGGGTAGTGTCGGCTCGGTTGAGAGGCGACAGGCCCTGCGGGTCGTCAGCAGGCGCCGCGGCAGAATCGGCGTCCGAGGCAGCCATCCGGGTGAAGAAGGGTTCCGCCTCGGTGCCTTGGGCCGCCAGAGGCGCCAGGGAAAGAAAACAGAAGCACCCAAACAGCCCCGCCAATCCCACCAATTGTCTTGTCACTCGCTCGTTACCCCCTCAAAGAATAGCCTCTCATTGTGCCGAAAAACGCTGCGTTTGGCAAGTCAATTGCGTACCCGAAAAACTTCAATTTTTTGGATTTGTTTTGCTGCCGTCACTTCCCGCAGCAGTATTTGTATTTCTTGCCACTGCCACAAGTACAAGGGGCATTGCGGCCCACGGGGCCCGTCGGCGCAGGCTCGGGGCGACGATCCAAGGCGCCCAGCATGTAGGGGAGCGCCAGGGTGAGCCAGATGGCAACGGGAAAGAACCCTTTTCCCGTGACCTCGAGAAAATTGTCCGTGGTTTGCCAGAAGGCTTCGGATCCGGCCAGGGGATGCCGAGCCGTCAGCAGGGTGATCTCGACTTTCGTGATGATGAAAAAGAGGTGGGTGAAGAAGAGCAAGAGGGTCCCCAAAGCCATGCGGGTCACGCGGTTCAGCGGCCGCATGCCGGGAGTCACCAGCAGCAGGGCCAACAGAAAGACCAGGTTGGCATGAATTCCCCGCGTCGACAGGTTCGCCTCCAAGCCGGGGCGGACGTAGCAGCGAAACTGCAGTTTCCCCCCCCTGCCGGAGAATTCGATCCGCTCGCCAAGCACTTCGTAGTAGTTGGTCGCGTTGAGCGCCAGCACCCGCTGGTAAGCGGGCTCGGAGAGATGAACCACCGGCCACACCAAGGCGTACGACGGGATCAGCAACACCAGAAACCAGAGCATCCGCCTAGCCGCGGACAACGGCAGGCTGGCGTCCTGCCCAGAAGACCCAAAAAACCATAGTGATAGCAATGACAACGAACTGCGAGACATATGTGTGGAAAAAATCGAAAAGGCCGGCCGAACCCTCCAGCCCGATCAGAAACAGGGACACGATCCGAATCATGTTGAGGACGAAGATCAGAGCGTAACCCAGCAGAGTCCCCACCAACCGGTTCCTCCAGGAGAGGGGATAGGCCAGACAGGCGGAGACCAGCAGAATGGAGGCCACCACACCGTCGCAGCCGCGTTTGATGTCGACAGCAAAGGCCGACTCCCGGATCACGGTGCCGAAACTCTCGGCATCGACACCCAGCAGGTTGATCAGCAGGGTCGCGATGCCGGCCAGCCAGGCCGTGTATGGCCCGATCAGGTTCCGGTCGATCCAGGAAGTCTGGACCAGCCAGGACAGCCCCACCACCAGGACAATGAAGAGTCCGACGAAACGCAGCGCGACCGGGTCGAGATACGCCTTCCAGCGGCTACTCATAGCCCCTCTATTAAAACCCAGCACGAGGATTCTTGGCTACCCGGCGGGAGCCGTTCCAGAGATGGGAAGCGCATCGGCGGTCAGCGGCGCGACGCAGTCGAAGCCCCCCAATCCGGCAAACCGAGAAACGATGCCGGGTCACCCAAAAAGCGGGCTTTGGGCGCAATTTCGGACTCCTCGGTACAGAAGCGATCTCAGGCACTTGTGGCCGCAGGCCCGCTCCGCTACCATCGATCGTCGATCATGGCTGCCACGGTCGAGTACGCCATTCGGCGAGCCAGACTCGAAGACCTACGCAAGATCTGTCGTCTGGAGCGAATGGTCTGGAAAGAGATGGCAGCCACACACCGGCAAATGAGGCGGCGCTTCCTGCTCCATCCCGCAGGATTCCTGCTGGCGGCCATAGGAGCCGAGATCGGAGGTTTCTGCATCGCCGTGCTCTTGGCGCGCGATGCACGCCAGGTCGGGGTGGATGAGACTTTTCCGCCCGAGCACATCCCCAAGGGCCGCTACTACGTCATGTACGCGCTGACGGTTTCGCCGCTCTTCCGCCGCCGGGGCATCGCTTCCAGCCTGGTTCGAAAACACCTGGAGAGGGCTCGACGTCTCCGGTGCCGGAAGGTCCAACTGGTGGCCAACGCCTTCTCCAGGCCGGTTTTCGAGCGCCTCGGCTTCGAGGCCGTGGACTCCCTCGATCAGCTCTTCAGTTCATTCCCAGATCTGATGCCGCAGGCGGTCCTCATGGAGCGCGCGCCCTGAGCGCGGTGAGGGGGTGGGGCGTGGGGCCCGCCCCGCATTTCTCGTTCTCAGGAGAGCTCACCTGCGGCGCCGAGCCCTCATGAGAAAATCCAGGCTAGGACGCCTTCCGGAAGCCGGGCCGCCTGGAACGGCGACGCTTCCCGGGAGCTCGAGCGCCTTTCCTGCGCCGGGCGGACAGCCGTATTCGGATTGGGATCAATGGGTTGGGGCCGAGCCTTGGCCAGGACCCAATAGCGAGTCGCGACCATCGGCGATGCCTCCAGTGCCTCGCGACGGCCACCCATGAGAAATCCCGCAAGCCTCTACGCCGTTAACGCCTCTCACCCCTCGACGTCCCCATCGAAGCTGAGTTGGGACACGAGCCGATCGAGTTCGGCTTCCTTTTGTTTGCGTTCTTCCTGCAATTGCGCCCGCTGGCTTTTCAGCTGTTCCAGCTGGTCTTCCTGGGCTTGCAGCTGCTGGATGTAGCGCTCGGCGAGCCGCTTCTCCGACGAGGTCTTGCCCAGCGCTTCGAGGTTTTCACGAATGCGCGTCTGGTCCGAGCTGATCTCGTCGTATTGGCGCTGGTTCTCCCGCAGCCGCTGATCCAACTGATTGAGTTCGCTGGTCGCCTTGACGACGTCCTGCAGGCGGCCCTTCAGATTGCCCGGCACGTTGAGATTGGAGAAGTAGACCAGGAAGTCGTTTCGACTCAGGCGGCGAAGCAGCAGGGTGCTTTCAGACGAGGCGATCTCCTGGACCGGAAGCTCCAGCTCCTGCCCGGGCGACAAGTCCACCCCGAAGCGATAATAGGAGGCCGTCGACTCCTTGGGTTCCGGGCTCTTGAGTCTCAACGAAGGGTTGCGAGGATGCTCGATCAAGATGGTTTTCTTTCTCTGCGAGTTGCTCTTGATCTGGTACTGGGTGGTCCGCAGGCTTTCTCTGAAGAAGCGGGCCACCCCCGATTGTATGATCAGACGTACCACCTGTTCGGGCTGGGCGGAGGACCGGCTGGCCAACGAGAGTTCCTGGTCCAGGCCATAGGAAATCAGCCCCTTGGCCCCTCGGTTGAGATATTCCAGGACGGCCTCACCCGCGTACCTGCCCTCTTGAAGGACGGTGATGGGGCCTGCCTCCAGGGGAACGCCCGTGCTGTTTTCGAAGGTGACCGAATTGTAGGGGTGGCTGGGGTGATTGGAGGCGTTGAAAATGGAAACGGGTTCGGCTGTGATTTCGCGGCTCAGGAAGGGCAGCAGCGCGCTCTCTCGATTCCGCAGCGAGACCTTGAAGGGGAAACGGTATTCGAAATAGTCTTCCACCTGTGCCGCAGCTGCCTCGACCAGCTGCAGCGGGGGGGGCGCGGCGGGAGCCGAGGCCGGTTCACTGGCACCGAACGAGGCATCGAACGTTGCGGGCTCTCGTTTGGCGCGAGCCCGCTGCGCAAGTACGCCGGACTCCACCTCCACCAGCTCGCTCACCGCGCCCAATCCCAGGACTGAATCGGCTCTCACCTTGCCCATCTGCGGCAGGGTCACCCATTGTCCAGAGCTGCTGAAGCCGGCAAGGGTCGCTTCGACTCTATAGTCGCCCGGCGCCAGGCCGGAGATCTCGTAGTAACCATCGGAGTCGGTGGTGACCGTGCGTGTCGACCCGGCCCGGCGCGGCCCAGCCGTTACCTGCACTCCAGGCAAGGGGGCCCCGGTCTGGTCCCGGATCGTCCCGTAGATGGTGTTGGGTTGCGTCGGGACACGGCCCGTCTGAACCGTCTCCTCGTACGCCACGGGACCAACCACCAGCCGGTTGGGGACCGCCACGCTGCGGCGCGAGGCATACAAGGGAGAGTAGAGGTCCATCTCGAAGGAGACCGGCGAGCCCGACACCAGCGTCAGGTCAACGTTTTCCCAAGCTTCACCCGTGGGGTTGTCGATCTGCACCCAGCCCTGCAGGCGGCTGCTCTGTCCCAGCTCCAAGCGGTAGCTGGTCTTCCAGACCGGAAATTGCTGCACGTAGGCCACCCGGATCGGCCCGGCTTCAGGAGTGGGCTGGATCGTGATCTGGGCACCCGCCTGGCTGCCCCCTTCCCGCAGGATGTTCAGGTAATCCACCAATTGCTGATTCGACTGCGAGTCTCGGAACCGCACCGAGCTGGTTCCATTCAGCCACAGGTTGGCCAAACGCCCGTTGGCGTCGAGCAGGGTGAGACGATGATCTCGGGTGACTGCCCCGCCGGTACTGGTGTCGACGGCATCCATCCCGAGCAGGCGGCCGCTGAAGGACCGGCCCTGGTATTCGAACGTCAACTCGGCTCCCTGCATCTGGGCCAGCAAGGAAGCCAGCCCGCCGTTGCGAATGTCGAAAGGAAAGCGCTCCAGCAACCGCTGGCTCGGAATGGCGGTGCTGTAACCAAGCGGGTAGGGAATCCCGGTTTGGGGATTCCAGGCAATCAGGTTCTTGAGGATGTCATTGAAATCGGTCCGGTGAAAGTTCAGGGTGATCGGCTCGGAGATCTCCCCGTTTCTCACCACGTATGCCATCCCGTTCTTGTAGAGGTACAGCTGGTCGATGGGCAGGGCGGGCTGAGCTGCTGCCAGTGCGAGGCAGCAGAAACAGGTAGCCAGGAAGACGGCCGTGTTTTTCATAATCTCAAAGATGACCGTTTGGGCGGAGGAGTTCAAGTGACCGCAGCCCAAGCTCCAGAATCACGACTGCGTGCAGGAGTCGGAAGCATCGCCGACCCGACTGGGCCGCGGCGTCCGAGTAAACCTTGACAGCACGATTTGGTGGCCCATACAATCCGTCACTAGGACACGAGTCTCGGGGCTTTGACCGCGTAATCCTCTTCGCAGCAAGCTGATCGAGTGGACATGTGCTCGGGACTCGCCAATTTGGCCCGCACTCCTCGAAAGGGCGTGGCGTTTTCGATTATCCTGCAAGTTCATTTCAGGAGGTCTCGATGCAATTCCTTCGCAAGTCCACAAGGCACACTGCGTGGTTGTGGTTTCTGGTGTTGGTCTTCATGGGTGCGGGAGGGCTGGGGGCTCAGACCCTGGAAAAAGGCGCCATCAGCGGGACCGTCTACGATCCCTCGGGGGCGGTCGTGCCCGACGCGCGCGTCACCATCACCAACATCGCTACCGGAAACGAACGAGTCATCACTACCAGCGAGCAGGGACGCTACCGCGCCGACGTGTTGCAGGCCGGAGAATACGTTGTCCAAGTCCAGCTCGAAGGCTTCGCCCGGACCATCGTGGAGGGCGTCCGGGTGGCGGTCGGCCAGGAGTCGATACAGAACCTCACACTGCAACTGGCAACAGCGGGCGAAGAGGTCACGGTGCGCGGCTACGCAGGTACCATCGACGGGAGCGAGACCCGCGTCAACACGGTGATCGACAACACCTACATCCAGAACCTCCCCATCAGCGGAAGGGACTTTCGTGATTTCGTCAATCTCTCGCCCACGGCGGACACCACACCCGGGCTGCGCTCGCCGGTGCGTTTGCAGGGGCAACAGGGTGAGTATACGGGCCTGCTCATCGACGGAGTGGACAACCGCAACTCCTTCTTCGGAGAGTGGTTCGGGTCGCTGGAGACCAAGAACTTCACGGTCCCGCAGGACGCCGTCCAGGAATTTCAGGTGCGTGACACGGGCCTGTCGGCCGAGTTCGGCCACGCCACGGGCGGCCTGATCAACGTGGTGACGAAGTCGGGCACCAACGACTGGCACGGCACGGCCCACTGGTTCTTCCAATCCAACACCTTCATCGGCAGCACTTCGGTTCCCGCCGACCCCGGAACGGTCATCCCTCCGGGCCTCAATACGCGGCACCAGTTCGGCGGGACGATAGGTGGTCCGATCGCGCGCGACAAAGCCTTCCTCTTTTTCGCCCTGGACGCCCAGCAGCAGTCGGGGCCGCTGACGGCCGTATTCGCCCGCGACCCGACCGCCCCCCCCTGCCCCTGCCCAGTTCCGGCCGTATACGGAGCTCCCGACCTGGCCTCACTGGAGCAGGGCGGCGCTCAGAGGCAGGACC
>JBFKLX010000240.1:0-8024 GCA_041630155.1 Acidobacteriota bacterium
AGTAGACGAAGCGTTTGCCGTCGATGGAGACATCGGGACGGGTCCGGTAGAGGGTCTGCTCGGCCAGCACGGTGCGGGCCTGCTCGATGCCGTTGTCCGCGACCGGCACGCGTAGGACGTTTCCGGAGCCCAGCGGTACGTCTCGGTTGGAGACGATCAGAAGTTCGCGACCGTCGGGAAGCCAAGCCGGGTTCAGGTGCATGTCCCAGCGCCCGAAGTAGAGGCGGTTGCGGCCGAAATCGTGATCGCGTGTGATGGCGATCTCCGGGCCCGCCCAACGGCCCTTCTCGATGGAACGCACGAAGACGTTGAAATAGCCGTTGGGTCGGGTCGAGACATAGGCGAGCTGGGTCCCGTCGGGAGAGAATCGGGGCTCTGTGTAGATGAACGCGTCGTCGGTGAGGACGTGCGACTCGCCGCTTTCGACGTTCAGGATCTCGAGTTGGATCGTCTGGCCGCCGTCGTCAGCGGTGTAGACGATCCATTCGCCGTCAGGAGACCAATCGGGAGAGGAGTGGTACTGGGGGGCGGCGGTCAGCTCCCAGGCGATTCCCTCTCGAGGATCCACTTTCCAGATGGAACCGCTCATGGCCACTGCGATCCAGCGGCCGTCGGGCGACCAGGCGGGCATCCAGGGCGTGGAGCTGGGCGCGGGTGGAAAGTAGAAGTTGAACATGTAGTTGCCACCGTGGCCGGCCGAGGGATAGGGCTGGGCAGCCAGCACCGCGCCGGTGATCAGCAGCCAGACCATTCCCCTCGAGGCCAGATCGCGAGCTGCGCACAAAACCCCCATCGAACCATTCCTCCCGTCTCTGTTCTTTCGGCCCAGGACCCGAAGCGGTCACTCAGACAGCGGCCACTCGAGAGTCAGAACTTCCTCGACCATTCCCGCGGCCAGCGCTCCACCACGACTTTCTTCTCGGTATAGAACTCGACGGCGTCCCAGCCCTGGCCGTGCAGATCTCCGAAGAAGCTGTCTTTCCACCCGCTGAAGGGGAAGAAAGCCATGGGGGCGGCGACTCCCAGGTTGATGCCGATATTGCCGGCCCGCACCTCGTAGCGGAACTTGCGAGCGGCAGCGCCGGAAGCGGTGAACAGGCAGGCCATGTTTCCGTAGGCCCCCTGGTTGATCAGCTCGATCGCCTGCTGCAGATCGTCGCAGTGGATCATGCCCAGGACCGGCCCGAAGACTTCGGTCGCGGCCAATTCCCCTGCGGGTGGCAGGTCCTGCAGGATGGTGGGGCCGATGAAGTTGCCGTGCTCGTGACCCGGGACCTTCCGGCCCCGCCCGTCCACCAGCAGCCGGGCGCCTTCCGATACCCCCTGGGCGATCAGAGCTTCAATCCGCTCTTTGCTGCGAGGCGTGATGACCGGGCCCATTTGGACCCCCTCCTCCAGCCCGTATCCCATCCTCCGGTCCCTGGCCAGGTTGGCCATGACTTCTCCGAAGGGCTCCCGCGCGCCGCCGACCGTCAGCGCCAGCGAACCGGCCAGGCAGCGCTGGCCGGCGCAACCGAAAGCAGAATCGGCTGCGATCTGGCCGGCGCTCGAGAGGTCGGCGTCGGGCAGGACGACGATGGGGTTGCGGGCGCCCCCCTGACACTGGGCGCGCTTGCCCGCCGCGCAAGCACGGCTGTAAACGTAACGGGCCACGGGGCTGGAGCCCACGAAGCTGATGGCCCGGATCGACGGGTGATCCAGAATGGCGTCCACGGTGTGCCTGTCCCCGTTGACGAGCTGAACCACTCCGGCCGGCAGGCCGGTGGCTTCGATGAGCTCGACGACTTTCCGGAGGGTCAGAGGAACCCGCTCGCTCGGCTTCAAGACGATGCAATTGCCGAAGGCGACCGCATAGGGTGTGAACCACAGCGGGATCATGCTCGGAAAATTGAAGGGAGTGACGGCCGCCACTACCCCCAGCGGCTGCCGAATCATCGTCTCGTCGATGCCCTGTGCGATGTCCTCGCTGTTGTACCCCTGCATCATCGCCGGGGCGCCACAGGCCACTTCCACGTTCTCGATGCCGCGGCGCAGCTCGCCTCTCGATTCGTCCAGGGTCTTGCCGCATTCCAGGGTGATCGTGCGGGCAATGTCTTCGAAGTGCTCTTCCAGCAGCTGTTTGAGCCGAAACAGGTATTGGACGCGTTCGGTCACCGGGGTTCTTCTCCAGTCTTCGAACGCCCGGGCGGCGGCGCGGACTGCCTCGTCCACCTCTGGGGCCGAAGTCATGGGGACCTGGGCCAGCCGTTCGGCTGTGGCTGGGTTGAACACGTCCAGGAACTCCGCGCCTGGCACCGCCTGCCACCGGCCGTCGATGAAGTTGGGGAGCTGCAGGGAAGTAGCCATGAATTGTCCTCCAAGCACACGTTCTCACACCAGGAGGCGCCGAAAAAGGGGTTATGGAGTCACGCCGTTCCCTTCCAGGTTCCGAAATGGAACGGCTCTCCCCGCTTTCGAGATCCGCACTCGATCCGATCCTCCGGGACTATGCCGGCACGACTTCCATGGTACCGGGATCCCAGCCGATTGGGCGACCCTCCAGATAACTGAGGTTGGCCAGCAGGGCCGGGCCGGCCGCGCGGAATCCGAAGGTGGCATCCTGCACGACCGGCTGGCGCGAACGCAGCGCCTGGAGGAACGTTGCCAGGTGCGCTTCGGTGCCGCCCGGGCCGCCGGCTGAACCGTAATGAGTCGTGGTCTCGGTTTCAATGACCTCACCGCCTTCCGGGTCTTCCTGCTGTTCGCGCAGGAGCGACTCCTGCATGGCCTCCGGGAAGGTGCTGATGGAAGGGCGAATGTCCCGGTCCCGCGGGCGTTTTTCCAAGCCCAGCGTCCGGCCCAGCGTCAGCACGCCGTCGCTGCCGGCGATACGCATGCCCGACTCCTCGACCGTGTCGGCGAAATTGACCTTCAATGAGACGTTGAAGGCGGGATGCACATCGTTTCGGGGGTATTCGTACATTCCCAGCATCAAATCGGGCACTTCCCGGCCGTCCCTCCAGTAGCGCAGGCCGCCCACGGCCAGCACGCGGCTGGGTCCCGGGCTGTCGCAGACGAAGTGAATGCCGGTCAACAAGTGGACGAACAGATCGCCCGGAATCCCGGTGCCATAGTCCCAGTAATTCCGCCACCGGAAGAACCGCTCGGCAGCGAAAGGACGTTTCGGTGCCGAGCCCAGGAATCTTGGCCAGTCCACGGTGTCGGGTGAGGCATCCGGCGGCACCACGTATTGCCAGGCTCCGTTGGTGGAACTCCGTCGGTACCAGGCCTCGACCAGGACGAGCTCTCCGATCGCACCGGCTCGAATCAACTCGCGGGCTTTCCGGTAAATGGGGGAGCTGGTGCGCTGGCTCCCCACCTGCAAGATTCGTCCGGTTCGCTGCTGGGCCTCGATCATCCGGGGACCTTCTTCGAGCGAGTGAACCATGGGTTTTTCGCAATAAACGTCTTTGCCGGCTTGCATTGCCTCGATACAGATCGGCGCATGCCAGTGATCGGACGTGGCCACGATCACCGCGTCCACCTCGGGGCGATCCAGCAGCTCCCGGTAGTCAGCCGTTTCCAGGATTCCGCTTCCGAACACCTCGCGGGCCCGCTGCCGCCGCCCCGCGTACAGGTCGGCCACACCCACCAGCTCGATTCCCGGATGGCTCAAAGCGGCCCTCGTGTCGGCGAAGCCCTGTTGACCCATGCCCACGCTGGCGATTCGAATCGGATCGGCGGATGGGGTGTGGATCTGCGGGCTCTCCCCTGCCAAGAGCGGGCTCGCCGCTATTCCCGCCGAGGCCGTTCGAATGAACTCTCGTCGCGTGGTTCTGAAGCTCCTGCTCACAATTCCCTCGCTGTTCGGACCCGGTGAGGTGATCCGAGGCCATTTCGAGTGCTGTCACTGGCGGGCTCTCCTCGCCAGCAGCCTGCCCACCGGGCGTCCGGCCCCATCCCATCATGTGCCAGAGCCTTTGGCGGCAGGGCACCCCTGGCCAGACCGTCGACGAGGGCCGGGCCCCCAACCCTTCTCGGTCCGCTTGGCCCGATCTTAGCAGAGGGGCCGCCTCTCGTCGGTACGAGGCGCCTTGCGAGCCAGCTGGATGGCAAGGTGGAGGGTCCCATCCCCAGTCAGAACGGTGGCCGCATGCCAATTTTTTCGGCCCCAGAGCGTGGGATTTTGGCATCCCGTGCGTCTTGAGAGGTGAACGTTATGAGAATAGGCAGACGGCGGCAAGAGCAAACTCGAGGTTTGGCCGGTTCCCCCGGAGCGTTCGCGGATCTTTACGACCAGACGATCCAGCCCTTTTATCGTTTCGTGTCGCATCGAACGGGAGGCAACCGTGCGCTCACCGAAGACGTGGTTCAGGAGGCCTTCCTCCGGGCCGTGTCTCATTGGGCCGATCGGCCACCCGATCATCCGTTGGCCTGGTTGAAGACTGTGGCGCGCAATATCTTGGCCAGCCACTATCGCCGGTTCGCCCCCTCGTCACTGGAGGCGGCGGAACACGATCCACCCCAGGACGATCTTCGGGAGGCCAGCCCGGAGCGGGTGGCGTTGGTCCAGTGGGGGCTGACTCGGCTGCGTCCCGACCAAGCCGAGCTGTTGGAGGAGTTCCACTTCGAAGGCAAACCCGTTCGAGATCTGGCGAGCGCGCACGGTCTCAGCGAACGGGCCGTGGAAGGACGCCTGAGACGGGCGCGGTTGGCCTTGCGCAGAATCCTCGGGCCACGCCTGAATGAAGGAGGCAAAACACTGTCATGATCGATCGTCACGAACCCCATCCCCATTATGTTTCCCGTCTGAAATGGCAGCTCGAATCGGAAATCCGGCGACGCCGGAGTTTCCCCTCGGAGTGGCGCCCCGGGCGAACCGGCGGGTTCTTGAGAGTCGCCGCTCTGGTGGTGCTCTCCCTCTTTCTGGGCGCGGCGGGAGTCCTGGCGGCGCAGAAGTACGGAGATTCCTGGCGAGCCCAGCTGTGGCGCGCCCGGACGGAAACGGCGCTGGAACTGGCAAAGGCCCGCCTCGAGATCCTGCAGGAAGAGACTGCGCGGCTCCGCCAGGAAGGGGCCAGCCTGGAAACCCTGGTCATGGTCGAGGAGCAGGTGGATCAGGCCCGCTTCGAACGGGAGGAGGCGGAGCTGAATCTTCAGGAAGTCCGGGCAACCAGGACAGGGCCTCGCAACGAGCTGATCGCACCCTTGGCAAACGACCGGGATTTCGTGTCCGAGAGGGAAGAGCTCCGAGTGACACGCCTGAACCAGCGCCGCCAGCGGCTGGAGTCCTACTGGGCAGAGGTTAGCTCAGAGCCTGGACGGTTGGAGGCGGAAGGTCCGTTGGTTCGAGCCGAAATCCAGCAGATCGAGCGCCAGCTGGAAGCTCTTCGCCGCCGGCTGGAGCTGCGCCAAGGCTACTTGCAGGGACGGTTCGACGCCCGGGAAGTGGAGTTGCGGGAACGGCTCACCGGGCTCACCGCCGAGGTGGCTCACGTCCAGGCCCAGCTCGAATGGACCGAGATGCAGCTCGAAGCCGTTCGTGAAGCGGTCGCCCAAGACCAGGCATCGGAATTGGATCTCCGCCGCGCCGCATACGACCTGTCCACTGTGCGCGCCCAGGCCCGGCTGCTGCGAACCGAGCTGGAACTGGTGAGGAAGCAGCTGAAGGAATAGGCCTGGGGCGGGAGGCCTGGGGTCTTGGAAGACTCAACTCCAGGTCTCTCCGCCCCTATCCCGCTTTCCTCTCGAGAGCTCGCCTGTGGCGTCGAGATCATTCCCGCTGCCCGCGTTGCGCTCCCTCGGGCTTTCCCCAATGTACGCTTCAGTACGACTCCTCCTTGGCCCTCAGTCGCAACGGACCCCCCCTGAGAAATCCCCCCTACGCCCTACGCCCTACGCCCCTGAGCCCCACCCCCTTCACGTCATCCTGTTTTTCTGCTATCCATGATATGGGAGACGGTGGAATGGAACGCGACTACTTCGAACTTCTCGGTGTCGGGCGTGCTGCGACCGACGAAGAGCTGCGGGCCGCCTTTCGCAAGCTGGCTCGCTTGTTCCACCCCGACGCCGGGAGCACCTGCGACCCGGAACGTTTTCGACGAGTTCGCAAAGCCTACGAGGTACTCTCCGACCCGAAAGCTCGCCGCCGCTACGAGCGCCGGCTCGACGGCGTGCCGGTCACCGTCCGAATTCGCTCCGGTGCGGGCTGGGCTCCGGGCGGGGGCTTCTCACGTTTCCAGGCTGCTGGAGCGCGCCCGGGCCGCCCGCTCAACCGCCAGGCGCCCCGCAGGCACTTGGACCTTTCTGGGGGCAGTGGGAGCTGGGGCGGCGGGGAGCGGAGCGAAGAGATGGCAGACCTGCTGGACCTGATGTGGCGGCTGATTCGTTTCGAATAGCTCGGGCCGGCTCCGACACGCAGGGCTCCGGAGGCCTCTACTGAGCCGCTTCCAGATCACAATATGCCGGGTAGTGCAGGAGGCTGGAAGCGGTCTTCACGCCGCGAACGATGGCTTCCGACGTCACTTCAGCGGCCAGGGCGCCCACCTGGGCCAGATTGAGGTTCGGCAGTCTGCCCGTGGAGATCGCAAACACGGTGTCGCCGTCGTAGGGGGTGTGGGCGGGATTGATGACCCGGGCCATGCCGTCGTGGCTCATCTGTGCGATTTTGGTCATCCCGGATTTGTCGAAAGCCGCGTTGGTCGCCACCACTACCAGAGTAGTACTCTGTCCCTGGGCCGCTGCGGGCGGACGCGTCTTGAGGGTCTCGGCCAGATTTGTGAAGGACTTCCCGTCCGGGCTGCGGGCTCCGGCCAGAATGCGGGAGCTGCGGGGCTCGTAGACGTCCCCCGCGCAGTTGACCGCGGCCAGCCCTGCCACGATCAGATCCCCCACTCGCAGGGCGAAGCTGCCGAGGCCCCCTTTCATGGCGCCCTGGCCTCCCAGCATCCTTCCCACGGTCGCACCGGACCCTGCGCCCACGTTCCCTTCGGCGACCGGGCCGGGACCCGCCTTGAGGCAGGCCAGGTAGCCGTCGCTGCGGCCGGGCCTGATCTTGGGGTCGCCGAGGCTCAGATCATAGAGGACGGCCGCCGGCACGATGGGGACCTTCGCGCGGCTGGTCTCGAAACCGATCTTCTTTTCTTCCAGGTACTGGACGACCCCGGCTGCTGCGTCCAAGCCAAAGGCGCTTCCACCGGAGAGCAGAATTGCGTGGACTTTCTGGACGGTATTGATGGGGTCGAGCAGGTCAGTCTCCCGCGTTCCCGGCGACGAGCCTCGGACATCCACTCCGGCCACGGCCCCTTGGGGCGCGAGAACCACGGTACAGCCGGTGGGACGCTTTTGAGAGGTGAAATGCCCGACCTGGAGCCCCTCCAGATCGGTCAACCCGCCAGCCTGAGGCAGGGAACTGGAGCATCCCTCCCCCGGCAATGCAATGGGGGCTGCCAGGGCCATCCACCCGAACTGCCGCCGAGAGAGCCGGGCCGAGCCGCCCGTCGCCCCCGTCGAGGGAACTTTCCGACCGCGCCTTTTCATGCCGCCCCCTTCGTGCCACGCCTTGGCGCAGCCTGGAAAGCTGGGGTTTTTCCGGGGAAGAGAGACTTGGGCTCCTCCCAACCCGAGAAACCGACCTGTTTCGTCTTCGAGGCGAAACGTGGAGCAAGTCGAGATGTAAGCCGAATTCTGTCCTCCGCCCAAAGGCGGAGTGATGATCATTCCTCTAGGATCCGAGTCACCTCGGATCTCGAGCGGCCTACCCGCCCCGCCCGCACCGGCCGAAACCAGCGCGTGAGCCGGGCCAGCCCAGTGGCGGAGCCTATTTGGCCTTGCACCGCGTGGGGTTTACCCTGCCTTCGATGTCACCATCGAAGCGGTGGGCTCTTACCCCACCATTTCACCCTTACCGCCGGCCCGAGCGGGGCCGGAGGCGGTGTCGTTTCTGTGGCACTTTCCGTAGGGTCGCCCCTCCTTCCGGTTAGGAAGCACGCTGCCCTGTGGTGTTCGGACTTTCCTCCCCCCGGGACGAATCCCGGGCGGCGATC
>JBFKLX010000241.1:0-8009 GCA_041630155.1 Acidobacteriota bacterium
AGACGCGGGCCTTGAAACGGAAATCGCGCTCGGTCAGGGCGCCCACCGGACAGATGTCGACCACATTGGCCGAATAGGGATTGTCGAGTACCTCTCCCGGGCAGAGCCCCAGCTCGGCCCGGTCCCCCCGGTAAAAGATGCCGAACTCGCCGGTCCTGGTGATCTCGTCCGTGAAGCGCACGCAGCGGGAACAGAGGATGCAGCGCTCCTGGTCGAGCATGACATGGGGGCCGAGTTTCACCGCCTTCTTCTTCTTGACTTTGTGCTCCCTGAACCGCGGGTCGTAGAGCCCGAAGTTCATGTAGAAGTTCTGCAGGTCGCACTCCCCGGACTGGTCGCAGACCGGGCAGTCGAGAGGGTGGTTGGCCAGGAGGAACTCCAGCACCGCCCGCCGGCCGGCTTCGGCCTTGTCGCTGCTGGTGTGCACGACCATCCCCTCGGTCACCTTCATGTTGCAGGCGATCTGGAGCTTGGGGAACTTTTCCACGTCCACCAGGCAGATGCGGCAGTTGCCGGCGATCGAGAGCCCGGGGTGGTAGCAGTAGCGCGGGATGAAGATCCCCAGCTTCTCCGCGGCCTGGATCACCGTGGTCCCCTCGGGCACGCTCGTCTCCCGGCCATCGATGCTCAAGCTGGGCATCCAGCGGCCTCCTTCTCTGCTCCTCGGCCGGCCCGGATGTACTCCTCGAACTCGCCGCGAAACTTGGTGATGTAGGACTGGACCGGCCAGGCGGCCGCGTCCGCGAAGACGCAGATGGTATTTCCCTCCATGTCGCCGGCGATGCCGAGGAGGTCGTCCAGGTCCTGGACGCGCCCCTTGCCCTCGGCGATGCGGCGCACGATGCGATGGATCCAGCCGGTCCCCTCACGGCAGGGAGAACATTGCCCACAGGACTCGTGGGCGAAAAATCTGGCCGCCGACTCGAGCGCTTCGACCATGCAGGTGGTCTCGTCCATCACGATCACTCCCCCCGAACCGGCCATGCTGCCGGCTGCCATGAGAGAGTCGAAGTCCATGGCCACGTCGATCTCGTCGTGGGCCAGGATCTTGGCTGAGATGCCCCCGGGGATGACGGCCTTGAGCCCTCGGCCGTCGCGGACACCCCCCGCGCGTTCGATGAGCTCCCGCAGAGTGACGCTGACCGGCGCCTCGTAGACTCCCGGCCTGGACACATGCCCCCCCACGCAGAAGAGCCGGGTGCCGCCCTGCTGGGCCGTACCGATGCCGGCGAAGTGTTCGGCCCCATGGCGCAGGATGAATGGGACACAGGCAAGAGTCTCTACATTGTTGACGATGGTAGGACAGGAGAAGAGACCCGAAATGGCTGGAAACGGGGGCTTGAGCCGGGGAAAGCCTTTGCCACCCTCGAGGGAAGTCAACAGCGCCGTCTCTTCGCCGCAGATGTACGCCCCTGCGCCCCGGTGAATGACGATGTCCAAATCAAAGCCGGTCCCCTGGATGTTCTTGCCCAACCACCCTCGACCGTATGCCTCGTCCAGCGCGCGCTGCAGGCGCCTGGCCGGCCGGAAGTACTCGCCCCGAATATAGACATAGGCCTTGTAGCAGCCGATGGCGTAGGCCGAGATGATCATGCCTTCGATCAAGGCATGCGGGTCCCGCTCCATGATGTAGCGGTCCTTGAAGGTTCCTGGCTCCCCCTCGTCCGCGTTGGCGACGAGGTACTTCGGCTTGGTCGTTTCCTTGGGGATGAAGGACCATTTTCTGCCGGCCGGGAACCCCGCCCCTCCCAGACCGCGCAGGTTGGCTCTGGAGACCTCTCGGATCACCCCTTCCGGGGTCATTGAGGTCAGCGCTTGGCCGGCGGCGAGATACCCGCCTGCCGCGACGTAGTCTTGCAGCCAGGTTCCTTCCGGGTCTTTGAAGCGTGTGGAGAGCACCGGCCCGTCGGTGGAGATGAAGGGTTCGGGTTCCGGCAAAGGAGTGGAGACTTTCGGGTCTTCGAGCACGGCCCGCAGGACAGCGTCGATGGTCCCTCCTTCGAGCGGCCCAACGAAGGTTTCGTCCAGCTGGGCCATGGGGGACATCTCACAGGCGCACAGGCACTCGACCTCCGTGAGGGTGACTTCCCCACCCGCAGTGGTCTCACCAGGACCGATCTTCAGACTCTCCCGGATTCGATCCAGCACCCGCCCGGCGCCGCGCAGCCGGCAGGGCAAGCTCGTGCAAACCCGAAGCTCGCGCCGGCCCACCGGTCTGGTGTGGAACATGTAGTAGAAGGTGACCGCTTCGTGCACGTGGGAAAGAGCCACACCCAGGGTGCGTCCCACCCACGCCTCGGCCTCCGGGGAGACGTAGCCTCGGGTCTCCTGGACGAGCCACAGGAGCGGCAGCATGGCTGCCCTGGGCTGCTCGTAACGCTGCAGGATCTCCTGGGCTTTGGCCTCCAAATCAGCGGTCATCGTACAAGCCTTCGGGTAAGGGGTCCTTTGGGCCAGTTGACCCGTTGGGTCTTGCCTGTTCAAGCCACATCTTTCGTCCTTGGGAAGGCTTGGAGTCTTGCCGGAAAGCGGCCAGTGTCGACTCGTGCGATCTTTGCCAGGCAACGACCTTCCTGTAATCCCGTACCACTTGTCTTCAATTTTCCAGTTCTATTCAAGCTTCTACCGACCCCCAGACCCACCGGCCCCCGGCCTCACCGATCCAACTCTCCACCGATCATATTGACGGACCCGAATGTGGGGACCAGATCGGCGATCATGTCCCCGATCAGGAGCTGGGGCAGGGCCGACATGATGGCGAAGCAGGGGGGGCGGACCCGGACCCGGTAGGCGCACCCCGCACCGTCGCTCACGACGTAAAAGCCGAGCTCGCCGTTGGCCCCTTCCACCGGAAAATAGACCTCTCCTCTGGGCGGCCGCACGCCGTGGCCGAACATGACCAGCTTGAAGTGATGCATGAGTCCTTCTATGTTGCCGTAAGTATCTTCCTTGGGCGGGAGGAAGGCCCGCTTTTCATCCGCGGCGATGGAGGCATGTTGGGCGCGGCCCGAGCCCTCGAGGGTGGGATCCGTCAGCGCCGATCCCTCCGCTATGGCCTCGATGTTGCCCGCCTTGCCGAGGTCCACCATCTGTGAGGCTGGGATGGGGCGCCCGGTCTCAGGGTCGACCTGAACGGGCCCGGTCGGCATGTCGTGCAGCGCAGTCTCCACGATGCGCATGGACTGCTCGATCTCTTCCATGCGCACCAGATATCGATCCATGTTGTCGCCGCAGCTCCCGACGGGCACGTCGAAAGGGAGCCGATCGTAGACGGCGTAAGGGCAGTCCTTGCGTACGTCATAATCCGCGCCGCTGGCACGGAGAAAAGGGCCGGTGATCCCGTAGGAGATGGCGTCCTCCGCGGAAATCACGCCGGTCCCCTGCATTCGGTCGGTGAAGATGCGGTTGCGAGTGAGGAGCCCTGCTGCATCGGCAAGGACCTTGCGCGTCTCCTCGAAAGCCTTGCGGCAAGGCTCGGCGAAGTCCTCGGGGAGGTCAGCCTTCACCCCGCCGACGCGGCAGTAGCTCACCGTCAGGCGCGCGCCGGTCACCATCTCGACCAGCTCCCAGAGATACTCACGGGCCTTGATCATGTAGAGAAAGACCGAGAAGGCTCCCAATTCCATCGCGGTCGCTCCCACACAGGTGAGGTGATCCGTGATCCGGGAAATCTCCGAGAGGATGACTCGGACGTAGTGGCAACGCTCCGGGACCGTGATCCCCAGAAGCTTTTCGACGGTCATGCAGTAGCCCATGTTGTTGATGAGCGGGGAGACGTAGTTGAGACGATCGGTATAAGGGATGACGCCGTTGTAGTCCACCAATTCGGCCATCTTCTCGAAGCCGCGGTGAAGGTAGCCGATCTCCACTTCAGCCTTCTGAATCTGCTCCCCGTCGAGCTCGGCCACGATCCGGATGATCCCGTGCATGGCCGGGTGCGCTGGCCCAATATTGAGCATCATGTCCCGCGTCTCGAGATCTGCAGCGGCGCTCTCGGGCGTCTGTGGTGTGTCAGTCGGGTTCTTCATCTAGTTGACCGGCCCGATCAGGGGCTGCCGCTTGTTGACGGGGTAGTCCTTGCGCATCGGGTGGCCTTCGAACTCTTCGTACATGAGGATGCGTTTCAGATTGGGATGCCCCTGGAAGCGGATCCCGAACATATCCCAAACCTCGCGCTCCAGCCAATCTGCTGCTGCCCACTGCGAGGTCAGGGAACTCAGCTCGGCCTTGGTCTCCTCGAGGGGAACCACCAGCCGCAGCCGGTGCTTGTGCCGCAGCGAATAGAAGTGGTAAACCACCGCGAAGCGTGCCTCCCCCGGAGGCCCAGGCCAGGGATCCTCATCCGGGATCTGGGACGGGGGGCTCACCGCTCCGCCAGAGGAAGCAAAGAAAGCCGGCGAAGGACTCTTGCCAAAGGTCGAGTAGTCAACAGCCGTCAAGTCCACCAGCAAGTTCATCTGCAGGGCCGGATCCTCTTTGAGAAACTGCGCGACCTCGAGTAGAAACTCCCGGCGCAAAACCACCGTTTCGTCGCCACGGAAGGCGTGAGAGGCCGACACGGCATCGGGGAAACGTTCCTTGACAAGGGTCAGGAGGTCCTTCTTGCAGGTCGGGGGGTCGGTGGGTTCGTGGGTCTGTGGATCTTTTGGAGTTGGCTCGGATCGTTTCGTCATCTCTGAAACACCTCCCGCATCCCTCACCCTCGATTGCGAATTCGACTGAGAGAAAGACTCAGCCAATCGTCGCCGTCACAGACCCGCAGAAACTCGAACCCACCGACCCGAGGAGCCACCGACCCAAGGCTCCTCACCGCCCCGCCCTCCCCTTCCTACTGTGCTGGTTCTGGATCAAGTCCTGCAGCTTGATCAGCCCGTCCAGAACGTACTCCGGCCGTGGGGGGCAGCCTGGAATGTAGATATCTACGGGCATGATCGTGTCGATACCCATCACGGTCGCATAGTTGTCGTAGAAGCCGCCCGTGCAGGTGCAGACTCCGAAGGAGACGACCCACTTGGGTTCGGCCATCTGGTCGTAGATGCGCTTCAAGACGGGCGCCATCTTGTGGCTGATCGTGCCCACCACGAAAAGCACGTCCGCCTGGCGTGGGGAAAACCTGGGGAAACCCGCGCCGAAGCGGTCGACATCGTAGTGAGAACAGGCGGTGGCCATGTACTCCATCCCGCAGCAGGCGGTCACGAAGGGGTACTGGAAAATCGAGAACTTCCGGGCCCAGCCCAGAGCTTCCTCGATGCGACTGGTCAAGAAATTCGTTTCCTTCAGCATTTCATTGCCATTTCAGGGCGTCGTTGTCCCAAGCGTAGACGTAGCCCACCATCAAGATCCCCAGAAAGACTCCCATCTCCACCAGGCCCAGCGTCCCGAGCGTGCGGTAGACCACGGCCCACGGATAGAGAAAGACGAGCTCAACGTCGAAGAGGATGAACAGGATCGCGGTCAGATAGAACTTGACCGCCAACTTCCCGCCAGGAAGGGAGAAGGGGTTCTTGCCGCACTCGAACGGCTCGGACTTCACGGGCGAGGGCTTCTTCTTACCGAGCGTGGAGGCCAACACCACCATCGCTCCCGTGATCGCTCCGGCCAGGACGAAACAGACCGCGATACCAATGTACTCGGTCATGAGATCACCAGGCTCCTCACCTTAAAAGTATACTCAGCGCGGTCTCGCCGCAACTGGAGGATGGGTGCGGCAGGAGGTTGCTCAGGGCAGCCGACTGACCGGAACACTTGCCACTGCCCGGCCCTGCCGGGTGAGCAAGGCCGTGACCGCCAGCGGGAAGCGGGACTGAATCAGCACCGTGGCTTCCAGATCCGCGACTTCGCGGAGCCCTTCGAAAACCTGGTCGAGGAAGAACGCCATGTGATGGCCGGCTTCGAGGGTCATGGAGCCGCTCTCCACCGGCTCATCCCCTCGGTAGACGCGCATTTCGACCGTCACGGCTTCGAGACCGGGGTTGGCGATCGCTATGCCCGTGTCGTGCTGGCCGGAGCGTTGCACCTCGACCAGATGCACCAGCCCCACAGGGGTGGCCTGGATGCCTGCGCTGAACACCCGGCCCAGGGCGCTGTTGGAGGTGGTGAACACCACAGTGGCGTCGATCGGCTGCGTCGCCTCGATCGAGGCATAACCCGTGGCGATGCCAGTGATGGGTCCGATCGAGGCCGTGTCCAGGCGGATCCGCTCCGCTCCGAAGGGAGCGATGCGGAAGTCCAACTGGTTGCCCAGCAATGGAGAATTGAAGAATGGTCCGCCGTCGCTGGCGCGGAAGACCACTGAGCCGGTCGCAGTGGAGTTGCTCAGATTGACCAGCGAGAGGCTGGTCGAGAAGTCGAGGGCGCCCTCGGCTCCGACGCCCAACTGCGGCACGATCAGCGAAAAGCCGAGCGGTTCCAGAGGATCGAAGGACAGGCCCTCGAGGATCTCTCCTTCGCCCCCAACTTCGAAGTCCAATATCACCCTGGCGATGCCGCCCGGATCATTGGTGAGCATGCCGACGAGAGAGCCATTGTGGGGGTCGAACACGATGGCGCCCAAGCGGTTGCCCGCCGGGTCGAAAGCGGTGGCTTCGCCCGTCCCGCCTCCGAAAGGAAGCTGAAAGAGGACGCCTTTCATTGGCCGGGCGAACTCTACGGAAAGAGGGTCGTCTGCCTCCGAGCCCGATTCCCGCTGGCGGACCACGAGCCGTTGAGACGTCGGAATCACGGGAGGAGGGGGGCCGAACAATGGGATCGGGGGCGGAAGAATCTGCAGCTGGCTTCGGTGACCCGTGCTGAACGTCACCCCCCATCTTTGAAAGATTCGGGAGGGGTCCGCCCCGTCCGGCACGAGTTCTTCTCCCTGCGTGCCTATGCGCAGACGAACGGCATGCTGGGAAAAGGGGGGATCCGAGAGAATCCTGAAGACGCCGGCTTCCGCCAGTCCGGAACTCAGGAACACCAGAAAACTGAGAAGGAAGAGCTTGTACGACACGTCAACCCCTTTCCTCCCCCCTGATCTCTCGAACCGGTCCAGGATCACCGGCACTCGACCGGCCCGTGCATCTTACCCCAGCTCGGCTCCGATTGGCTACCATACCCGGGTCTCGAGAATGAGATCGTCGTACTCACGGCGCCACGGTCCAGGAGGTGAGGCTGCCGGGGAAGATCCCGCCGATCACCGTGACCAGCGCGGCCACCGCGAGTACCGTAGACACGGCCAGTGGGTAGCGGGAAGGTTCCGGCTCCACAGGATCTCTCATGTACATGAGGACGGCCACGCGCAAGTAGACGAAGGCCGAGATCACGCTGCAGATCACGGCCACGACGGCCAGCGCCACGTGGCCCGCGCGCACCACGCTCAGAATCACCACGAACTTGGCCGCGAACCCGGCGGTGGGGGGGATGCCGGACAGAGACAGCAGGAAGAGCAGCATGAACGCGGCCGTTGCCGGCCGTTGTGCGGCCAGGCCCTGGTAGCCGTCCAGGCTCTCGCCCCGCCCGCCGAGTGCCACGACGACGCCGAAAGCCCCCAGCGTCATGAAGACATAGAGGAAGGCATAAGTCATGGTGGCCGAGGCGCCTTCTGAGGTTCCGGAAATGAAGCCCAAAAGGGCATAGCCCGCGTGCGCAATCGAGGAATACGCCAGCAGCCGTTTCATGTCGGTTTGGGACAGCGCGATGATGCTCCCCACCACAATGGAGAGCGTGGCTAGGCCCGCCAGAACCACTGACAGGGTTTGGGCTTCCGAAGCGAATGCGACCAGGCACATTCGTCCCAGCGCGGCCAGACCGGCGGCTTTGGAAGCGGCAGCCAGGAAGGCCGCAACGGGGGCAGTGGAGCCTTCGTAAGCGTCCGGCGCCCAAGCGTGAAACGGGACCGCAGCAATTTTGAAGGCAAGCCCCGCGGCCAGCAGACCGATGGCGGCCAGCAGGATCGGATGACTCTCCAGGCCACGCTCGGACAGAGCCGAGGCAATGGAGGCGAAGTCGGAGGCAGCTGTGACGCCGTAAAC
>JBFKLX010000242.1:0-8005 GCA_041630155.1 Acidobacteriota bacterium
AGGAAGCGCAACAGGTTGGTGGCCAGGAGTTCCGGAACCGCAGCCGCCCTTCGCAGGTATTCGGACAACGCGGGCCGGAAAAACAAGTCCGGGTCGAAGAGCGTTCGGATCGAATCCCCTTCCAGAAAAATACTGCGCAGCCGCCGAGGTGAGACCCGGTTGGCGAGGCTGGACGCGATCAGCGCCCCCGAGCTGACGCCTACGTAGACATCCAAGTCGTTCAAATCGATGCCTTCGAGGGCTTCGTCCAGGGCCAGCAGCGCACCAATCTGGTAGATTCCGCCCAAGGGCCCCCCTCCGGCCAGAGCCAGTCCCTGAACGCGCTCAGAGCGGGGAGGCTTCAGAGGGGCAGAGGCAGCGTGAATCGTGAGCATGGCGATCCCAGATTTGCGATTCCGCCCGCCGGCGGGGGCTCCATGCTCCCGTCCCGGAGGGCGTGGACGGCAGCTCATGGACCGGGGACCAGGGTGAGATCCCCCAAAACATGAGCATGCACTCAGATTGTATCACTTCGCTCCGACCAGGGAAAGCAGGGGCTTGATGGGGCACCCGATGGAGAAGCAATCCAGCGGGTGGGGGATGTGGTCGTCGGTGTCCGGGCGAACCGCGCTCCTTCGTCAATGGGGCAACTCGCCCTTCGCAGTGAAATGTGGGACACTGTCGAGCACGCTCGAGCGAGGAGAACGGTATGCCCAGAGTGGAGCCCCTGTCGGGAATCGATGCGGCTTGGCTGGCCATGGAGGATCCCACCAATCTGATGATGGTCTCGGGAATCCTGACGTTCCCGGAACCGGTCTCGTACCGGAAGCTGGCCCAGGTCGTTCGCCGCAGATTCCTGAAGTTCGACCGCTTTCGGCAGTGCGTCGTGCAGCCGGAGATCCCCCTGGCGGCACGGCCCCTGATGCCGGCCTATTGGGAAACGGTCGAAGATTTTCGACTCGAGGATCACCTGCACCGGGTGCGGCTCCCGAAGCCGGCCGGGGAAAAGCAACTCCAGGCCCTGGTGAGCGAGCTGATGAGCACTCCGCTGGACAGTTCGCGGCCTCTCTGGGAAATGCACCTGATCGAGAACTACCGCCAGGGGAGCGCCCTGATGGTTCGCCTGCATCATTGCATCGGTGACGGCATGGCCTTGGTGCATGTCTTGCTCTCGATTGCCGACACTGATCCGAAGGGCTCTTCCGCTTCCCGGCGGGAGCGGGCCGAGGGATCCGAGGAGTCGGCTTCCAGGCCCGCCGCGGGGCCGCTCGAAGCGTTGTTCGGTCAGATCTTTTCGGTCACCGATCGCGTCACTCGTCTGACCGAGCGGGTGCTGCGCGAAGGACTGGAATCCTTGTCCAACCCGACCCATCTGCTGGAGCTCGCCAAGGAGGGCACCGACAGCGCCCTGGCCCTCCAGCGCCTCTTCTTGAGGTCGGACGATCCGGAAACCGTCTTCAAGGGGCCGCTGGGTGTGCGTAAGCTGGGCGTCTGGTCCGACGCGCTGGAACTCCGGGAAGTGAAAGATCTCAAGAGAGTGCTGGGCGGCACCGTCAACGACGTCCTCGTCTCAGCCATGACGGGCGGCCTGCGCCGTTATCTCCGGCGCCGGCACAAGCCGGTCGATGGTCTCAACTTGCGAGCCACGATTCCCGTCAATCTCAGAAAGAAGGAGGACAGCTACCTGCTGGGCAACTGTTTCGGCCTCGTGTTCCTGTCGCTGCCGGTAGGGGTGCCCGACAGCTTGGAGCGGCTCCAGATCGTCAGCCGCCGCATGAACAGACTGAAGAATTCGCGCGAAGCCATGGTGATTTACGGGCTCTTGAGTGCCCTGGGGAGCGTGGGCAAAGAGATCCAGCAGCCTCTGGTCAACCTGGTGGGGGCGAAGGCCACCGCGGTGATGACCAACATGATCGGGCCGCCCGTTCCCCTTTACCTGGCAGGCTGCCGCATCGATGAGATCATGTTCTGGGTGCCGCAGTCGGCGCGTCTGGGCCTGGGTGTGAGCATTCTCAGTTACCACGACAAGGTGCGCCTGGGAGTGGCCACTGACGCCGCACTGGTGCCGGACCCGGAACGAATCGTGCAAGGCTTCCACCAGGAATACGAGAAACTGCGCTCCCTGGCCAGGTCGCAGGCCCGGACCCGGGCAGGGGAGGCCTCAGCTACCGCTTCGCGGCCCTCAGCCAAGGGCAAGCCCACCCGCTGCCGGGCGCTGACCCGACGCGGCGCCCGCTGCCGCAACCCTGCCAGGAAAGGCCGGAGTTCGTGTCACCTTCACGGGAGGTGAATCTACGGGCTGCTCCGGGAGTGGGGGGAGTGGCTCGGGTCCGGTGAAACGGCGGGGGCCGACTCGTTTTGCCCGGCAGGGGCCGCGCGCCTCCGGCACCGGTTCCCGTCTCTAGTCCCTACTTTTTCGACTTGCGGGATCGGGTGCCCCGCCGACGAGGCGCCTCGAAGTGGGATGCGAGATAGAGTCCCAGCATTCGTTTGAGCTCCTGGCGGATTTTGCGTTGGGTTTCGCGGTCCTCGACCGCTGCGCGGGACATGAGGACCTTGGTCGTCTCGGTGACGACCAGCATGCACAATCGGCGCTGCTCGTCGGAGACATTTGGATAGGCCTGGGCCAGCAGGTCACTCAGCGGCTCGATGATGTCCTTTTCCAGTTCGAGAGCCTGCTCTTCCGCCGAACCTCCGAACTTGCTCCCCGTGAAGATCGAGCCGAAACCGGGAGTGGCCGCAGCGAGACCCTCCAGGCTGTCCACCAGGACGTCCACCAGGCGGGTGACCGACTGCCGGGCCAGGTCCACCGTCAGCACCTGGTCCAGAATCAGGTCGAGCTGATTCCGAAAGCCGCGCACGACCTCGGCGACCACCGCGTTCTTGTTGGGGAAGAATTGATAGATCGAACCAATCGAGGTGCCGGCCTTGGCGGCGATGGCGTTCGTGGTGAGAGCCCGATAGCCTACCTCTTCGAGGAGTTCCGCAGCTGCATCCAGAATCGACGCGACCCGCCGCTGGCTGCGCTTTTGCCGGGGCCTTCTCCGCTTGGTGTTGTCCATCATGCTCCGCAACTCGAATCCGCGAACCTGAATGAGCGCTCCTATAATAGCAGAGGCCTCACGGCCCCAGGGTCCCCGAGGCTCGCGGGTTGGGCCCAGGGCGGCAATTTTTTCCCGGCCGCGTCGGGTGACGCCTGCGGGGCCCAGGTGGGCTCGGATTGAAGACGTGAGCTCTGCACGGAGACCGGACTTCTGCCGGGCGCGTCCGCAGGAAAAAAGTGAGTTTTTTTTCACGTCTTACCTTGACAATCTGAGGGCGAGCTCATATTTTAATAATGTGAGCACTAATTCACATCCTGACGAAGGATTGAGAAAGGACTGAGGATAGAGATGATCAAGGAATTGACCAAGAGGACCGATGAGTTCGTGAACAGTTTGATCGACACTCAGAAACGGATGTGGAGCGCCGTTTCCGAGAGCTTGCAGAACGTGGCGTCTGCACCCACTGAAGAGCGTTGGAAAGAAGGCGTTCGCGCTTCTGAGAAGCTGGTGAAGGACAGCTTCAAGGCCCAGGCCGAACTGCGCAAATCGGTGGTGGACCGGCTGGCCGAGATCGAGGCGATGCCGGAACAGGCCGTCGAGTCTCTGGACCGTTTTCAGGACATCGCCGATGACCTGACCAAGAGCCAGACCAAGCTGATCGCCAATTGTTTCGACATGTTGGAGACCCTGGACCCCGGCCGCGCCGCAGGCGCTTACGGGGATACCTTCAACGACCTCGTGGACAGGATGCAGAACTTGGCACGGCGCGCCGTCGAGATGCAGATGGAGATGGTGAAGGCCTGGACCGGCAAGGCGCCGGGCAAAGAGCCCACCACCACTCGCAAGCGTCCCGTGACGAAGAAGGCCACCACCGCCAAGTGAGCCTGAGCGGCTGAATTCTCCCCAAGGGGAAAATCGCCGGCTCGAGGGCGGCAGGGTGGAAGGTCTGCCGCCCTGCCGCCGCACGGGCAGCTCCGACGTGCCCGTTTTTCGTCCCCAGAGCCTTCCCTCCTCGTGACACCGGCTTCCCGCCCGTGCTGCTTCACTCGTACTCCTGAACTTCCGGCCTGCAGCCGCGAGCGACTACCCGGCCCGGCCTCGGATTGCCGCCTTCCCGGTTCTCGAGGCACAATACGGGCTTGGCAGTGAGGAGGATCATCCATGCGTTTCCGAGTGGGAGTGGGGTTGGGAGTGGGGATCATGTGGGCTTGCCTGCAGGGCTGGGGCGCCGTCGGCAGCTCCGAGCCGGCAGGCAAGCAGATCTCGACGAACGGTTTGGCTTACTGGGTGTCTGGTTCGGGACCCACGGTGGTCTTGCTGCATGGCTCAAATCTGGACCACCGGATCTGGGAGGCGGAAGTCCGGCTGCTCGAGCCACACTACCGGGTGATTCGATACGATTTGCGCGGCCACGGCGAATCGGCGATGCCGGAAGCTCCCTTCCTGGCCAGTCAGGACCTGATCGAATTGCTCGAGCACTTGGGAGAGAAGAGCGTCACGCTGGTGGGGCATTCGGCAGGTGGTCAGATTGCGCTCGACCTCGCCCTTGAGGCGCCCGATCTGGTCGACGCGATGGTCTTGCTCGCACCCGGCGTGGGAGGCTATCGCCCCAAGGAAATGCCTGCGTTCCTTCAAGATTTGATCGTCGCCCTCCAGGCCGGGGATTTCGACCGCGCCAACCAGAGCCTGCTGGACACACCGCTGTTCGAGGTTCCCGAGCAATATCGCGGCTTGGTGGTGTCGATGGTGCAGTCCAATCGGCGCCTCTGGACGATCCCCCCCAACTTCCTCCTGGTGGCGAACCCACCGGCCCTGCTGCGCCTGGATGAACTGAAGATGCCGATCCTGGTGCTGATCGGAGACCAGGATCTGTCGTACTTGCGCGAATTGGCCCAGCTGATCGTCGAGGGCGCTGTGAATGCCCGCCTGGAGGTGATCCCGGGCGGGAAGCACCTGCTCAACCTGAGTTCGCCCGAGGCCTTCCACGCGCGCTTGCTGGAGTTTTGGGCGAAGTGGTGAAAGGGGGGTGGGGCATGGGGCTGCGGCTGGGGAGATGCAGTTCGCCCCGCAGGGGCGCCCGGGCTAGCGCGTCAGATCCTCGACATCGAACTGCTCCCGGTACTTGGGCGCCACGTAGATGAAGCTTTGTTCGATCAAGTCCTCCAGGAAGGCCTTCAGTTCCGGCTGGGCCTTTTGCTGATAGAGGTGGCGCCGGATCTGATTGATGACCTCATCCAGGGGCATGATCTGGCGAGCCTCCCGGCTCACCACTTCGAAGATGCCCAGGCCGTAGCTGGTCTCTACGATTCCACTGGTCTGACCGGGCTCGAGGGCGAAGACTGCGGTCTCCACCCGCTTGTCCAGTGAGCCTTCCCGGAACTCTCCTATGTTGCCGCCTTCGGAGGCCGTGGGTCCTTCCGAGTATTCCCGGGCCACATCCTCGAACGGGCTGCCCGACTGTAGCTTCTGGTAGGCCTCCTCGGCCTTGGCCTGCAACTGTTCGGGAGTCTTGCCTTCTTTCAGGAAGACGATTTCAGCCAGGTTCACTCGGGCCGGATTGGCGAATTGGTCCTGGTTGGCTTCGTAGAAAGCCTCGATTTCGGGGGTCAGCAGCGTGATCTTGGAGTAGACGGATTGCTGGATCAGCCAGTCGACCACCATGCGCTCTTTGAGATTCTTACGATACTCCTGAAGATTGGTACCTCGCTGCTGGAGCAACTGCTCCAGCACTTCGAGACTGGGGATGCCCATCTGCTGGCGCATCTGCTCCAGCGCCTGGTTGACATCGCGGTCGACGTCGGTGGTCAGTCCCAACTCCTCGGCTTTTTGGAGCATGACCCGGTTCTGGATCAGACTCTTGAGCAGGTGTCGCTTGCGGTTTTGGAACTCCTGTTCCAATTGGGCCCGGTCCTCCACTTCCTCCTCCAGGCTGATCCGCAGCAGCCGCAGCTCCTGTTGCAGATCGGTCCAGGTGATGGTGTCCTGATTGACCTTGGCGACGATTTCGTCGAGGGTGCGTTCCTCTGCCTGATCCTGGGCGGCGAGCCATCCCGGCAGCAGTATGGCGATCAGCAGGCCGTAGAGCGGCGTTCGCACGATTCGGGCGATGGGCATCAATCTTTCTCCAATGGATTCGAAACGGACGGGAACACCTCAATGGTTGCGGCCTGGCGCAGCCGCGCCACGATCTGGTCCAACTGCTCGCGCTCTTTTTCGATCACCAGGCGCCGGAAGATCTCCTCCCTGACTTCGTAGAACTTCTGTGCATGGCGGGGGGTACGCTCTTCCACCAGAAAGAGATGAAAACCGTGTTCGGAATGAAAAATGGAGCTGATCTCCCCGAGCTTCAAATCGAAGATCAGTTCTTCGAAACGCTGGGGCAGATCGCCAGGTTGAAAAACGCCCAGCTCGCCTCCTTGGGCGGCGGTCATTCCCACCGAGTAGGTACGGGCCGCCTCCCGGAAGCCCCGGAAATCACCGGGCACCAGACGCGATCGGATCTGTTCGGCCAGGGAGTGCTCTTTGACCAGGATCTCCAGCACCAGCAGCTGATCGTCGACCTGGAACTCTTCCATGTGGACTTCGTAGTAGCGCTGCAGATCCTGGAGACTGATTTCGCTCTCCACCTCGAGCTCCCTCTGCAAGTATTGTTGCACGGCCAGGAACCTCTCGATCTGTTGATGCGGGTTGCCGTCAGTCGCCGGCCGCTCTCCGAACCAGTGCTTCAGGTATTGTTCCACACGTGCGGGGTCGGCCTGGACACCGGCGGCCTGGGCGGCCTGATGGAGGGCCTCCTGGGTCAGCAGGTCGTTCAAGGCGCGCTGCCAGTCGATTTCGCTCGGGTCTTCACCGTTGAGCTGGATGAACGCCTCCAGGTCCTCAACGGTCAGGAGCCGGTCGTTGACGCGGGCCAGAGCTGTAGGGCCGGCCGGCGGGAGCTCTTCGGCGATGGCCGCCTCTTCGCGGCAGCCGGTCAGGCCGGCTGTCAGCATCACGCCGACCAGGAGCTTGCTCAGGCCGGAAACCCAGCCCGCCAGGGCGCTCCCACCCCTGTGAGGTCGCGCCGCGGGGCCGGCGTCCGGAAGCGGGTCTCGTCTATGGGGGTTTGCGCGATTCATGAGGGCATCCGCAGCGTGATAGACGGCCTGAGCCGCCTGACGAAGCGTCTCATTTTAACATGGACAGCTCCTCGAGGGTTTCCTCCAGATGCTCGAAGAGGCGGCCCTCGACCAAAGAGCCGACCTGCAGGGTCAGGACCCCGTCCGGGTTGAGGCTGATGGAGTCCCGGCGCTCCACCCAGGGCACCAGCTTCGAGGGAGCAATGGGTGTGTCGTCTCGGAAGCGGATCCTGATTCGGGCGCCGCTGCGCTCCAGCGCCAGGATGCGCAAATGGCGCGCTTTCAAGCGCAGATGGGCGTACTGGAAAAGGTTGGAGACGGGCCGCGGAAAGCGCCCGAAGCGGTCAATGGTCTCATCGCGGAGGCTCTCCAGTTTTTCGTGGGCGGTGACTGTGGAAATCCGTTTGTACAACCAAAGGCGCAAGGCCGAGTCTTGCAGGTAGTGTTCGGGGATCTGGATGTCCAGGCGAAGGTCGATGCTGGTCTGGAGGTCGTCGGGCACGGGCTCTCCCTTGAGTTCGTGCACGGTCTCTTCCAGCAGCTTCAGGTAGAGTTCGAGCCCGACGGCATTGATGTGACCGTGCTGCTCGGCGCCCAGCAGATTTCCAGCGCCGCGGATTTCCAGGTCGAGGGCGGCGATGCGAAAGCCGGCGCCCAGATCACTGAATTCGCGGATCGCCCGGAGCCGCCGCCGGGCGTCACTCGTCAAGGTGTCCTGTGAGGGAATCAGCAGGTAGGCGTACGCGCGCCGGCTGGCCCGGCCCACCCGTCCCCGCAACTGATAGAGCTGCGAGAGCCCGAACCGGTCGGCCCGGTTCACGATCAGCGTGTTGGCTCGGGGAATGTCCAGTCCGTTTTCGATGA
>JBFKLX010000243.1:0-7878 GCA_041630155.1 Acidobacteriota bacterium
GTAGAGTTCATGGGTCACCAGGACGATCGTGTTGCCCTCCTGGTGGAGTCTCTCGAACAGGATCATGATTTCGTTGCCGGTCTTGCTGTCGAGGTTGCCCGTGGGTTCGTCCGCCAGCAGAATCGAAGGTTGGTTGACGAGGGCCCGGGCGATGGCGACGCGCTGCCGCTGTCCCCCCGACAGCTCGTTTGGGCGGTGGCCCATGCGGTCGCCCAGCTCCACCATTTCCAAAGCCGTGCGGGCGCGCTCTTTGCGCGCAGCGGCCGGCATCCCGGCATAGACGAGAGGCAGCTCGACATTTTGTAGAGCAGTAGCCCGTGAGAGCAGGTTGAAGGTTTGAAAGACGAAGCCGATTTCTTGATTTCGGATGTAGGCCAGCTCATCGTCTTCCATGTCACTGACCAGCTTGCCGTTGAGGTAGTAAGAGCCACGCGTGGGAGTGTCCAGACAGCCGATGAGGTTCATGAGGGTCGACTTGCCGGAGCCCGAGGGCCCCATGATGGCGACGTACTCGTTGCGCTCGAGATCGAAGCTGACCCCGTGCAGGGCGTGGATTTCCTCCGATCCCATGACGTACGTCTTCCACAAATCTTGAGTGCGGATCAGCGGTTGCTCCACGAGGCCTCGCTCCTCTCGTCTTTGGCCTGTTTGACCTTGTCGCCGTCTTTGAGCTCGCGAAGCGCTTTGTAGCTTCCCGAGACGATCTCGACTCCCGCCTCTACGCCAGAGACGACTTCCAGTTCGGTGTCCCCGGCAATCCCGGTCTGGACGGGGGCAAAATCGACTCGCTCGTCGCGCACGACGAACACTCCTTGAAAGTCTTTTCGCTCGACCCGGCGGCTGTCGGCCCGGGCGGTCGGCTCATCGACCTTTTCGGGCTTGACGGGGTTCCCCTGGCTGTCCACCTCGTACTCGCGCACGACCAGCGCCTGGATCGGGATGGTGGGAACGTCCTCTCGGATTGCGGTGGTGATGTCCGCCGTGCAACTCAAACCTGGCCGCAAGCTGCTTGGTGGATCCTGCAGTCGAATCGCGACCTTGAAGTCCTTGGCCTCCTGGGTCGCACCCGGCTTCACTATGGCGGAGTTGCCGATCTCCGTTACGATTCCGAACAAGGGTTGATCAGGGAGTGCGTCCACTTTGACCTCGGCCTCCTGCCCCAATACCACGTGGACGATGTCCGTTTCGTCGACTTCGACCTCGGCCTCGATGACCGAAAGATCAGCGATCACCATGATGGTCGCGGCCGGGTTGTTCAGCGTGCCCGGTACGGCCCGCTCGCCGACCTCCACGTTCATCTGGGTAATCACTCCCGTCAAAGGGGACCGGATCGTGGTTTTGGCCAGTGAGTCCTCGGCCCGGGCCAGTGCCGCCCGGCTTTGCTCCACCCTTTGCAAGGCGCTCTCGTGGGAGGTGCGGGCCTGGTCGACGACCACCTGCGCGACGGCCAGCGCCGCCTGGGCCTGTTCGAGGCGCGCTTGAGACGTGAGCAGCGCCGCCTCGGCGGCCACTTTCTCATTGCGTGCAGCTTCGTATTGATCCCGCGAGAGCAAGTCCTGTTCGAACAGCTCCTGTTTCCGGCGATAATTGTTGGCCGCCAGCTCCAGGGCCTGCTCAGACCGCATGACTTCCGCCTCGGCGGCTCGGACATTGGCCTTCTCACGCAGGAGATTGGTTTCCTGCAAGGCAATCTGAGCTTGCTGGTTCGAGGCATCAAACTGGCTGGCCTGCAACACTGCCTGCTGTCCCCTCGCCTCGGCTTCGGTCACGGTCGGATCGATGCGAACCAGAAGATCGCCCCGGTTGACGAAATCTCCCTCTTTCACGAAAAGAATTGTGATGACACCCGTGATCTCGGCCTGAAGTTCGACGTATTCCTTGGGCTTGATTTCACCCGAGGCATTCACTTTGGCCACCAGCTTCGCCACTCGCTCAACCTCGGCCAACTGCACCTCGGTGACCTGATCACCCTGCAAGGCATAGCTGACCACGGCGCCCAGCGCAATCACGGCGATCACGACGGCGCCGATGATGAGACTCTTTCTCCGGCGGCGCTCCCGCTTCTTGTTCATCTCTTGTATTTTACCTACGCTATAGACTGGAAAAAAGTTTGCGGCGGCCCGTCCGTTGAGCGTCCCGGGCCACCGTATGAAATCACCCCGCTGTGAGTATAGACGCACGAAACCCCATGTTGAGTTACAAAGAGGCCCTGGAAACTCTGCTTTCGCGCACCCCAAAGCCTCGCACTGCGGAGGTCTTCCCTGGCCATGCGCTGGGCGCCGTCCTCGCGGAAACAGTGAGTGCCGACCTGGACCTCCCGCCTTTCCACAAGTCGTTCATGGATGGGTACGCGGTCCGTTGCCAGGACCTCGATGAGGGGACGGGGAAGTTGCGGGTGGCCGGATCGATTGCGGCCGGCGAGCCTGAATTGAAAGAGCTTCGGCCCGGTGAGGCATGGCAGATCATGACCGGCGCGGCGACCCCCCGAGGCGCCGACGCCGTCCAGATGGTCGAGAAAACCCGACGACTGGGTGAGTTCGTCGAGTTGCTGGAACCTGTCACCCCAGACCTCAACATTGCTCCCCGGGGAAGCGAAGTAAGAGCGGGCGATCGCGTGCTGGAGCCGGGCCGCCTGCTGGGGCCCGCTGAAATCGGCGTTTTGGCCTCGTTTGGCAGGACTCGAGTTGCGATCTACCGCCGGCCCGAAGTGGCCATCGCCTCTACCGGGGACGAACTCGTCGATGCCGACCGAAAGCCCGGGTTCGGGCAGATTCGAAACTCCAACGCACACATGCTGGCTTCCCAGTGCGCGAGCCTCGGCCTCGACGCGACGGTCCTGCCGATTTGCCCGGATCAGCCGGATTCGATTCGTCGACTGGTGACCGGTGGTCTGGAGGGTCGCGACCTGCTGATTCTTTCGGGCGGTGTTTCCATGGGAGAGCATGATTACGTGCACCGAGTCATTGCCGAAGAGGGAATGGAGGTTTTCTTTCACAAGGCAGCGATCAAACCAGGCAAGCCTCTCATCGTGGCGCGACAGGGCGAGAAGATGATTTTCGGGCTACCGGGCAACCCCGTCTCCTCGTTCGTGACCTTCGAAGTCTTTGTCCGCCCGACACTTCGCAAATGGATGGGCTTCACCGAACTGGCCTTGCCCGTTCTCGAAGCGGAGTTGATGGAGCCGGTTCGGCACAAACCCGGCCGCCTCTTTTTCAAGCCTGCTCGCACGGAGATCGTTCAGGGCCGGCTGCGGGTGTCGCCCGTCGAGACCAAGGGCTCGGCTGACATTGTAGCGTTTTCACGCTGTGATGCTCTCATGCTCTTGCCCGCGGACCGAGCCGAGATGGCCGCGGGACGGTGCGTGGAAGTCATGTTGCTGGAACATCGGCAGCGTGTCAGTGGAACGCTTCCGTCCCAGCACACAGCCGAGGCCGGGCGTTGAGCCCGGCTTTGGGTGCGCATGCCAAGGTCGCAGGCTGTGCGGGCTAGAGGGGCTGCTTCTGTTTCTCGATGAGGCGAATGGGGCCGATTTCGATGGCTCGATCAACGGCTTTGCACATGTCGTAGAGCGTCAGAGCAGCAACGGCGACGGCAGTGAGCGCCTCCATCTCGACCCCGGTCGCCTCTCGGCAGACGACTCGGCTGCGAATCTCGAATCCAGCAGAATCCACCTCGATGTCCAACTCGACCAGGTCCAGGTTGAGAGAATGGCAGAGTGGAATCAATCGGCTCGTGTTCTTGGCCGCCTGGATGCCGGCCAGCCGCGCCACTTCGAAAGGGTTTCCCTTGGGGAGCCCCGAACTTTGGATTGTTTCGACGGTCTTGGGAGAGACCCGAACCCGACCGAGTGCCTCGGCGGTGCGCCGGCTGGCAGCCTTCTGGCTGATGTCAACCATCACGGCCCGCCCTTCGGGATCCAGGTGGGTCAGCTTGCGGTCAGACATGTTCAGCGAATCCTCCAACGAAGCGTTGTCCACAACTCGGCATCGGGTGCCTGGAACCTGGGAAGCGGGAGCAAGTCCCAAAGCCCGCGCCGCTCCACGTACTGCACCAGCCGGAAACGACGAGTCGAGATTTCGGCTGCTTCTCGGGCTTTTTGAATTGCGTCGGTGAGACCGCCCAGGGCATCGACGAGACCTCTTTCCCTGGCCTGCTTCCCCGTCCAAATCCGGCCCCGGGCCAACCGCTCAACGGTTTCCAGGTTCAGGTCCCGGCCCTGAGCCACCCGTTCCAGGAAGTCGCGATAGGCGGATTCGCTCAGCTCGCGCACCAGGGCTTGCTCCTCCTGGTCGAAGTCCTGCATGGGCGAGTTCAAGCCTGAGTGCGCCCCTTTTTCCACGAAGTCCCTTTCCACCCGCAGGGCCCGGAGCAATCCCATGATGTTGAATTTTCCACCCACGACCCCAATCGAGCCCGTCAACGTACCGGGCATGGCGTAAATGTGGCGGGCCCCTACGGCCAGGTAGTAGCCGCCGCTGGCCGCCTCGCCTCCAAATGTCACGATCACTGGCTTCTGGCCGTCGGTGAGCGCGACTTCGCGCCAGATCAGGTCGGAGGCCAGCGCGGAGCCGCCGGGGCTGTTGACGCGCAGCACGACGGCCTTCACCCGCTTTGCCTCCCGGGCTCGCCGCAGTGCTTTTCGCACGGAATCCGAACCAGCCGTCAGTCGGCCCAGCCCCCGGCCGGACCTTCCCCGTTGAATCAGCCCCTCGACGACTACCAGTGCAATCTGCGGCCGCCGCCAGGTGGCGCGCCGCCGCAGCCAGCCCTCACGGCGCAGTACCTTTCTCGAGGGAAGTCGCTTGAGCGGCGTCTCTCCCCGTTCCAGCTCCTCTTCGATTTCGTCTTCGTAGCAGATGCCATCGACCAGTCCGAGTTCGAGGGCGCGCTTGCTCGTGTAGGGTCCCTGGTCGATCCAGTTCTGCGCCTGGGCGCCTTCGACGCTTCGCCGGCGGGCGATGCGTTCGACGAGCCGCCCCTGAAAATCCTCCAGAATGGAGTCCAGCATTTCCCGGCTGGCTTCGGACATGTTGTGGCGTGTGAAGATTTCGGCCGCTGACTTGTAGTCTCCGACCTGGATGATCTGCGGGTTCACGCCGGCCCACTTCAGTAAGTCTCCCAGAAAGATCAGCTCGCTGCGCAGTCCGATCAGGCCCAGGCTGGCTGCGGGTGCCAGCCGAATCTCCTCGAAGCCGCAGGCGAGGTAGTAATCCTTGTTGTCGGCCTCTTCCAGGAAGATCAATGTTCTCTTGCCGAGCTGGGCAAGCTCGTCCAGATGGAGGTGCAACTCCTCGATCTGGCTCCAGCCGAGCCCGTTGTTCTTGACAACCATCCACAGGCAGGAGAGATTCGAGCGGGTCTTGGCCCTCTGAAGCAGTTCCACCAGGTCCCAGAACCGCAAGCGCTGCCGGGAGAACCAGTAGGGAGAGGACAATCCTTCACTGACGTCCCCGTCGAGGGTGATTTTGAGATAGCGAAGTGCACGGCTCATCCCGGCCATGATAATACGCACGCAAGTCCAGACAGAACAGTCCATAGGCGGGTGCCAGTTCGATCCAGAGCAACCAGTTGGCAGCCGCGGGGCTTGCGAACCAGTAGAGCAGGTAACTCGACAGTGCAGCGACGGACAGATACAGCCCCGTTCTGAACCGAGCTCCCACCACCGGCAAGCTGAGCAGCGCCCAGGTCAGATACCAGGGATGTAGTGTGGGGGTGACCAGGCACCATCCCAGCATCAGCAAGTGATAGCGAGAGAAAAGGTCCACCAGCCCCGCCCGCGGGTTCCCCCAGGCCACCAGCATTGCCGCCAGCACCAGACAGGTGCTGACCAGGCGACGCCAAAGCAGGCTGGCCGGCAGCAGATGGAAGAGCAGAGAGTTGAACTGCCAACTGTCGTGATACGTGGCCAGAATGCCCAGGTACGACTCCGCGGCCATCCGGAATTCTCCGGAGAGTGAAAAAGCTGCCAGGAAAGCAATCGAAACGGCTACTCCTGCTACGCTCAGCGATCTGGCCCGCTCCCGCCAGTCGGGAAGCTGTGACAGGAGCAGCGGCCAGCACAAAACAGGAAACAGCTTCACCAGCACCGCCGCGGCCCCCAGCAGCCCGACGACCCAGCCCCGTCCCCGGAAGGCGGCGAAGAGCGCCGCGAAGACAAAACAGAGCGCCACGACGTCCAGGTGACCCGACGAAAAAAACTCCAGGACGATCAGAGGGTTCAGCAGCCAAAGCACGAGGTTGTCGGTCCGCACACCGCCACGGGTCACCATCAGTCCGACCAGGATTCCTTCGGCCAGCAGCACAATTCCTTTCCAGGCCCAGAGGCTGCTGCCGCCCAGGCTGGCCGAAAGCCAAAAAAGCGCCTGAGCCAGGGGAGGATAGATCGAGGTGCGGTCCCGGTGGGCCATCACCGAGTAAAGTTCCGGGTGGAGGGATTGAGTCTCCGTCAAAGCATCCGGTGGCGCGACATAGGGATTAATTTCCTGGTTGATCAGCAGGCCGTCCCACTGGTAGCGGTAGGCATCTTCGCTGAGGCTGGGCTGCTGTGCCAGGAAAGCCACTCTCAGCAGGAGGGCCAGCAGGCACAACCAGCGGAACGAGAGCCGGCCGGACCGCGCCCAGCGGTACGCGGCCAGCCAGAAAACATGGGCGGGAATCGTAGCGAGCAGGAATGAGGGAACCTCCGGGCGGTAGGGAGAGAGCCACCACAAGGGAAAGTACAGGATCAAGCCCAGCAGCACGATTCCCACGCCAGCAAAGATAACCCACCGGCCGGCCGTCGTGCCCGCAGGGGTCTGGGAGGAGACTGGCAACTCACCCGGAGCCGGCGGGTTCTCCTCCCGGACAGAAACCGGTCCATCCAGGGGTATAATAGAGGCGTGGTTGTAAGCGTGAGAAAATTCTCGGCGATGCTCATCTGTTTGATTTCGTTGGCTATTCTGGGAGCCCAGGATCCGGTGAAGACGGACCCGCCCGAAGATCAGGGGACGTTCAGGATCGGTGTGGACGTCAACCAGATCTTTCTGTCGGTGACGGCCCGATCGGAATTGGGGGGCTTCTACAAAGGTCTCACCCGGGAGGACTTCCGGGTCTTCGAAGATGGCGTTCCCCAGGAGATCGTCAACTTCGCTCAGGAAAACGTCCCGGTGAGCGCCGTGTTGCTGGTGGACGCCAGCGGAAGCACGCGGGACTTTCAAGCCTCCATCCGCCGGGCTGCTTTGCATTTCGCCAAGAGCCTGGGCCCCGAGGACCGGGTGGCGATCATCACCTTCAACAACCGGCCGGAGTTGATCCTGAACTGGAGCAACCATCTGCCCAACATCGAGTTGGCTCTGGAGAGCGTCTACCCCAAAGGAGTGACCGTGCTCAACGACGCCCTCTACGTGACATTCGACGACCTGCTTCGCGGCGTGGAAGGGAAAGCGGCCGTGATCCTGCTAACCGACGGAATCGACTCGGGCAGCAAGGTGAGCATGGAAGAGGCAGTCGATCTGGCGGTGCGCTCCGAAGCTCTCGTGTATGTGGCGTCCAAGCTGGACGAGTACTGGGCGGGCGCCATGGCCATGCGGGGCGAGTTCTTCAGACGCGGCCGTCCCATCCCCGACGAACTGAAGGACGAGACCATCATTCGTGCCAAGCGCTCCCTGGATCGGCTCAGCAAAATGACGGGTGGTAGAGTCCTGAAAGCCGAAGCCTTCAGCAGCCTCAGTGAGGTCTACGCCGAAGTCGCCGCGGAATTGAAGAATCAGTACTATCTTTCCTATGTCCCCAGCAACACCCGCAAAGACGGGAAATGGCGCAACATTGAAGTGCGAACCAAGCTCGGCGTGGTGGTCCGGACCCGGCCGGGCTATTACGCTCCCCTGGAACTCCCCGAGA
>JBFKLX010000244.1:0-7866 GCA_041630155.1 Acidobacteriota bacterium
GCCGTTATCATCGGCGCTGACTGCGTTGCCCGCCCTCGGCCTCCTCGACGGAGTGCACGACTACGCCTCCGGGGGCCTCGGGCGTAACGCCTTGTCAGCGCGGCGCTTCCGACGCCTCGCGACGAAACCTGGTGCATGATCCGGGCTAGTGCCGCGTGGCACTCCGTACGCTGCTTGCCGGAAGCTTCGGACTTCTCCAGCCTTCAGCCATCACGAGAGCGGCCCTCGAGGGCGGGTCTCGCCCTCGGGGATTCCGGGCTGAGCCGTTGAGCCTGGACGGGAACCGGAGGGAGGAGCAAGATCTGGCTTACGCGTCCCGAGGGCCCAGCCGGTCCAGGATGATCTGCACCAGGGTAGCCGGGGGGGCGTCGATGTCGACGACCAGGGCAGACTCGGGCTCTTCCAGCGTTTCGAACTGGCTCTCCAGCAGCTGCGGCGGCATGAAGTGCCCGGAGCGTTCGTTCAGGCGCCGGCGGATCAGCTCCGGTTCGCCCTTCAGGAACACCCAGACCAATGCGCCCGAGTCTTCTGGTCGAGACAGGACCTCGCGGTAAGAGCTGCGCAGCGCTGAACAAGCCAGGACGGCCGGAGGGCGTCTGCCGCTCAGGGCCTCTTCAATGAGCCGGCGGAGCCTTTCGAGCCACGGGGAACGGTCGGCGTCGGTCAGGGGCTGGCGCGAGGCCATCTTGCGCTTGTTTTCCGCAGAATGGAAATCGTCCCCCTCCCAGAAATCCCAACCCAGCCGCTCGGCCAGCAACCGTCCGACGGTGCTCTTGCCGGAGCCGCTCACCCCCATGCACACAATGACTCGGAGCGCCATCGATCATGCCCTTTTCCGTGCCCCGTGCGCCGCGGGTCGGCGGAGCGGCTCGCGCCACCGCCAAGCCACGTCCCGGTCCCTTGCGTCAAGGCTGGTGCCGGTGAAACCACTCCAGGATGCAGGCCACCTTGGCGATCAGTTGGCTGGGCCTCCGGGCGATGCCGTGAGACGCACCCGGGATCCGGACCAGGGCGGTGTCCACCTGGCGCAGTTTCAGCGCCTGATAGTACTGTTCCGATTCTGAGATGGGAGTGCGGTAGTCGGCCTCGCCGGTCAGCACCATGGTGGGCGTCTTGACGTTGCCCACCAGCGAAAGGGGCGAGCGCTTCCAGTAGTGCTCCACCTGGTCCCAGGGAAAGCCGGGAAACCAATACTTGTAGAAAAAATTGTAGCTGTCGGAAGTGAGAACGAAGCTGGCCCAGTTGATGACCGGCTTGGCGGCCACGGCCGCGCGGAAGCGGTCGGTCTTGCCCACTGTCCAGGCAGTCAGGACACCGCCTCCACTGCCACCCGTGACGTAGAGCCGCTCCGGATCGACGTAACCGCGCTTCAACACGGCATCGATTCCCGAAATCAAATCGTCGTAGTCCTGTCCGGGATAGTTGTGGTGAATCAGGTTCCCGAACTCTTCCCCGTAGCTGGTGCTGCCTCGCGGGTTGGTGTACAGGACCACGTATCCGGCGGCTGCGTAGAGCTGGGCCTCGGCCGAAAAGTGGGCGCCGTAACTGGCGAAGGGCCCGCCGTGAATTTCCAGGATCAGGGGGTGACGCCGGGCCGGGTCGAACCCCGGGGGCTTGACGATCCAGCCATGGATTTTCCGGCCGTCGAAGGACGACGGATACCAGATCTCCTCAACCTCTCCCAGTTCCCGGAAGGGCAGCACGTCCTCGTTCAACCCCGTGAGGAGTTTGGCCGGCTCACCGCGTGCAGCTACGGCGACGTCGGCCGGCCGGTCGGGGCGTGACCAGGTGTAGGCCAGCACGTCGTTTAGGGAAACCGAAAAGGAGCCGCCGGAGTAAGGACGACTGAAGGAGGTCCCTCCCAGTTTGTCGGCCAGGTCACGGATCTTTCCGTCCAGTGAGACATAGGCGATGCGCGTGTCCCCCTGCTCGTCGTACTGGAAGTACAGCCCCTGCCCGTCCCCGCTCCAGACCGGGAATTCCACGTCGCGATCCAGGTTGCCCGTCAACGGAAAGCCTCGGCTGGCCTGTTCGCCGCGCAGGTAGAGGCGCTGAACCTGGTAGCCCTGGTAGCGGTCGTCGAATCCCAGGTAAGCGATGGTCTTGCCGTCGGGCGAGACCATCGGATATCGGTCCGGTCCCTGGCGGCTGGTCACCTGAGTCAGACTCCCGCTCTCCAACTCGAAGAGGTACACCTCCGAATTGAGAGGGTCGTATTCCCCTCCCTCGTGGCGGTTGGCAGAGAAGACCAGGGCACTGGAGTCGGGCATCCAGGAGATGCGGCCGCCGTGGTCGTAAGGGCCTTCGGTGAGCTGCCTGGGGCTGCCCCCGTCAGCGGGAAGCAAGAAGATCTGCTCGTACCCCTCTCGCAGATAGCCCGCCCCGTCCGCTCGGTAGATGAGGCGGTCGATCCACTTGGGCGGCGGAGCCCACTTTGCGCCCTCGGGCCGGAAGGGGAGCTTCACCGGGCTCTCGGGACTTTCCGGCACCAGCATGGAGAAGGCGATCCAACGGCCGTCCGGAGACCACGACAGGCCGCCTGGAGACTCGGTCAGCTGGGCCAGTCTGGCCGTCTGCCCCGTGTCCATCCATCGAAGGAAAATCTGGCTGGAGCCGTCGGCCCCGGAGAGGTAGGCCAGTTTGGAGCCGTCGGGGGACCATACCGGCGAACCGTCGTTGTGATCTCCGCTGGTGAGCGGGCGGTGGCTGCTGCCGTCGCTGCCGACGATCCAGAGATGGGAGCGCCGGCGATCGGTCATGATGTCCATCCAGTTGCGGACGTAGACGACCTGCCGGCCGTCGGGCGAGATCTGCGGGTCCGAAGCGTACTCCAGATGGAACACGTCCTCGGGTGTCAGCACCCGTTTGGAATTGCCCCAGCTCGTTGTGCCCAGAACCAGGCATGCGGCCAGAAGAACGGCCAGGGAGAGCCGCGGTGAGAGTTTGCCAGACATTGCATAGCCTCCCAGAAGAATCGGTGTCGTCGAACGTCAGAGATTGTGTTCGGGATGGGTCGGATTTGCAAGCTGCTCGTGCAGCCCGCCCGGGGGGCGTCGATCGCGCGGACCATCACCCGCAAGGGAAAGCTCCGGGACCTCTCAGTCAGAGAGTAGCCGGGGCGGGGGGCCTCTGCGGATCAACTTTTCCTTGTCGCCCGATTCGGGTGAGGGCAAGGATCTGAAGTTGCAACCCCCCGGATTCCCCGGCAGGACAAATGCCAGCCGGGAAGCCGTTCCGGGCCTCCCGTTGCTGGCACACGAATCTCAATAGTCACAGTTGGTGGAGAGGTGCTCGATCTTCTTGGCTATGAAGACCTTGACCTCGCCGGTTTCTTCCCAACTGCCGGTCAGACGGACTGTGTGGCCCAGATGTTTTGCGAGTTCGGCTGAACCCTTCACATCCCACTCTTCCCCGTCTTCATCCATGAGCAAATAGTAGCCTTCTTCGTCGCCTTCGTCCAGGCAGCCGACGACGACCGCTTCCTTTCCTTGCTTGTGATGCTCCTTGTGCGACCCTTCCTGTTGAGCGAAGAGCCCACTGGCGGGACCCGCGGCCAACAAGATCAGAATGGCGAGAGCGCACAGGAGACGGCTGGTTTTGAGCATGTTGGTTCGACCTCCTTTCTTCAGAAGTCACATTCCCTCATTCTACGCCCAGAAAAGCGGCCTCGCTAGAGGTAGCGTGCAAGTATTCGAGAACTGGCGCAGCCATCAGTTCGCCTTGACCCGTCACGGCCGGGCGCGCATCATGTGGGTCTCGCTGGGAGACGGGGTTTTCTCTCGAGAAGGCAGCATGTTGAGAAGAGGCTGGGGGCTGGTCGTCGGTCCAGGCGTGTTCGTTCTCATCCTGGTCTTGCCGACCCCTGCCGGGGCCTCTCCGGAGGCCATGCGTGCAGCCGCCGTGACCTGCCTGATGGCGGTCTGGTGGGTGACGGAGGCCATCCCCATTTCGGCCACTGCTTTGATCCCCGTGGCGCTCTTTCCGTTGATGGGCATCCTGGACGCCGCGTCCACCGCTGAGAACTACGGCCACAACTACGTCCTGATGCTGCTGGGCGGATTCTTCCTGGCCAAGGCGGTCGAACTGCAACAGTTGCACCGCCGCATCGCCCTGGGGACGCTGAAGCTGCTGGGGCATAGCCGCCGAGGCATCGTCTTCAGCTTCATGCTGGCCACCGCCCTTCTTTCCATGTGGATCGCCAATGTGGCCGTGACACTGCTCATGCTGCCCATCGCGCTGGCCATGGTGGCACAGGAGGAGAGCAGCTCGGCGTCGACGTCCCGTTTCGGCCTGGCCCTGATGCTCGCCATCGCTTACGCCGCCAGTATTGGCGGCACGGGAACGCTGATTGGAACTCCACCCAACATGGTGCTGGCGGGCATGATCGAGACTCTCTATCCCCAGGCGCCCGAGATCAGCTTTCTGCAATGGATGTTGTTGGGGATCCCTCTGGTGCTCGTGCTGCTGCCGGTCACCTGGCTCTATCTGCTGCGTTATTTCGGCATTCGAGGCAGTTTCCCGGGCAGCCGCCGGATCGTGGCTGACCAGCTCCGGCAGCTGGGGCCGATGAGCAGCGGCGAACGCCGTGTGGCTGTCATTTTTGCCCTGACAGCCCTGGGCTGGGTCTTACGCAGGGACCTGGTGCTGGGTAGCGTTCGCATCCCCGGCTGGGCGTCGATTTTGGGCGTCGACGAGTTCGTCCACGACTCGACCGTGGCCCTGGCGACTGCGCTGCTGCTTTTCGTCGTTCCGACCGGAAACCCTGGTGAGTCTTCGAAACGCTTGCTGGATTGGAAGGCGGCCGAGAGAGTCCCCTGGGGCGTAGTCGTGATCGTAGGTGGAGGGTACGCCATCGCCAGGTCCTTCGCCGAGACCGGCCTGGCCAGCTGGATCGGCCAGCAGATCGAGTTTCTGGCGGCCCTTCCGACCCTCCTGGTAGTCCTCCTGGTGGTCGGCGCCACCACCTTCCTGACTGAGATCAACTCCAATACCGCCACCGCCAACATCTTCTTGCCGGTACTGGCCACGATGGCCGTGGTCAATGGCATCCACCCCTTCCTCCTGATGATCCCCGCCACCATCGCCTGTTCCTGCGCCTTCTGCCTCCCCTCGGGCACGGGAACCAACGCGGTGGTCTTCGCCAGCGGCCGGGTCACGATCCCGGAGATGGCGCGATGTGGGTTCCTGCTCAACTTCATCACCATCGTCCTGGTGACGTTGGTGGTTTACCTGGTGGGAGAGGCTGTGTTCGGGCTGGCGGGGGAAATGCCGGGATGGGTCAGGGGGAGAACTTGAACGCCGGGAGCTGAACGTCTACTTCCGGTAGTCCAGGGGTGGCTGCTGCCCCTCTTCGAGCATCGGCCGGTAAGTCGTGCCCTCCGTCCTTTCTTCGAACTCCCGCCTCGCCTTCTCCAGAATCCCCGGGTTCTGATACAGCTCCTGGGCCGTTGCCGCCAGTGTCTTCGCCGCCAGCAGCATTCCCTTGCGGGCAATCGTGGTAGCTCCACAGGCCACTGCCTGCCACGAGTGGGCGGGAGTCCCGGGCACCCAGGTGGCCACCCGGATACCCGTTGTCGGCACCACCCAGGAAACGTCCCCGACATCGGTCGATCCGGGGCGGACGGCGTCGCCCAGATCGGTCACTTCACTCACGGTGTCGAGCGGAAGCGGTTGGGCCAGTGTCCGTTGGATTTCCTCGGCGAACAGCCTCTCTTGGCCATCGTAGCGCAGGTCGTTGAGGGAGCGCAGGCGCTCCAGGGCCAGAGCAGCAAGGGTGCGGTTGGGGAGGATGTTGTAAATGCCGCCCTGGTAGTCGATTTCGAGGCGGGTCTCGGTGGCCAGCGCCGCGCCGCGGGCACACAGCACCAACCGTTCGTAGAGGGAACGGACCACTGCCGGGTCGGGGTGGCGCACGTAGTAATAGACCTCGGAAAAGTCCGGGACCACATTGGGAGCGCCCCCTCCCTTGGTGATCACATGGTGGATGCGAGTCAGATCGGGGGTGTGCTCGCGCAGCAGCTGGGCGGCATGATTCATCAGCTCCACCGCGTCCAGGGCCGAGCGTCCCTGTTCGGGCGCTCCCGCGGCGTGGGCGCTCACGCCGTGGAAGCGGAACTTGGCAGCGATGCGGGCCAGATTGGAACTGGGGCCCGCTCCGTTGGTGCTGGACGGGTGCCAGTGCAGCACCGCGTCACAATCCTCGAACAGCCCCGCACGGACCATGTAGACTTTCCCGCTGCCCCCTTCCTCCGCCGGGGTCCCGTAGAAGCGAACGGTCCCGGAGAGGCGCCCCGCGCGGATCTCGTCCGCCAGTGCAATGGCGGCGGCCGCGGAAGCCACGCCGAACAGATGGTGTCCGCAGCCATGTCCGTAGGACTGACCGGGAACGGGTTGGCGCTCCGAAACGGCCATTTGGGAGAGTCCGGGCAGAGCGTCGAACTCTCCCAGGATGCCAATGACCGGCTTTGCCGAGCCGAACGTAGCCGTGAAGGCGGTGGGGATGGCTGCCACCCCTCGCTCGACCTGGAAGCCCTCACTTTCCAGCAGTCCCGCCAGCGTGGCCGAGGATTGAACCTCCTGGTAGCCGGGCTCGGCATAACCCCAGATCACCCTGGCGACTCGCCAGTAGTCCTCGGCCCGGCGCTGGATGGAATCGGTCAACTCCGAGCCGGGCGTGGGCGCCGCGGCGAAGGCAGACAAGGCCAGGAGCCCAGCCAGGATCGGGATGGAGAGTCGGTGCTGCTCTTTCATGAAGCCAAGAACTCCCGCGCCCCAGGAGGGCGAAATCTAAGACTGCCCAGGTCAAGTCTTGAAAACCAGAAACCAGAGTCAGGGTGCCAAATTGGCGACTTTGAATCGGAAACGGAGAATCCTGTGAATCGCGCTGCCGGCCCACTCACTTCGGGGCCTCCCTGGGAGGGACCACCCGGAAGGGAACCGACGCCTGCACGATCTCTCCGGTGATCCGGTCCTGAGCCCTCACCAGCAGAGCGTACTCCCCGGGTGGATAGGGCTCCAGACTGGTGAGCCTGGCGACGGTCGAATGTTCTCCGGAGATCACGGCCAGGCGCGAGCAATCCCGCCACTGTTCAGGCTTCTCCCCGTTCGCGGCCACGGCGAACTCCACTTTCAGGTCGGGGCGCCCCGTACTCTGCTCGATGGCCGCCGGATAGACCTGCAGGAAGAACCCCATTGGCTCGTCCTGCCGGAAGGTCCGGGAGACTCGCGGCACCACTTTGAGAGTCCCCAGGTCGAAGAGGCTCTCTTGGCTCGGGTCGGAGGGTGCGATTTCCTGGGCCAGCACGATCGAACTCAGGCCCAGCTGACCCGCTGCGAAGCCCGGGACCTCGAGCCGGCCCTCCCAGGTGCCCAGGTTACCTGTCTCCACGTCCTTGACCACCAGATTCAGCTTGTACACCCCCGGGCCCAACAAGAGGTGCTTCTGAAAGACGCTGGAGGCCCGGCTCATAACGGGAAACTGGGAGGCCGGAATCTCGCGAGAGACGGTCTCTTCGAAAGCCCCCCGGATGCGCCGGGTGAGTGTGGACACCTGTCCCAGGATCTCCGCCTTTGCCGACATGACTCCGCCCTGATCCTTGAAGGTCAGCGCAGAGTGCGGGATCTCCACGGTGACCGTGGCCAGGCCCTGTTTCTCCGAGACTCTCAAGACCCCGGTCGCGACATGGAACGGCACCAGTTGATAGTAGACGTTGGTCTTGACGACCGTCTCCAGGTCCGTGAACTTGATTTCCGGAGCCCGGTTCAGCGAAGCGGAGAGAATGAGCTTGGAAAAGGGCTGATCTTTCTCGGTCTCGAAACCGCCGGTGTAGCGGTAGGGGGCAGGCAGGTCTCCGGCATAGCGCCGCC
>JBFKLX010000245.1:0-7816 GCA_041630155.1 Acidobacteriota bacterium
AATGATCAGATACGCCAGGGCACGAAGAGGGCTGAATTCGTCCAAGCCGATGCCAGCGAGCTACTCCCTTTTTTGGCTTCCGGCTCGGTAGGCGCGTCAGCTCAACCGAAGGATTAGCTCCCACGAAGCCATCTGGACTCGTTTTTCCAGTCAAGCGTAACGAAGTTGCCCTGTCCCCGGATATCGGTCCCCAGGAATGAAGGCGGATGAGTCTAGGAAAAGCCCTGTCCCCAGTCAAGAGAGCGGATGAGCTTGCCCCGTTCGGCAGGAGCCGGCCGGTCCGACCGGCTGTTGTCATGAGGATTTGTCTGGAGGAATGCGGCCGGTTCTGGAGCCGCGTTTCTGCGTGCGGAGTTCCCCTGTCCCCCGCACCCGGCTCCGTGTCCTGGCTCGGTTCCGGGCATCGGCCGATCGCGTCTTACCTCCCGAGGTGGGTGTCGATCCACTGGTAGGCCGCGACTCTCATCTCTTTTGGGAACTCGTGGCCTCCCTCGAAGTAGGTGACGGCGAGTCGCTCCGATGCGCCCGCCTGGTCGTAGCGCTGGCGGGCGAAAGCCTCGATTTGCCGTGTCCTCTCGACGTGCTCCTGGCTGCCTTCCTCGGTGGAGAGCTCGCGCATTCCGCGCGTCATCAAGACGGGTCTCGGAGCGATGTGGGCCAGGTAGTCGGCAGATCTGCCGATTTTGGCCAGTCCGGGGATGGCGAACACCGAGTTGGAAAAGGACCGATCCCGGTCGTTGAAGTCTTCCATCAGCTCGTAGAATCCGCAGGACGAAACCCCGACTTTTACTCGCTCGTCCATGAACATCAGGTAGACGAGCACGTTGCCGCCGGCAGAGTGCCCGATCGCGCCGATGCGATCCCGATCGACGAACTCCAGCGTGGAGAGAACGTCTACCGCCCGCATCAGGTCGTAGGCTTCCTTTCCGAAATGCGTTCGGCCAGAGAGGATCAGTTGCCCGGCCCACTTGAGCCACAGACCGAGATCCCGCATCATCTGCGAACCGGCGTTGGCCGCGTCCGGAATCCTGCGGCGCTCAGCGTGGTAATAGCGGTCGGGACAAATGACGACGTACCCCCTTTGAAACAGCTCCAGGCCGTAGTGTTGATCCTCGGCCCCGCCGAGCCCCGCCGGCTCCGCCTTCCCCAGGTGGGTGAGCGGACCGTCCTGGTGGATGGCGACAATGGCGGGAAGCCGGTCCCCCTCGGCATGATCGGGAATGAAGAGGTAGGCCCTCACCTTGTCCACGGGGCGGTCGAAGCGCGGATCCCCCTCTTCCACCACATACTCGATGAGCTGCCGAACTCCACCCTCGATGGACGCTGTTTCCACCACGGCCAGCTGGAGAGGCGGAGGTTCCGGGAAATCGCCAAGGACACCCTCCAGATCTGTCCTGTTTGGCGCCCCAACGGCAACACCAAAACACAGCGAGCCCACTGCTGCCAACGCGATCGGTAACGTCTTTCTCGCAAAGAACATATTCTCATCCTCCCAGCTCTCGCCGCCCGGCGTGACGACGACAATCAAGGGTCCGCGCGCTGAGTTCCGAAGGACCCAGGGGAGCCGTCAGCGCATCGCGAGACGCACGATCTCCTCACTTCAAGGCCACCCCACACTTCCTGCATTTCTCTGGAACCAGCAGGCCAGACTGAAACCCGAGCCGGTACTCACATCTCGGGCAGCGTTGACTGAACTGAACGACGACCCCTGACCCAGCCAGACCCAGCAGACCCCCGAAGGCAAACCATGCCACTGTCCGAGAAAATCCGATGATCAGGTCCACCCCAACGACCACGAGGAGACCGACCATGGTGACCACGAAGACAGTGATCATCCGTTTCTGCCATATCTGAAGCTTTTCGATCTCACCCGGACTCAGCTTCTCCATCCCGACTCCCAGCCAGTCCCGTTGTCCTCCAGCGCTGATACCTCATGGATTCGATTCGTATTCGATTCGTTGAACACGGCCGCACCGGTCAGGCTTCGACTCCTCCCGAGGCAGCCGGCCACCTCGCGCTCGGGTCCCCCTTTCAGGACTTTCGCGGCCGTGAGGTAGAGGGCTGAAAACACTAGAGCTGCGGCGAAGGCTCGGTCGATCGCCCAACACCTGGAGTCATCCCGCTGCTGCCGAACAGCTGCCCGCTCGGGCTGCACTGTAACGGCAGGCTACCATGCTGCAGCTTGACGTTGCAGCTCTCCCCAACAGAAGGAGCCCGTGGAGCCCGGGCCACCGCGGGAGAGCAGATCGACCTGCCAGCCTGGAAAGGGCAGCGAATTCTTGACCTTTTGAGCGAGGGGCTGGGGTGGTTCCGAGTCCGCTCCTTTGCGGGCACACGGACCCTGCCTGCGCCGGCCAGATGGACGGTGGGTTCACGCATCCCGGCTCTCGGTATGTACCAGATCGGACTCATTCCACGAAAGCAGCCGCTTCAACGATTGCTCCAGCACGCTTTCCGTGATCTGGTGCGCATCGGCATTCCGCAAAACAGTCTCCGTCTTCCAGTAGCGGCCGTCGGGCCGGTCCTGAAAGGCGCAGATCCAGACGTTGAACCGGGGAGCCGCTTCGTCGGCCGGGAAGATCTGAAAGAGATATTGGATGACTGAAGCCCCCAGCAGGGATCTCTCGGGAGCCTTGTGGTTCTTGCGCAACTGCAGGCCGTATCTGTTTGCAGCCGATTGCAGCATCGAATCGAGCAGCAGCAGCGGGGCTTCCAGCCGATCCCACGCTTCCCGCGATCCCATGAAACCGTTGGCCATGTCACACGACCTGCAGTTCTTCGGGCGACAGCCAGATCTGGTGGCGCCGGCCCGCCTCAGGCTGCCGCCGCGTCACGTCCCACCCACGTCAGCCCTCTCATCCTAGCAGCTGGAGCAGTCGATGGCTCCCGCGCCCGCCATCACATCTTCACCCGGCGGGTTTTCTGCTACCCTGAGCCTCTAGTGCGGCATTGCCTGAGTACGGGATCCGCCGTCACTCCCCGGCTTGGCGTTGACAGAGGCGAGAGAACAATGATGCGAAGAGCGGTGTGTCTATTGGTCTGGATCGTCATGAGCACGGGTCTGTCCGCGCGAGAGCTCCTGTTTCCCCATTACGGGGACGGCGGCGGGCTCTCGATGGTCTTCTCGATCAGCAATCTCGCTGGCGGCCCGGCTCAGGGGTGGCTTCGTTTCTTCGATTCTCAGGGCAACCCGCAGACCCTCCCGCTGACGACGGGCGAGGCCAGCGTCGTTCCGCTTCAGATGGCCCCTCACTCGACGCTGCTGGTGGCGACCGAGGGAAGTTCGAACCCGCCCCGGTCCGGATACGCCGTGCTCGAACTGGATCAGGCTTCCGTGTCGGCGGTGGCGTTCTTCGGCTTCGCGAGCGGTGGTGAGGCGGCGATCTTTCCGGCGGAACAGGGAGAGGAATTCCAGCTCTTCGTGGAAGTCGTGGGCAGTGTCAACACGGGTGTGGCCGCGGTTCACGACTCGGCAGAGCCGCTGGAAGCGCGCCTCTACGACCAGGCCGGACAGCTGGTCGGGGAAACCGAGGTCCCCTTCACGGGACGGCATTCCGCCAAGCTGTTGAGCGATCTCTTTCCTGCGCTCCCCAGGCCCTTTCGAGGACTGCTCGAGTTGGAATCCGAAGAACCGTTTGCCGTCACGGCGCTGCGGTTTGGACCCGGCCTCCTGACCAGTCTGCCCTTGATTCCGACCGACGATGCGGACGACTTCGGGGCCGAAATGGAGGACCAGCTCCAGCGCCGATCCCTGGCGTTGTTTGGAATCCAGGCCCCGTTGGCGGATCGGGCGCGCGAGCCCGACTACGTGCCCCGCCAAGACGCCGGCGCCGGCCAGCGCCAGCTCCTGGCGCGGGGCCTGACGGCGGAATACGTCACTCGCAACGTGGGAGCACGGACCGAACAGATGATCCTCTACCCGGACGACGTGGCTCCCACGCATCTGATCGTGTGCGCCGAGAATGGCCGGGCCGGCACCACACCGGGCGGCAACCGTGGCCTCAACGCCTCGGTGCAACGCGTGAGCCTGGCCAGCGGCGAGGTGGAAAACGTTCTGCTGGGACTGGATCTGTGCGACGGCGTGCGGAGAACCTCCTGGGGAACGGTTCTGGTCACCGAAGAGACCTTCGACGGCCGGGCCTACGAAATCCTCGATCCACTGGCGACGACGGGGCACTGGGTGGCCGATCGGGCCTCGGGCGACGTTCGGATGGCCATCGACAGCCTGGAGGTGAGCACTCGCGCGGCCCAGAGGCCGGCGCTGCCGACCCTCACCTGGGAGGGCCTTGCGGTGTTGCCGAGCGGGGTCGTCATCGGGACCGAAGAGCTGATTCCGGGCCGTCTGGCCCCCGACAGCGACGGCGGCGGCATTTTCAAGTTCGTGCCCGAGGCGCCGCGCAGCCAGGACGGGCCGATCCCCGATCTCAGCGCGTCCCCATTGGTGTCCGGCCGCAGTTTTGCGCTGCAAGTGTCCTGCCGGGGAGCTGGAACCGCGGGGTTTCCCCAGTACGGCCAGGGTTGCGAAGTCGGAAACGCCGTCTGGGTCGAGGTCGACCCCCTTCAGGCCCGATCTGACGCCAGCGCTCGCGGCGCCACGGGGTACCACCGCGCCGAGGACCTGGAAAGTGACCCCGGTTATTCGGGACCTGGAATCCGGTTCTGTTTCGCCGTCTCCGGGCAAGACCTGGCGGAGGACTGGGGTCAGGTGCTGTGCGGCGTCGATCCCAACCCGTCGGGCGACGGCATCGTGACCGACACCCGCACCGGTTTGAACTACCTGGCGGACTCGACCCATGAGAGCGGGTACGCAGTGTCTGTTGTTGACCGGTTTTTTCTCGGCGCACCCGGTTTTCACAGCGCCGACAACCTGGCGTTTCAACCCGGTTTCGCCAATCTCTTCATCCTGGAAGACGCCCGCTTCGGCGAGGTCTTCTCCTGCTTGCCCGACGGCGAGGATCGGGACATGCAGACGGACGGCTGCGTTCGCGTGCTGTCGATCATCGATCCCGAGGCCGAGCCGACCGGCTTGGTTTTCGAGGCCAACGGGCAGACGGCCTACTATATCGTCGGTCGCGGGGAGCAGCCGGAGTCGATGCTGGACTTCCAAGCCAATCCCTTCGACGGACTCACCTCCGACCTGATTCGAATCACTGGCTTTCGGGCAGCGGCGGACGACCGATGATCGGCGACTCGGACATCCAAGTGTCGGGCAGCCCCCTGCTCTCGGCGTGATTGAGGTCGCTCGCTGGGGTTTCTCAGCGCTTCGGATCCGCCTGACTCTGAAAAGGCCATTGCCCCTGCCGCCAGGCGGCTACCAGATAGACCACGGTCCCGGCCAGCAGGGTCAGGACGCCGAATGCAATGAAGCGTGAACCCAACGACGAAAAGACGTAGACATAGCCGGCCAGGGAAATGAGAGCGGGCAGAGGATAAAGCCACATTTTGAAAGGCCTCTCGATGTCCGGCCGGTTGGCCCGAATCAAGAAGAGCGCAATCGTGTGTCCGATGAACTGAATGAGGATTCGAGCAGCCATGAGCGCCAGGATCACTTCCTCCAGCGTGAAAAAGCTGGCGACGATTGCAGCCGAGCCCAACAGCAGCAGCGACCGGTGGGGGAATTCCTTGGTTGGATGCAGCTCTCCCAGCCATCGGAAGAAGACTCCGTCCTGGGCCGCCGCATAGGGGACGCGAGAGTAGCCCAGCAGAAGTGCATAGATGGAAGCAAAAGCGGTCACTACGATGAAGCCGGCCAGCAGATATGCCGCCCAGGGGCCGTAGGCGCGATTCATCAAGTCAGCCGCCACCGACTGCGATTGCATCGCTTCCCGCCACGGAACCACGCCGATGAAGCCGAACGAGATCAAGACGTCGATGACGGTGACGCCCAGAATCGAATAGATCACGGCCCGGGGAATCGTCCGCCCCGGTTCTCGTACCTCCGCTCCCAGATAACAGACCTGGTAGTAGCCCAGGTAGAGGTAGAGGACGTTGGCTGTCCCCTGCCCCAGCCCCTGGAAAAAGTCCAGATTGAATCGAAACGCGTCCGGCGGCACATCGAAGGCCAGAGCAGGGTCGAAATGGAGAATTCCCGTCAGGATCACCCATCCGGTTGTCGTGATCATGACGATCCAAAGGCCAAGCATGATCTTGGCGATGTCGGTGATTTTCCGGTACAGCGCGAAAATCAGGACGACCCCGATCCCGGCAGCGAACAGTTTCATCTGCAGATCGGTCATCTCGGGAAGGAAGACCTTCAGGTACTGCACCAGGCCGATGTTGCCGCTGGCGATCTCGAGAGGACCTGCAAACAGGATCTGCCAGACGAACAGGAAAGCCAGCAGACGGCCCCATTTGCGGGATCCGAAGCCCTCCCGAAGAAAAACGTAGGTGCCGCCGGACGCCGGAAGCGCCGCACCCAGCTCCGCCACCACCAAACCGTCGGCCAGTGCGATCACCACACCGACCAGCCAAGCCAGATAGGAGTGAGGTCCCCCCAGCGTACTCAGAATCAGCGGTATGGCGATGAACGGCCCGATCCCCACCATGTTGGACATGTTGATGGTGGTGGCGTTCAAGACGCCGAGCCGCCGATGCATACGAGGTCCCGATGCTTCTGTCACGACCTGGGAAGGCTAGCACACCGACTGGCTGAAGGAAAAAGAAGAAATCGGTCTGGGCAGGATGGAAAAGGTCAAAGTGTCAGCCCGCTTCGGCCCCTCTCGGCCTCCCGCCGCGAACGCCTGCGCATTCGATCGACTGACGTCTCTGGCCTCCGCGATCGTGTCCTCGAACTCCCTGGCGGTATGGGCGGTATGATGGAAGAGTCGGGATACGGCTCAGTTGGGGGCATGCTGATTTTTTCTCTGGAACGGATTCCCTTCGAGCAGGGCCGAGTCGAGACCGTGCCGGCCGGCCTGGCAAGGTTCGGGGAACACCCGGTAGCGCGACCGAGATGAAGACCTCCCATCGATTGCGAGTCGACCGACCGGAACCGGCGATGCAGCATCCACGCCTCTGGGGGAACGGCGGGAATCGCCGCCACTGTTTGCTCCTGGTGTGGATCTCGCTGCTCTTGCCCTGGCGCCTGGAGTGTGAGGTTGTGGCCTCGCCCCGGGCGCAGCGGTCGACCTCGGGCGGTGCCGCATTGCGTGTCGGCGAGGAACCTGAACAGGTCATCGCTGACCTGAGGAGGTACATCCGGGACGACATGAGCCGCCGCGGCGTACCGGGATTGGCGATCGCTCTCGTTCGAGAGGGCGCCATCATCTGGAGCGAGGGCTTCGGCGTCGCGAATTCTCTGAGCGGCCGCCCGGTCACCGAGGAGAGCGTCTTCGAAGTCGCCTCCATCAGCAAAGTAGTGACCGCTTACACCGCACTCCGGCTGGTCCAACAGGGCCGCCTGTCGCTGGACCAACCCGTGAGGCGCTCGCTGAGTAAGGCTTGGCTGCCGGCCTCGGATCGGGGAGACAGGATCACCGTCCGCCATCTGGCGTCCCACAGTTCCGGACTCACCGACAATCTGTTGCTGCTCGACAAAGGTGTCGTTTTCGAGCCGGGATCGGAGTTCCTCTATTCCGGTAATGGGTTTCTCTATCTTCAGGAAGCGATCGAGCAGGTGACCGGAGAATCTCTGGAAGAAGCCTCCAAGCGACTGGTCTTCGACCCTTTGGGAATGTCTTCCAGCAGCTTCGTCAACCGAGATTCGGTGTGGCGGAAGATGGCCAACGGACACCTGACTTACCAGCTGCCGACTCTGATTTTTCTGGTGCCGTTTCTGGCCGGACTGGTGTTTTGCATGGCAGCTGCAAAGATCGGG
>JBFKLX010000246.1:0-7816 GCA_041630155.1 Acidobacteriota bacterium
ATGCTAACCGTTCTGGCTGGATTCATCGGATGGGCTCTTCTGTTCGCGACCAGCTTCGTGAGCGGTCCGATTCCCACCCGGCCGTCGCCGCCGCCGAGTGCCATCGGATCGCTGAGAACGACAGCAGGCGATCTGGCCCGTCTCTTGATCGAGTTCTCCAGCCCCCGGTTGATCGATGCCGATCTGGCGCTGCAGATGCACTCTCCCCAAATCGTCATCGACGATCATTTCTCGTGGGGATTGGGCATCGGCATCCAGCACAGCGAGCGAGGAGACGCCCTTTGGCAAAACGGGAACACCTTTGGGTTTCAAAGCGTCATGGTGTTCTACCCGGAGCAATCCTGGGGAGTCGTGGTTCTCACCAACAGCCATCGAGGTAGGCCCGTTGCCTACGACGTCGCCCACCGTGCGTTAGGAGGGAGGGCGTATTGGAAGGACTTCTAAAAGATGCACTGAAGGCAATCATCCACCCACTCCGGGGACAGGGCAGATCTTTCCGGTGAGGGGTGAGCGGGCCGGCCCCGGAAAGGGTATCCTGTCGCTCCTGTCAATCCTGCCCACATTCCTTCGGGGTCGTGAAGATCTGTTTCCACGAGATTCCACGGGAAGCGATGTGAGAGGTCTCTGCGCAAGCGTCTCTCGCGCGGCCGAGGTTCTCCGGTGGGGCGTACTCTCAACAGGTCGAGTGAAACAGACCTCCGACCGGCTGCGTCTCGGCAAGTTCGTTGTACAGGGCGACCGCTGCCTTGGTCTCCTTCACGTGAACGGAGACGCCGCGTTGCTCCAGGAAGGCGAGCGTCTCGGGGCAGGTCCGGAGCATCAGCGCCATCCCGCGGCTCAGGACGACGACGGTGGCGCCGTGTTGGAGGAGTTCGTCCACGTCAGCCGGTTGAATTCCCGGGACATGCCGGGTCCCCGTCTCCCTCCAGTCCCATTCGCGCGCCCCTCCCGGGTACACTTTGAAATCCTTGCCGACGCCCACTCCCTCCACCTCGATGCGGCCCCACGAGACATGCGAAATTCGGGGCGAGCGCGGGAGATCGGTCATGGTTTGCTTCTCTCGGGCTCTTCTTTGGTCAGCCCTCGAAGGGTCGAAACACCGGGACACACGGCACCCCTGAGGTGTCGCTCCCCGTGGATCTCACCCCAATAGCTTCTCGTAGGTTTCCTGGTCGAACCCCACGATGAGCGTTTTCCCGGTTCGCAACGTCGGCGCACGCAGGTTGCCGGTCGGACCGAGCAGGACTTTTCTGAGCGTCTGGCGGTCGGGTCTGTCCTTCTTCATGTCGAGGTGGACGACCTTTCTGCCCTTGGCGGCGTAGATGTGATTCACCCGTCCGGCCAGCTCGAAGGCTGCTTTCTCCTTCAGTCTGGTCTTGCGAGCATCGACTCGCTCGGCCGTCTCGATTTGGGCGTCCGCAAGAAACTCTTGCGTTTTGGCGCAGGTCTTTCAGCCCGGGCGGTGATAACTCCAGTCGATCCGTGGCATGATCAATCAGTTCCCGTTGCCGCCGAACAGCTGCTGCAGGTTTCGGGGGGGGAAAAGGTCTTGGTTCGTCAAATCCAACCCGTCCTGCTGCAGCGGCAGGATGGCCACGGGCATGTCGGATCGGAACTCTACCGAGGTGGCCCCCGTCGTGTCGATCCCCAGTTCATCGAGAAACCTGGAGATCTGCTCTCCTGGATTCAGAGGAATGGCGTCCCAGTCGATGATGCGGCCCCCGCTGTTGACCGTCCCCACTCGGACATCCGCAGGATCGGGGTTGGAAAAGGGATTCATGATCGCGAGCCCGGTGCGTCCATCTGGGGGCACGAAAAACGAGCCGGCCTGCGTCAGCGGTCGGGCGGGAACCTGGGCGCGCGCCGCCAGTCGGCCCTCGTCGAGGATGGAGAACTCCGTCTGCGTCGATACGAAGGAGTTCAGCGAGAAGACCAGGGCCGATCCAGTCTGGATCATCGCTGGGTCCCGGTTGAGGGACTGGACGCTCGCGGTTCCGCTGCCGGGGATCTCCAGGCTGACCACGGCCGTGGGTTCGCCGCCAGGTCCCCGTAGCAGGTCGGCCGTCTGGCCGTTGGGGTCGAAGGCGACGACGGACACTGGAGACGTAGTCGTCGACAGGTTGATGAGACTGATCGTGCTACTGAACTGGAGTCCGTCAGGAGTACCTCCGTGCCCGAACTGCGGGAAGAACAATTCCAGCTGCGGCTCAGCCCCGGCCGCCGGAGCCGGCTGTTCGACAAAGCGAAAGACTCCCCAGATCAGGATGGCGCCGAGCGCCACCTGACACCACCGACCTCCCGGGATTCGAGACGTTCTTTTGGACATGGACCACCCTCCCCTGCATTTCTTTTGCGCGTTGTGAGATCAAACCTTGGCGAGAACTCTACCGGGGAGGCCTCAGAGAGTCAAACATCCCTGGCCGGCATTCTGCTGGTGTTCCTGGTGTTCAATCCGTGTCGAGGAATCAAAACTCGCAAAAGGCGCCGAACGGGTTCGGGAGTCGCACCGCGAAAGACCGATGGGTTCTGCGAGCCGATCCGGTGATGCGCGCAAACCTCATGGAAGCGGCGCTGCAGGGAGCGGTGAGCCACCTGCGCGGCCGGTGACAATGACACCGCGGCAGCCGGGGACGAGCCATGGGTTCGTCGACCTCGACCTGTGCAGGATCTGCGCTACTTCCAGTTACCGATCAGCACGAATGGAGCCCAAGAGAACGGATGCTGGTAGTTGTGAGCAACCGTCCCGCGAGCTTCCCGGGCTGGCCCGGCCGGCCCTTTCAGGAGACCCATTTGAGCCTGGCGGAGAGCCTCCGCTTTGTTGAGACCACCACCGGACTCCCGCAACCGGTAGAACTCCCGCATCAGCAGGGAGGTGCTCTCGTCTGCCACCTGCCAAAGCGTCGCCATCACCGCCTTGGCTCCCTGACGCTGAGCCAGTACCGCGAAGCCTTCGACCTCTCTGCCGTCGCTTCCAATGCTGCCGACCGCCGTATCGCAGGCGGAAAGGGTCAACAGGTCGATGCCCCCAAAAAGACTCTTGCCAGTCGCTGAATGCCCTCCGGCAGCTGCCACACCCCCGAGGTTGTCTGTCCCGGCAAACCATGTTTTGAACTCGCTGTCTCGAGCCCCAGCTATCTCTCGAGACGAACGGAGCTGCGCATCTCCCGGTTGAAGTCGAAGGAGCCTGTGGCGAGCCCGAGGCTGCTCAAACCCGGCAGCCGGTCGAAATCGTGAGTTGCCGCCTCAGGAGCAGGAATCAGAAACGCCTCCAGTTTTCTTGATTGCTTTATCTGTAAACTCAGGTGCTCCGCTTTGCTTGACTCGAAAGACGAATCCCGATTATCGTTTTCTTTAGTCGTGCCGTCGCTCTCTCAAGCACACCTCTTCGGGAGACTGGCTCGCACACACGAGCGGCCGGCGCCTCGAGGCCGCAAATAGGTCGCAGCCTATCAAGCGGCCACTGCGGGCGTCGCAGGCGTCGGCCCCGGTGGACCACCTCGCGGGTTTCCGGAGGTTCTTGTCGTGAGACCGCTGCGAGTGACTTTCGCGCCGATCGTTGCGCTTCTGATCTCAGTCCTGGGCGGCGCTTACGCCCGATCGCAGGACGTTGCCGGCTGCCTCGATCATCCCATTCTGACGCGAATGCCCGGCTTTCACATCGACGACTGCGAGGAGCGTGAGTTCGACGCCTACGAGTTCCTGGGGCCGGGCGGCGAGTCGATCCGCGTCGAGGGCCGGAAGACCTACATCGACTATGGACTGGACCGCGGGGTCGAGCCGCCCAGCGAACTCCAGATCCTGCGCAACCACACCAACGCCATCCGGCAGATCGGCGGTACGGTCCTCTGGGAAGACGGCTTCAACACTCATCTCAAGGCGACCACTGAGGGGAAGGAGACCTGGGTGCACGTGCGGGTCTACAACCAGGCCACCGCCTACGCCCTGTATATCCTCGAGAAGGAGGCCATGGTCCAGGAGGTCGAGGCCGACGCCGAGTCGATGGCCCGCGACCTCGCCGAGAAGGGCAAGGTGGCCCTCTACGGCATCTATTTCGACTTCGACAAGGCCGTGGTCAAACCGGAATCGGAGCCCACCCTGCGGGAGATCGCCAGATTGTTGCGCGAAAACTCCGACCTCGAGCTGCACGTGGTGGGCCACACCGACAGCCTGGGCAGGCTCGACTACAATATGGATCTTTCCCACCGCCGGGCCGCGGCGGTGGTGGAGGCGCTGACCTCGGAGTATGGCGTCTCGGCCGGGCGGCTCAGGCCGGCCGGAGTCGGTCCCCTGGCCCCGGCGGCCCCCAACACCAGCGAGGAGGGGCGGGCCTTGAACCGGCGGGTGGAGCTGGTGAAGCGCTAGAGAAGTGCCGATCGGTAGGAAGCAATGATCGACGCCACTCCAAAAGACCGGGCCCCGCGCAGCCCAAATCCCAGCGGCGCACCGCCGCGGCCTGTCCCCCGGCTTGGGATCGCCTGCAGCGTGTCTCTCTGTGTGGTCTCACTGTTGTCCTTGCCCGCCGCCGCGCAGAAGACCTGCTGCTATCGCACGGTGGCGACCCCCGTACTCGGCGACGCCTACCTGACCGCTGCCTTCCAAAGGCCCCTCCACTCAGACGCCAGCGGTAGTGAATGTCAGCACTATGACGTGATCAGCCTCGAGGGGCTGAAGGATCTTCGGGACATCGTCGACCAGATCGGCGAGGTCTCCGGCGCGCCGGTGGATCCGGAGTCGCAGCCGTGGATGGAGCAGCTCCTCGACATGGACTATCTCTTCCGCGGCGCTCTTCTCGTCTCCGCCGGTGCGGGCATAGGGGATCACTACACGCTCGATGTGAAATTCTTCGACCATCACCACGGCGAGACCGTGAAGCAGGGGCAGGTGTCCTGGAGGGGCTTTCCCAGGGATGGTCTGGATGCCGCGCGCCAGCTGGCCCGTAGCTTCCTGCCGCTGGACGAGCTGATGTACGACCACGAGCGAACGCCGGAAAGCGCCCGCCTCGAGCCCGAGCGCGACCCGATCGAGGCGGGCGAGACGATGGGTGTGCGTCTCATGAACCTGAGAGACGGCAAGGGAAGGGAGCCGAAGCCCTGGCAGCGCGTCATGGTGAAGGCGGAGAAGGGCAAGATCCTGAACGGCAAGCCCAGGTACGAATATCGCGTCTTCGACGTAGGCAGCGGCGAGATCGAGGTCGAGTACGAGGCGCCCGATGATTGCAGGAACGACACCGAGACGATCACGGTTCACAACTCCTGCGTCACCAGCCCCTTTCTGGAGCCGATTCCCGAAGACGAGATCACCAGGACGAGCTTCCGTATTGGTTGCAACCGCTGGAAGGGGACCATCACCTACACCGAGCAGGTACGCCTCAACGACTACCGCAAGGAGGTCGACGAGTCGTTCATGTACGAGAGCTGGAAACAGCAGACTCGAACTTACTCGCTGAATATAGAGGCGACCTTGCGGCGCGCCCCGACGCCGCCCGAGGTGCGGCAGGCCTTCCGGCAGTTCGGGTTTCCGCTGCCCACCGCCTACGACGCGGCGGCGTCCGACGTGACGGCGTCCGACAGCTACCAGGGTCTGAACCGGTTCGTCATTACCAACCTGAAGGACGGATCGAAGACGAGCGTCAAGCACCAGGGATCCTTCAGCGGCAACCCGGCCGGCCGGTTGCCGCTGGGGGTTCATCTGCGGTTCAACCCGGTGGACGGGACCTACAACCTCGATCTGAATGCAGGCTCGGGATCCGCAGCCTCTTACTCCTATGTGTTGGAACAGACCTCGCAACCGCCAACCGGGTCGGACTTCGTCTGCCAGGGAGGGGCGCCGGTGGATCTCGGAGACGCCATTCCCGATCACCTCTTCGGCGGGGTGCCGGACGGGCTCTTCTCATACGCGCCCGGGCAGACGGTGGTCGAGGGGAGCCACAGCTGGAGCGGCGACACCGGGGGAGAGCTCTCCTCCTGGACCACGCCCTGGGAAGACAATCCGAGCTGTGGGGAAACCAACGTGCCCATGGTCAAGGGGACGAGCCAGAGCCGCCTCACTTGGAAGTTCGAGAAGGTGGGAAGCCGCTGACCGCCCGATCGAGCCGCCGATTCGCTCGCTGGCTTCGGCCCAAAACGAGCGGGGCCCGCCGATGATTGACTCCTCGGCCGGGTTACGTTTCAATCACGCAAATGACACTCTTAATACTGTCGCTGCTGACGGCGGCACTTTGGCCGGTCCAGGCGATCGTGCCGGGTACCGAATCGGCCATCACTCCACAGGGGACCATCCACCTCTTTGACGGCCGCGGGTTGGACGCCTTCGAGACTTGGGTGGTGGATCACCATTTCGAGGACCCCAAGCGCGTCTTCAGCGTCGTCGATCAGGTCGACGGGGCGCCCGCGCTGAGAATCAGCGGTGAAGAGTGGGGCGGTCTGGTCACACGGCAGGCCTATCGCGACTTTCACCTCGTGGTGGAGTTTCGATGGGGTCTGATCACCTGGGGGCAACGCCGGCAGGCGGCGCGAGACAGCGGTGTCTTGATCCACTGCCAGGGTCCCTACGGGAACACCCGCGAGGACTTCAACGGTCCCTGGATGCATTCGGTCGAGGCCCAGATCATCGAGGGCGGTGTGGGAGACATCATCCTGGTGGGCGGTTACGACGCCCAGGGAAATCGGCTACTTCCCCGGATGACGGCGGCGGTCGAGCGCGATCGCGACGGTGAGCCAGTGTACGCCCCCGGCGGCGAAAGCGAGTCGTTCGAGGGTGGGCGGATCAACTGGTTCGGCCGGGATGAAGATTGGCAGGACCAGCTCGGTTTTCGCGGCCGCCAGGATCTCGAGAGCCCTTTCGGCGAATGGACCCGCCTGGAGGTGATCGCCGAGGGCGACCGGGTGACCAACCTCGTCAACGGAACCGTGGTGAACCGGGGCGCCGCTTCGAGCCTGACCCGGGGCCGGATCATGATCCAATCCGAAGGCGCGGAGATTTACTTTCGCCGCATCGATCTGCACCCCTTGCCGAACCGGGACTGAGCTTCCCGCTGGCGGGACTGGAACCAGGCGACCACGGCAATCATGTCTCGAAACCCTCTCTTCGACCGGCTCTCTGTGATCGTGACCGGTCACGTGCTGATGAACCTCGTTTCTCTGGTCCTGGTCGGCTTTGGGGGCCCTGGTCGGTTCCCTCATCCATCCTTCGAAAGCCGCCGGTGGCCCGACAAGATTCCTCGGAGCGACGAGTATTGCCCGGCCCCTCTGGTTCACGGCGATCTCACCGTCGCTCAGATCGACGACCTCCATCAACGAGGCGAGCCATCCCTTTTTTCACGAAGTCGCTCCCAGCCCGGGTCATGTGAAGGCGGTCTCGAACGCCTTGAAAGGGCACCAGTCCCGCAGCGAGCCGCTCTTTCTCTTCACCTGCGAGTCGCCGTTTGCCGCCGCGGAAGGGAACACCCGACGGGTCTTCCTGTTGGCCAATCTGATACCGCTTCTGCTGGCTGCTGGCTGCGGAATTCGGACGCTCCTTGGAGATCGCCCGAGACGAACGGAGGGTTCGGAGGGCTAGGTGAGTAGATGGATACCCCGCCACTCCAGCCAACCGGGGCTGGAGCGGTGGCGGGCTACCTGGCGCGACCTCCGTTCCGCGACTAGGTACTCCGATTCGTAAATACGGTGACGTGTGCGCCCGAGACCCCCGCGGGCCCGAAGGGCTGCGGGCGAGCTCCCAGGTGCCCGGCGCCTCGGAGCAGGGTGGCCCACTCGGTTTCCGGGGGCCGGCTGCTGCTTCGAAACGCCCGCAACATACGTTGCTGTATTTATGGATC
>JBFKLX010000247.1:0-7691 GCA_041630155.1 Acidobacteriota bacterium
ATGAGGGGGAACGTCTGTGGGTCTGCGGGTCCGTGGGGTGTTGATTCCGTCTCGCTCGTAATCGCTTCCGTAATCGAAGATCCTTGGTGCGAATGTCGTCCCGGAGCGGGCAAAGGCGAAGGCAAGGGCACGGGCAGGGCCCCCGAACCCCACGTGCCCTAACGTTGACTTTGTCGGCTGCTCGGGCCATCCTCCAGGCTGGTGATCAGCGGCAGCGCAGTCGACCAGGGGGGCGATCATGACCGACCCTAAGCAGTATCAGTTCGACCTGGTAGCGGAGGGGCGCCCGGCGCTCTTTTCGCTGGAAGAAGCGTTCTTTCCCGGCATTCAGGAATTCTGGCCGATCAGCACCGTGAAGCGGCTGTTCCATCCCATCGAGGGTGTCCGGGCGGTTGTCATTCATGCCACCGCGGGCTCGTCCTCGGAGGGCGCTGTCTCAGTGATGCGCGAGGGGAAGGCCAGCTTCCACTGGCTGGTCCCGGACGAGGACGAAGCGCAGCACGGGCACTTTGCCTGGGCCTGCGCGCCGGAAACTTTGGCGGCCTTCCATGTTCGCAACAGCAAGAGCCACCCCGAGGTGAACCAGGGCAAGAACCTGGTGAATCACTGGTCGCTCGGGATCGAGGTGGTGAACAGCCAGAAGTCCAGCGATGCCTTCTCGGACTGGCAGGTGCGGATGACGGCCCGCATCGTGCGCTTCTGCTGGGCCAAGTATCCGAACCTGGTTCACGTGGTGTCGCACGCCAAGCTGGACCCGGAACGTCGTACCGACCCTGGCTCACTCTTCCCCTGGGAAGAGTTTCGGGGGCTGGTCCTGGAAGGCCCCGCCGAACCGCAGCCCGAGCTGGTAGCCGGCGCCCCCACCGCCCGCTCGATCCGGCCGCGGGACGTGAGTGGCTGCTGCACGGGCTGAGCCCTCAGCCCGGCCTACGGCAAAACTTCACGTTTCTGTGCGGCCCGCCGCGTCATCTCGTCCAGCACGTGATCGTGCAGTGCGGATACCACCGCCCGCTCCCAGGGCTGCCACATGGCGCGGGCCTGCAGCTTGGGGAGGTATTGCGTGGTGAGGACGACACGGGTCCGCCCCGGACCCGCCGGGCTGAAGCGGAAACTCCCACCCCTCAGCTGGACGGAGCGTTCCTCCACCCCGACCTGCTCGATCACTTGAAATGTCAGTATTCGCAAGGGTTCGTAACGCGTGATTCTCTTCACCAGGTGGCCCTTGTCATACACACAGGTCTTGACGTCTCCCTCCGCGCGTACGATGCCTCGGGTGTAGAGGGGCCGCGGGATTCCGATGCGGGCGATCAGAGGGGCGGGCTGGCGCACTTCCTCATAAAAGAGAAGGCTGCTCCAGAGAGTTTCCGGAGAGGTCTCGATGACCCGCTCGGTTCGAATCGCAAGTTCGGCAAAGGACTGCGGGACGAGACTCTCCAAGTAGATGAAGGCCGCCGGCAGGGCCAGCAGGGCGATCAGAATGAGATTCCGCTTCCATTGCGCATGGCTTTTCATGAGGCGGCTCAGGGCGACTCCCAGGATCAATCCGACCAGGACGGGCAGGAACAGGATGGCGGCCAGGATCAAAGAGCAGAGCAACCCCGACCAGTCGAATGTGAAGGCCAGGCCCACCAGAGCCAGGAGCAGTGTGGCGGCCGCCAGCAAGAGCAGCACCGGGCGCACCCGAACCCAGTATCCCAACAGGATACCCAGAACCAGAGGCACCACCGCCACCAGACCCCAGCCGAAGTTCCCGATGCGCAGGGCGATGTCCAGGTAAGCGAGGCCGGCGACTAGCGTCAGCAACATGCCCGGAACCCAGAGTTTCCAATCTCCGAGCGTCGGCCGGAGCAGGTAGGTGTCCGGGTTGGAGGCGTCGAAGAAGGTCCGGCAGCGAGGGCAACGGGGGTCGGGTGCCCGACGCAGAGAAGCCCCGCAGCGCAGGCAGCGCGCCCGCTTGGCCAGCGGGTCGCGGGGAGAGAAAAGCAGAGACATGTCTCACCTCGATCATTCGGGGTCCACTAGGCCGGTTTCCTCGAGGTCCTCTCCCGAGCGGGGGGCCTCCGGAGACACCTCGGGAAAACCAATCTCCGCCAGCAGCTCCAGAGAGGTTCTTACCAGAGGTCGGATCAGAGGAAAGCGCGCCAGAGAGACCAGCCGGCCGATCAGTTCGCAGGTGCGTTCGATCAGCCGGTAGGTGCGGTCGCAGCCCGGGCTGTCGTCATGGATCCAGAACAGGACGATCCCCATCTCATAGAGCCACAGCAATTGCGGCAAACGCTCCCGAAGAGGGTCGGCCGGCGGTTTCGTGGAGCCCTCCACGACCTCCACGAACAGATCGACGGCCTGGCGCCGGACGAGCCCCGACTGGCGGCTGAACGGATTCAGCGGACTGTGCGGGTCCGCGGCGGCTTTGAAGAGCAGGCGAGAGAAACGATGATAGGGCATGGACGTGTTGATCTTGGCCCGAATCACCCCCACGAGCCGCTTCTGAAACTCCCGCTCCCGCTCCAGTAGCCCCCGGCATGCCTCCAGGTGCTCCTGGTGCGTCCAGGCGTAAAAGGCCTGGATCAGAAGTTCCTTGGACTCGAAGTAGTAGTAGGCGTTTCCCAGAGAGATTCCTGCCTCCTGCGCCACCAGCCGCATGGTCGTTTTCTCGTATCCCCGCTCCCGGAACAGACGCAGAGCCGTCTCCAGGATGCGCGCGCGCGTCTGCTCCCCTTTGGGAGTGGCAGGAGTCGAAAGGGTAGGAACTGCGGAAGCTTTATTGAACACGTTCAAATAGAAATCTAACTCCAGTATGGGCTAGAGTCAAGGAATTTCTGAACTAGTTCAAAAGATATTTCAGCTGTCGATGGGAGTGGACAGTCCGATGAGGGTCCCTTCGATGCTGCGCAGGTAGGCCACCGTGGGGCCCCAGGGCATTTCTCTCGGCTCGGCGACCACTACGGCGCCGGCAGCGACGGCTCGTGCGAACGCGGCCGGGACGTCGGTCGTGAAAAACGCGATCTCGACATCGGACCGACCCTTACCCTGCCGGGGGCTCTGGTACCGCCCCGGCATGAGCATCTCTCCCAACTCGTGGGAGGCGAAGCCCAGGATCGCGCTGTCGGTGTCCAGTTCACCGTACTGGTATTCCTCGTCGAAGAAGCGGGTCTCCAGGTCGAACGCCCTGCGGTAGAAGTCCAGCACCGCGGGAACGTCATCCACGTAAACGGCAGCACCTGCAAATCTCAACTTGGCCATCCCGATCGTTCCTTTCAACTGGGAGGGTTTGGACAATCCCCGCCTGGAATGGACGCCTCCACCCGCGAGCGGGATCCTCACTACACGTTGTTGTAACGGATGGTGGAATGCCGCGCAACACCGCAGCTCAGCCTCATGAGACACGCCTGGAAAAATTCAAGCAAACGGCCCGGCCGCCAAGCGATTGTAGAGCCAAGCCACGACAGCTCCGGCGATGGCTCCATCGACTGCTGCAAAGAAAGTGACCAGCAGCGCCTGAAGGGCGGTGGCACCTGCCTCGTATCCGGGATAGATCGACGCCGCGATTTCCAGGAAGGTCCGTCCGTAGGGCGGCAGTGCCAGATTCCCCAGGGCGACGACCAGAACGATGAGTCCCCAGAAGAGGGCGACGGCCAGGGCCAGCGCCTTGACATTGATCCTCGAAATGGGCTCGGCTTGCATGGCGAACCTCCTCGAACCGATCTTACCCCATTGATTCGCCGCTCGGGAAACGCGGTTCCGGTCTCTCAGACCGAGGGCACGCCCGGCCCTGAACGATTTCGAGCCGGCACCCCCTTGATCGGAAGCGGAGATGAATCTATCCTTGCTGACCATCGAGGCAAGCCCTGACCGCTTCGCCAACACTCGGACACTCGGGTTGGCGTATCTCTCCGCGGCTGCGGAGAAGGTGGGTGTGACGCGGGGCGGCATCACGGGCGCTGCCGGCAAGCCGTGGATCGCGGGTCGAGAGAACCCTCGCCTCGGTGAGAAAGCGAGAGCAAGGAGGGTAGGAATCGTGGCAAAGAAATCAGAGCTGGATGACCTCATCAACAAGAAAGCGTTCATCAGCGACATGGACGGGGTGCTCTACCACGGCAACAAACTTTTGCCCGGCGTGCTGCAGTTCGTGGAGTGGCTCAAAGCCGAGAAGGAATTCCTGTTCTTGACCAACGATGCCACGCGCACTCCCCGGGAGCTGAGCGAGAAACTGTTGCGTCTGGGAATTGATGTCGACCAGGACCATTTCTTCACTTCCCCGATGGCCACGGCCCGCTACTTGGCCACCCAAAAGCCCAAAGGCAGCTGCTTCGTGATCGGTGAGCCAGGGCTCATCAGCGCCCTCTACGATGCGGGCTTTTCGATGAACGATTCCGACCCGGACTACGTGGTGCTGGGGCGGACCACGCACTATCGCTATCAGATCATCGAGAAGGCGATTCAGCTGGTTTACAAAGGCGCCCACCTGATCATCACCAATCCCGACGCCTATTACCCCACCGAAGCAGGCTTCGCGCCCAGCACCGGAGCCCTGGTCGCTCCCATCGAGATCGCCACCGGGAAAAAGGCCTATTACGTAGGCAAACCCAATCCCCTGATGATGCGGCTGGCGCTGGAGAAAATCGGGTGCCAGCCCGGCGACGGGGTGATGATCGGCGACCGCATGGACACGGACATCCTGGTGGGCATCGAGGCCCAACTGACCACCGTTCTGGTGTTGAGCGGGGCCATGACGCGCGAGGACATCAAGCGCTACGGTTTCAAGCCTTCTTACGTGCTGAGGGGCGTGATCGACATTGCCGAGGCAGTCAATGCCGGAAAGGGGATCCAGGAACGCCCCCAAGCCGGGAAACCGTTGTCCATCTTTCAAAAGGTGATGTTCCTCAAGACCACCGACTACTTCTCCTCGACGCCCGAAGAGCTGCTGGCCAAAATCGCCCCGGTCCTGGAGGAAGTCGAGGTCGAGTCCGGCAAGAAGATTCTCGAGCAGGGCAAGCCGAATTCTTCCCTCTATGTGGTTCTAAATGGTGCGGTTCGGGTCCAGCGGGGCAAACAGGAGATCGCCAGCTTCGGCAAGGGTGAGACCTTCGGAGAAATGGGGGTCCTGGACCCCGACTCGGTTGCCTCGGCCAATGTTGTGGCCAGCCAGGCCACTCGTTTGATCCGGCTCGACCGGGAGGCCTTTTTCCAGCTTCTCGAGCAAAATGCGGACATCGCCCAGAACATGCTGAAGGTCCTCTCCCAGCGCCTGCGCGACACCACCGACAAGCTCGAGAAGCGATCGAAGAAGTGAAGAAGGGGTGAGACTCGAGCGCACCAGTTCAGTTGCCCGAGGACGGTCCGACCCCTCAGCTGCTGAAACCGTGTTGCCGGCGATGGTGCGGGCCGTCGAAGGACTGTGTCGACTTGAACAGTTCGCAGCGCCCGTCGCCCGCCGCCGGCCCGGCCTGTGCCACCAGCCGTTGCATCTCCTGAGCCGGCATTGGTTCGAAGTCACGCGCGATCGCCAGGTCCTGCTCCAGGTCCTGCATGGACTGAATGCCCACGACCAGGGATGAAACCGGCTGGCTGAGGGCATAGCGAATGCAGGCGGCCGGATCCAGGCTGGTCGCCCGAGTGATGATCCCGCGCGGATAGCCGCCCCCCAGGCTCTTCATTCCGAGCACGCCCACTTTCTTTTCGAGGCAGACCGGCAGAACCTGTTTCTGAAAGCTCCGGTAATGCGCGTCCATGACGTTGATGGGCATCTGGGCAGTGTCCCAGTCGAATGGCTTTTCCAACATCTTCAGATGGATGCGGGGATCCTTGTGGCCGGTGAAGCCGATGTAGCGGACTTTGCCCTGCCGGCGCGCCTCCAGCGCCGCCTTCAGCCCGCCCTTTTCGAAGACCCAGTCGGGATCGTTGTCGTAGATCATCTCGTGGAACTGCCACAGGTCGAGGTAATCGGTGCGCAGCCGCCGCAGGCTGTCCTCGAGGTTGCTCATCGAACCCTGGTAATCCCGCTCGCAGTTCTTGGTCATCAGGAAGACCCGTTCACGCCGGCTCCCTTCGGCCAGCGCGCGGCCCATGATCTCCTCGCTGCCGCCGTCGTGGTAGTCCCAGGCGTTGTCGAAGAAGGTGAGTCCCTGCTCGATCGCAGCGTGCATGATCCGGATCGCTTCTGTCGCATCGCCGACCGCCCCGATGTGCCACCCTCCCAGACACAAAATCGAGACTTCTTCCCCGGTTCTTCCCAGTGGGCGAAGAGGAAGGCCTCCCGGGGACGGCTGGCGTTGTGCGAGAGCAATGCTCGAGAGATGTGACCCCACGGCGACTCCCGCCAGTTTCATGAATTCTCTGCGGTTCGGCTTGTTCATCTTTGTCCCCCTGCCGCGGCTGCGCCGGATCCTGAAAGGGCTCCAGCTGTTTCCCCCAGGATACCCGATCGCCGACCCAGTTCAAGCGGCCGGGCTGCTTTGGGTGCTCGAGGGTTGGAAAGGCCCAGGCCGAATTCGAGGTCTGCCACTCGTGGGCCGTTGAAATCACAAATTCCGTCGGGGTTGGAGACTATGATTGGCTTTGTGATTGGGAGGAGGTAGATGTGTGCCTTCCCTTTTCCACGCTGGGGTGAGTGGCTTCGCTCCAGCCAAAACCGGGTGGCCCGAGCCCGCTCGGTTTGCCGGGTCGATAAGGACGAGGCGAATGAGATGGACAGAACGACACACGACACGAGCAGCTGGAGCGAAGACTCGTTCTCGAGACGGTTCCTCCTGGTCGCCCTTGCGATTGCGCTGGCCTGTTTTCCAGCGAGCATTACCGTCAGCGCGCAGAGCTTTGCCGGTTATCCGGCCACGACCCAGCTGACCGGGACGGTGACCGTGTCGGCGGGAACCGGGACAGTGGTCGGGACGGGCACGGCCTTCACCACCGAACTCAACGTCGGTGACGCCATCCTGATCGACACGCAGTGGCTTACGATACAGGGGATCAGCACCGACACCCTCTTGACCCTGCGGGGGACTCACACGGCGGGCGCCGCCGGCGTGACCGCTTTCACGACCGGATGGCCCGAGACCTTCTGCCCCGCCAACGGGCCCTTCACCGATTGTTGGGTCACGATTCCCCGCTTCGGAGTGGGGGTGAGTGATTTCAACGAGAGCGGCGGCGGCTCGGACACCTCCAAGAAGACGACACCCAGCCCCCCCGAGAACGACCTGTTCCAGGGCCGGGAGGGGGACACTACGACCGGCGCGCCCGACGGCCAGATCACGACCATGTTCGCCTACAAACCGGCCGAGGACGTGGTCTTCCTGCGCATGCGCCTGGACGAGGAGCCCACCAGCGCCGTGAACACCTCGAGCGATCCGGGGACACAGCCCAAGGGTCCGTTCAAAGACAACACCGCCTGGAACTTCATTTTCGATTTCAACGGCGACGGGTGGGCCGATATCGTCGCCACCACGGACGGCAACTCCGGCGCTACGGGGGGCAACAGCAACACGGACGACATCCAGCTGGCCTGGGTGAACAGTCCTGGAGACCAGTCGTTCGACAACACGGCCCCGCTCTGTATCGACCCCAGCGGTGAGATTCTCTACCGCCGCAAAGCCAACGTGAGCCCGTTCAGTCTGGCCATCCCGGGCTGCGACGAGGAAAACGACCCGCTCTGCGACTTCGTTTTCAGCCGAGTTCTCAACGAGTGTGCCGCCACC
>JBFKLX010000248.1:0-7681 GCA_041630155.1 Acidobacteriota bacterium
CCGGCGGCCGCTTCAACCTGCAAACTACCGAGTGGGGCTTTTACGTTCAGGACGACTGGAAGGTTCGTGACGACCTGACCCTGAATCTGGGTTTGCGCTACGACATCTTTTTGCCTGCCAACGAGGACGACCACCGCACCGCCAACTTCCTGCCCGCCACCGGTCAGCTGGTCGACGGTGACGATCTCATCGACACGGACCTGAACAACCTGGGTCCTCGGCTGGGCTTCGCCTGGGCCGTCTCACCCGAGCGCAAGATCGTTTTGCGGGGCGGTTACGGCTTGCTCTACGCCCAGGACGGCGTGGACTATCCGCCTTTGATCCGCAACCCTCCCCACACCTCGTCGGTCACCTTGGGGACTTTCAACGGTTTTCCGGAGGTGTTCACGCTGGGCACCGGTCCTCCGCTGGGGGCGGCGCCGACCGGTAACCTGGTGACCCCAGATCGGACGCTCTTCTTTCTGGAACCGAATCAGACGGTGGCAGAGATCCAGGAGTGGAACCTCAACCTGCAGTGGGAGTTCGCCAACAACTATCTGTGGGACATCGGCTACGTCGGAAATCACGCCACCCACCTGTTGGCCACTCGCCAACTGGGTGCGCAGGGGACCGGCCTCGGTTTGGCGCGTACCCCGGGCGGCCAGGCAATCACCAACGTGACGGGCTACGAGAACCGGTCCAGCTCGGCGTACAACGGTCTGCAGACCAAACTGATCCGGCGTTTCTCGGACGGCCTGGAATTCCGGATGTCCTACACCTGGAGCCACGCGATCGACGACTCCACGGGCGTCTTCAACGGTGCCGGCGAGTCGCGCGGCTCCGAAGGCGGTCCCATCAACCCGTTCGACACGGCTCTGGAACGCAGCAGCTCCAACCTGGACGTCCGACATCGCTTCTCGGCCAATGCAATCTGGGACATTCCCGTCGGTCGCGGACGCCGTTACGGTTCGGATCTGAGTGGAGGGGCCGAGGCCGTGCTGGGCGGTTGGCAGACCAACTTCATTTTCAGCGGCCAGACGGGCCAGCACTTCGACGTGTCGTGCGACAGTCCCAGCGGGCGGACCCGCTGTGACCTGGTGGGCGACCCGCGGGCCAACCCGCCGGCCAACCGGTACCTCGACCCGGCCGCCTTCGCCTCTCCTTCGAGGACAGTGACGAATCTGGCCGGAAACCAGATCTTCTACGGTACGCTGGGCCGTATGGCCCTGACGGGTCCCGGTTTCTTCCGGACCGACTTCTCGATCTTCAAGAATTTCCTCTTGACCGAGCGGGTGGACCTGCAGTTCGGGGTCGAGTTCTTCAACCTGTTCAACCAGAACGACCCGTTCCTTCCCAACAACTTCGTCGGGAACCCCGGCGCAGGGAATATCGAAGGCAACTTCGGGATGTTCGACAATGCTCTGCCGGGACGCTCCATCCAGTACCGGCTGAAGCTCTTCTTCTAGTCCGGAGACCGGCTAGCGGGCCATGCCCTTACGGTTCCGCCGTGGCATTCGATGCCGCGGCGGAGCCGTTCGTCTCGGGCCTCGTCGACCTCGAGCCTCACACCTCCTCGGGCTTCGCACGGGAATCATCGGAAAGGATGCCGGGGGGAAGTCCCGAATCCCAAGTTGCCGGCTTCTCCTGGAACGACCCGACGAGCCGTGAGGAGCACCCGACGGCTCGACGGGCACGAGCACGCCCCAAGCCCCACAGCCGTGTGCTAACCTGAAAGACTTCATGGCTGCGAGTGTGTTCCTTTTCCTGCTCGTGCTCCAACCGCTTCCGGGTCAAGAGCGTTTGCACGTCGACCGGTTCCGGTCGGAGACGGAGCAGCTCGAGCGCGTCCTGCGTGAAGCCGACTTGGCCCTCCAATCCAATCCAGGAGACTTTCGGGCGTTGCGTCGGCGCGCGGCCGCCCGGATCCAACTGGGCCTCTTGGAGGAGGCGGCGCAAGATTTGCGCACAATACTCGAGCGAGAACCCGAGTCGGCCGACGCCTGGGCCGATCTGGGCTACGTGTCGTGGCAGCAGGGAAACTACTCCGACGCGTTGCGGGCACAACAGCAGGCCGTCCGGCACAACCCTGAGCATCCCAGCGCCAGCTTCTACCTGGGCCGGTTGATCCTGCTCACGGGGGGGGACCCGCGCCAGGCGGCCGACTACCTGGAAAAGGCCATCGAGCTGAATCCCGTGGAGAGCGAGATTCGCTTCGATCTGCTGACGGCCTACCGAGCAGTCGGGGACACGATCCGTGCTGCCGCTCAGCTGCAGATTCTCCAGGCCTCCTTTCCACCCGCCGATCCGCGGCTGATCTATGCAGAAGGTCTGATTGCGGCCGATCTGGGACAGCTGGATCTGGCCGTCCGCCGGTTTCGAGAAGCCCTGGACGGCAACCCGCGACTGGTGGGGGCTGTTTTCGATCTGGGAATGGCTTTGATTCAGCTGGAGCGTTGGCCCGAGGCCGCTGAGGCGCTCGGGCAGGTGGCGCGGCAGCAACCTGGTTCGGTGGAAGTGGCCCATCTGCACGCCCTGGCTTTGTTCAACGCGCGGCGGCAGGCCGAGGCGGAGGTGGAGGTGGCCCGGGGAATTCAATTGAACAACCGCTACGCACCCCTGTTCACTCTGCTGGGCATCATGCTCTCCAGCCAGGGTGAGCACGCCCGCGCCGTGCAGCTGCTGAAGCGAGCCGTGCTGCTCGCTCCGGACGATTTCGACGCTCAGTTCTATCTGGGGCGTGCCAGTTTCGCCCTGCGCGAGTTGGAGGCGGCGCTGACAGCCTTGAGCCGGGCCGTCCAGTTGCAGCCTCGACACAAGGACGCGCGCTTCTTTCTGGCCACTACGCTGGAGTCGCTGGGTCGCGGGGACCAGGCGGAGCGGGAGTATCGCCGACTCCTGGAGACGCACCCTGCGGACCTCGAGGGAAACGTCGGCCTGGGCGCCCTGCTGGTCAAACACGGAGATCCCCAGGGAGCCATCCCCTTGTTGGAGCGGGCCATCCAGCAGAACCCGCGTCATTTCGAGGCCCAGCTGGCTCTGGGAAGGGGGCTGGCCCAGACCGGCCAACTGGACGAAGCCCTGAGCCACCTGCGGACGGCCGCCCTGCTCGACCCGGAAAGCACGGAGGCACACTACCAATTGGGCTTGGTGCTGCGCCGCTTGGGCCGCCGCGAGGAAGCGGAAAAAGAGTTCGCCGTGGTGAAGCAGCTCAACGAGAAGTACCGCACCTCGGGAATGGGAATGGGCCCGCCGGAGCGCAAGAAACCATGAGGCGATCGAAGCGCCGAGCTGTCCGGTGTCCCGCCCTCCTTGCCAGCCTGCTGGTGTGCGCCGGAGTCGCCCTGGCGCTGTCTCGGACCCAGTCCGGGGTAGCCACCGACAAGGCCTACGCCCCGGTTCGCGACGAGGCCAACCGCCCCATCACCGCAGGCGGATTCAGCCATACCGCCCCCATCGTGTTTCGAGACGCCACGGCTTCCAGCGGGATCGGGACCTTTCGCCACCGCTCCGGATCCGCGGAGAAACGCTACATCCTGGAGACCCCCTCCGGGGGCGTGGCCCTGCTGGACTACGATCGCGACGGGCAGCTGGACATTTACCTGGTCAACGGGTCGACCTTCGAGGGGCTGCGAGGGGAAGAGGATCAGCCATGGGCCGCCCTGTTCCGCAACCTGGGGGGCGGACGCTTCGAGAACGTCGCCGAGCGGGCCGGTGTGGAGAATCTCGCCTGGGGCTTCGGCGCCGCGGTCGGGGATTTCGACAACGACGGGTGGCCCGATCTGTACGTCGCCAACTTCGGCCGGGACCGTCTCTATCGCAACGACGGAGACGGCAAGTTCACCGACTGGGCGGACAAAGCGCGGTTGAACGAACAGGAGTGGACCACGGCTGCCAGCTTTGGCGACTACGACCGGGACGGCTGGCTGGACATCTTCGTCTGCGGCTACCTGAACTTCGACCTGAACAAGCCGCCCGACCCCGAGAATCTGGGCGTCGGACGCAACTACTGTGAGTACCGCGGCAAACCCGTGATGTGCGGCCCGCGCGGGTTGCCGGGCACGCGCGACTTCCTGTACCGCAACCGGGGCGACGGCACGTTCGAGGAGGTCGCCGTGGCTGCGGGCGTCGACGACCCTCCCGGCTACTACGGCTTTGCCGCCGTGTTCGTCGACGTCGACGATGACGGCTGGCTGGATCTGGCCGTGGCCAATGACTCCACCCCCAACTACCTCTACCGCAACCGGGGGGACGGGAGCTTCGAGGACATCAGCTACCCGGCGGGAGTGGCGCTCAACGAATATGGCCGGGAACAGGCCGGGATGGGCTTGGCAGCGGGTGATTACGACAACGACGGCCGGGTCGATCTGTACATGACCCATTTCTCGGACGACTACAATACGCTCTATCGGAACGAAGGAAGCAACTTCTTCATGGACTTGACGTTTCAGGTGGGTCTGGGCGAGACGACCATTCCGTTCCTGGGATGGGGCGCCGGCTTTCTCGACTTCGACAACGACGGCTTCAAGGACCTCATGGTCGCCAACGGCCACGTCTACGCCGCCATCGACGGCTACGACTGGGGGACCACCTGGGCGCAGCGCCCGCTGCTCTTTCACAATCAGAAGGGAAAACGCTTCACAGTCGTGGGGGCGCATCCCGAAAGTGGCCTGGGGCGCGTCGTCCCGGCTCGCGGCGCCGCCTTCGGAGACTTGGACAACGACGGCCGGGTCGATGCCGTCTTCAACTGTGCCGATCAGCAGCCCCTGCTGCTGCACAACGTAGCCGAGCCCGCCGGACACTGGATCAGCCTCGAACTGGTAGGCAGCGGCAAGAGCCCTCGCGACGCCGTGGGGGCGCGCGTGTTCGTGAGCGCGGGTGGCCTCCGCCAGCGCGGGGACCGGATCAGCGGAGGCAGTTACGCCTCTCACTCCGACCACCGTCTGCACTTTGGCCTGGGGGAGGCGAAGCAGGTGGACCGGGTCGAAATCCACTGGCCCAGCGGCAGCCGGCAGGTCCTGGAAAATCTGCCCGCCGATCGATTGATCCGGATCGAGGAGAAAGAGGAGCTCCCCCGCAAGTGAACGTTCTACTCTCCAACCTGCTGCCGAATGCCCGAGCGGTGCGGTTCGTGACCCTCACGGGTATTGCTGCCGGCCTGCTCCTCCCGGCCCCGGCCCAGGACCCTCGGGTGCTCTCGCGCATCGAGGCCCAGCTGAGCGCCGGCCAGCTGGAGCAGGCGGAAGCCGAGCTTCGCGGGTTGATGGCCGAGCAGCCCTCGCCATTGCTGTACAACCTCCTGGGTGTGGTCCAGGATCGGATGGAGCTGCCCTCCGAGGCGGAAAAGTCCTACCGGGAGGCTCTGCGGCTCGACCCGGCGTTCGTCAGCGCCGCCAACAACCTCGGCAATCTGTATGCCAGGCAGGGCCGGGAGCGGCAGGCCGAAGCGGCCTTCCGCCAGGTTCTCGAGGCAGCCCCCGGCCACCGCCAGGCGCTCTTCAATCTGGCCACGCTGCTGGCCGGCTCGGGCCGCTATCCTGAATCGCTCGAATTCTTTCAAAGGGTGCTGGACACCAGCGACGATCCTGCCGTTCGCCTGGCTGCGGCCCGGGCCGCCATGGGAGCGGGAAATCTAGACCTGGCTCTGCAACTGTCCTCTCCGCTTCGCGAATCGAGTGACGGCCGGGTGCTGTTCTCGCTGGGGTTGCTGCTGGCCCGGGCCTCGCTCTATGCCGACGCCGCCCAGGTGTTCGAGAAGGCGCACCGGGCCAAGCCCGGCACCTTCGAAGTTCTCTACAATCTGGGCATTGCTTATTACAATCTGAACGAGTACGGGAAGGCAACGGGCCATCTGGCGGAGGCGGCCGACCTCCGTCCCGAGTTCGCCGAATCACACTTTCGGCTGGGGCTCATCGCCAACGAAAGCGGCGATTTTCAAAACGCAGCAGTGGAATTTCGGCATGCCGCCGAACTGGAGCCGGAGCGGCCCGATGCGCACTATCTGCTGGGGCGCTCGTACTACGAGTTGGGATTCTGGGCAGGCGCCATCGAGAGCTACCGGAAGGCCACAGAGTTGGCCCCGGCAGAGCAGCTCTACTGGATCAGCCTGGGCAACGCGGCCCTGCGGGGGGACGAGTACTCTCAGGCAGTCTCGTCATTCGAGCGGGCGGCCTCGTTGAATCCCGAGATTCCCGACATCGAATACCTGATCGGTTATGCCTACAGGGCCCAGGGCAGGTTCGCAGAAGCCGAGGAGCACTATCGAAAACAGCTCCAGCAGACCCCCGGACATCGAGGCGCCTTGGGACATTTGGGTTACGTCTTCCTGGAGTCGGGCCGTTTGGAGGAGGCCGAGCAGAACTTCCGGCTGGTTCTGCTGGAACAGCCGGAGGATCCGTCCGTCAGCTTCGACCTGGGACGCGCGCTGGTCAAGCAGCGCCGCTGGGAAGAGGCCCAGCAGTTGCTGGAGAAGGTGATCCGGTTGCGGCCTGACCACACTCAGGCTCACTACCAGCTATTCCTGGTCTATTCCAGGACTCAGCAGAAGCTCAAAGCCGCCACCGTGCTGGAACGTTTCAAGCTGCTCGAAGAGTTGGACAAAACCGTCCGGCAGGAGAAGAAACGCGTCCAGAGACTGAAGCGGATCCTGTATGCGGGCGGGGGGACAGCGGGCTGAGGCACTCTGTCCACGTGAGTCGCCAGCCCGGCTCGCAAAAACGTTACACTGTCTGGCAATGGAAGGTGCGGCCTGGGCAGCTCGACGAGTCCGGAGAGGAAACTGACATGTACGGAACGGTGCCTACTCTGATTCTTCTTGGTGCGATCTCGCTTCCCTCGAGTGCCCTTTCGCTGGCTCGAGGGGATGACGACCACGAGCCATCCATTCATGGTCTGCGAATCGGGATGTCGGCCGCGCAGGTGCTGGAGGTGATGCAGCGCCCGGGCGACAAGGACGAGGAGCGGGATGGAGAGCTGATCATTTACTGGGTGCTGGCATCGAAGGACGTCCTGCAGGTCCATTTCTGGAAGGACCACGTCTCCCACCTGGGCCTGCAGTACGGCGCGCCGCTTCCCGCCACCGAGCTGGGCCTGGTGGCCCAGGTGGATCAGCGCAGCAGTCTGGACGCCCGGGACCCGCGCGCCCAGTACGGCTACAAGGAGGCTGAGACGAGTGACAAGGACCGGCTGGTCTGGTCGCGCACCCTGTCCTCCGACCGGGGCTACGATCTCCAGATCCAATTCCTCTCCGGTTCGCGCAAGCAATTCGGCGATCAACGGCGGCAATACGTGCAGTTCAAGTACGTGGCCGTCCCCAAGAGCGAGCGCAAGAAGTTCCGTAAGTCGATTTCGGGTTGAATGGCAGGGACGCTGAGGAGTATGCATCTACGACGGGAAATCCAGGACGGCATTTTCCTTCGGTCCACGCATCCGTCCCGAGTGCGAGGCCGGTTGATTTTCGTTCACGGCCTCGGCGAGTCCGGGCTCTGCTTCGAGGCTCTGTTGAACCATCCCGGGCTGAGGGACTGGCAGTTGCTGGCGCCCGACCTGCCGGGTTACGGGAAGAGCGACTGGGCGCCCCACCCGATGCGGTTGAAAGAGCTGGCAGAGTTCCTGCGGCGGCAACACGCGCCCGACCCCAGGCTACCGACTGTGTTGATCGGGCACTCGATGGGAGGCGTGTTGGGCCAGTACGCCTGTGAATCAG
>JBFKLX010000249.1:0-7628 GCA_041630155.1 Acidobacteriota bacterium
CCGGCATTGTCGGCGTTGGGTTTCGAGCACAATCTGTACCAGTACGCCGGGGCGCCGTCGGCACCCTATTCGGACATGAACGGCTACGGGCACTTCGTCCTTCCGCTGTTCTGGTTCTACCTCTACTGGGCGCTGGCGGCCGGGCTGCTGGCGGTTGCGATCCACTTGTTCTGGGTGAGAGGCAGCGAGGAGAACTGGAGGCTGCGGTGGAGGCTCGCCCGGCACCGCTTCACCACTCCCTGGAGACGGGCTCTGGCGATCCTGCTCATCGCCTTCGTGGGCTGTGGCGCCTTCGTCTACTACAACACCAACGTCCTCAACGAATACCTCCCGGACGATCTGCGGGAGACTCGTCAGGCCCGCTACGAAAAGGAGTACAAGCAGTACGAGGGCCGCCTGCAGCCGCGCCTCACGGCTGTTTACGCCGAGGTGGACCTCTACCCCGAGCGTCGGGCCGTGGACATTCGGGGACGCTACCGGCTGGTCAACAAGACCGATCAGGCGATCCAGGATCTGCATGTTCAGCTCGACCCGCGGGTCGACGCAATTCGGCTGGATCTACCCGGTGCGATGCTCGAGCTGGACGACGCGGAGGTGGGCTATCGAATCTACCAGCTCGAGGCCCCTCTCCCGCCCGCCGGGGAGATGGACCTGGGGTTCGAGATCTCCGTGCAGCCGCGGGGGTTCGTCAACAGCGACTCAATCCTCCAGCTGGCCTACAATGGAACTTTTTTCAACAGTGGCGACTTCTTCCCCCATCTGGGCTACAGTCGCGCCGGTGAGCTCTCCGATCCCAACACGCGCCGCAAGCACGGGCTTCCTCCGTTGCAGAGATTCCCTCCCATCGACGACGTCGCCGCCCGGCGCAACAACTACATCTCCAGCGAGTCCGACTGGATCGACTTCGAAACGGTCGTCTCCACCAGGCCCGATCAGATCGCACTGGCCCCGGGATACTTGCAGCGGGAGTGGACCGACAAGGGTCGCCGCTATTTCCACTACGCAATGGACTCACCAATCCTGGGCTTCTTCGCCTATCTGTCGGCGGACTGGGAAGTGGCGCGGGATCAGTGGAACGACGTGGCGATCGAGGTTTACTACCATCCGGATCACGGCTACAACGTGGCGCGCATGATCGAGGCTGTCCAGAAGTCGCTCGACTACTTCACGACGCACTTCGGGACTTATCAGCACCGGCAGGTCCGGATCGTCGAGTTTCCGCGCTATGCCCGTTTCGCTCAGTCCTTTCCCAATACGATTCCTTTCTCCGAGTCGATCGGCTTCATCGCACGACTGAGTGACACCGATGACGCCATCGACTACGTGTTTTACGTGACCGCACACGAGGTCGCCCACCAATGGTGGGCGCATCAAGTGATCGGGGCCTTCACCCAGGGTGCGACGGTCATGTCCGAGACCATGTCGCAGTATTCGGCCCTGATGGTGATGGAAAAGGAGTACGGACCGGAGAAGATGCGGCGATTCCTGAAGTACGAGCTGGACAACTACCTGCGCTCCCGGGGCGGGGAGCTGCTCGAGGAGCTGCCCCTGCTGCTGGTGGAGAACCAGCCTTACATCCATTACCGCAAGGGAAGCGTCGTCATGTACGCTCTGAAGGACTACCTGGGCGAGGCAGCCCTCAATCGGGCCCTGGCTGAGTACGTGCGTGCGGTGAAGTTCCAGCAGCCGCCCTACACGAATTCCCTGGAGTTTCTTTCGTTCGTCCGTGAAGCCGTGCCGGAAGGGAAAGAAGGTCTGCTGGAGGACCTTTTCGAGACCATCACCCTGTACGAGAATCGAGCCGTCGAGGCAAAGGCCACTCCTCAGGACGACGGGCGCTACCTGGTACGGGTCGAGGTGGAGTCCCGAAAGTTCCGGTCCGACGGGCAGGGCCAGGAGACGGCTGTGACGCTCAACGATTGGATCGACGTCGGCGTGTTCGGAGCCAAGAGCGATCAGACTCCCCCAGAGGGCAAGGTGCTGGCCCTTCGAAAGTTCAAGGTGAGCCAGCCGAAGCAGACCTTCGAAATCGTAGTCGACGAGCCGCCCGTCAAGGCGGGGATCGACCCTTTCAACAAGCTGGTGGACCGTAGCCCGGAAAACAATCTGGTGCCGGTCACCGAGTGACACCATCGGAAACGAGGCTGGTTTCCCGCGAAGGCCCGCCGCGGTCTTCAGAACCAATAGGGAGTCTTCCTGGTCCAGGGGTTGCTCGGGTAGTCGCGGTGGAGTTTGAGGAAGGCCTGGCGCGAATACCAGGAGTTGCGGGCGTCCGTGCAGCCGTAACGTGTCGCCTTGACCGCGCGGTGGAGGGCTTCGGGAAGGCGCGGGTCTCGGGGTGCGATCAGGGCGTGGTCCAAAACCCGAGAGGCCAGGAGGCTGGGACCGGCCCCCAAGGAGAAAACCTGCTGCCATTCGCGCTCCCCTTGCTCGCGCTCAGCGGCGCTGAGAAAGGCGGGCGGCCGCGAAACGAACTCCGGATCAGCCAATTGCACTGTGCGGCTCATGTTTTGGCTGATCTGGTAATGATCGTAGAGGGTGAAGGAATCCTTCGACTGCGAACACCACCAGTTGTGGCGGAAGTTATCGATGCGATCGGCCGGGAGTTCACGCAGCGGGCCGGCGCTCACATAAGCATGCAGGCCGGGCAGGCGGAGCAGGATCAAGGCGGAGACGAAGCGCCGCTCCGGGTCGCTGGCGGCTCGCTGAAACTCGTCGAGATGGGCGCGACTCTCAGGCAAGAGCCGACTCAGTGGCGGCGTCAAGAGCCGTGCCTTCTCCCAGTCCTCGAAGATGACGGCCCGGGTCCAGGCGGCTTGTGCGACCTCAGCGCTCAACCGGGCAGGCCAGGGATTGCTCGAGGCCAGTTGTACCAGGAGTTTCAGAGGAAAAAATTCTGTGAGCCAGCGTGAGGAATTCTGGTCGAAATAGAGCTCCCTTTCTTCTGGCGGTCTCTCTCGCCCACTCGCACTGTATCGGATCGTAGTGGGGCGGTGTCCGGAATAGCGGCGGAAATCCGCGAGGTTTTCCGCCAGCTGCAGCCGCATGGCTCTGAAGAGATTGCCTGTCGACAACGGCAGTACATTGCGGGTGAGCACCTGGTCGATCAGTTCCCGCGCCTCGTCGCGGTTTCCCGAAGCCGCCAACAGTCGGCCCAGGTGGAAGGCGGCCGTTAGGTAACCAGGTGAGTCGGCAGGGACGGCCCGCAAAGCCTGCAGGAGTTGGCTCAGGCCTGGCGCGCCCGCACTGGCGCGGCTGGCAGCCGCCAGCAGAAATGGCAGTCCAGGCGACCGCTCCCATTGATCGAAGGCCTCCTGGGGGGAGGCTTGCTGAAAGGTGCGAATCCACTCTATCAAGTCGTCTTCACTGGTAACTCCACCGTCCATCAACCAGGCGAAGTCGATCAAATCCTGGGTGAAGCGAGGGTTCGGCTCGGAAGAGGTGAGCCGCTGGGCGATTCGGTGCAGTGCCTGGCTGGGATCGATGCGCAACTCGGCGAACTCGAGTAAATCCCGGGCGGCCGAGTGCCACTGCTTCAAGTCCGGCTGGCTGAGAATCCACTGCAGCTTGTCCCGGGCGTGCAGCATCTCAGGCCGGGAGAAGGATTCTCCGGGCGCAGCCTCCAGGGTGGCCTTGCGTATCCAGCATCGAGCCACCAACAGGTGCGCAAGCGGGGCCCAGGGCGAGCCAGGGGTCTGGGAGACCATGTGAAAAACACTCAGAGCCTCGTCGAAGCGCTGCTGGTAGAAGAGGGCCGCGGCGATCTGGTACTGACGGTCCTGGTGGATCAGGGGATCGAGGCCGGCCGGCGCCGGCCCCGGCCCCGAAAGTTCGCCCGTGGAGGAGCAGTTCTGGAAGACCCGATCCTGCCCCCGGAGCCATTCCCGAACCTCGGCGCTGCCGGTGCCGAAAGTCGCAATCCTCTCATTCAGCGTCTGAGCCGCCGTCGAGAAAGCCGAGTCGGTGCAGTTGACGAAGTAGGAGTAATCAGTGGGGAGGTAGATCCCCGGAGATTCGCCCACCGTGGCGGTGACTCGTTCCCGCGCCTTCATCCAGATTTTTTCAGGACTGTCCTCGGACGGGCGCCTGGCCGGCCGACCGGAACCCTCCCAGAAAGCCTTCAGCCCTTCGATCTCGGGCTCTTGAAGCGGGACGCCAACGAGATGGCGGTAGGCCACCAGCAGGTGGACTCGCCAGAAACGCGGGAGGATCACTCCCAGTTGGCCCTCGTAGTAGGTGTCCCACGGCCTGTCCGGGTGCCCCAGAGAGATCAGGACGGCTTCCGGGAAAAAAGGGCCGCAGGCATACGAATGGGGCCACCAGATGTTGCCGGCGAGGCTGCTGAACAGGAGCAGGGCGAGGATTCGTTTTCCAGTCTTCGGCTTCAATCGTCGAGCCATCGCTTCAACTCCTCCAAGTCTGGTGGCGTCCATGGGCGCGGGTGGAAGACGTAGAGTCTCTGACCGGGAGGCGGCCGAAGGCTCAGTTCATCGGTCGAGACTCCCCATCCGAGGCTCGCGAGTCCCGTCCTGAACCGCCCCTGAGTCCGAAGGTGATGCAGCACTCGGGCGCCGTCGGGGCCCATCTGAAAGAGCATGGGGACAACGCCATCCACCGGCAGGCCGCCGAGCCAGTCATCGAAGATGCACCAGGACGCCAAAGCCGTGATCGCGAGGGGTCGCTCCACCGGCCACTGCCGCCGGATCTGATTAAGCAGGCGCCGATATCCCGGCCGCTCCGAGGCCCGGGCGTCGAAATCGACTTGCAGACGGTGAACTTCGAGGCCTTCGGCCAGGCTGACAATGGCAGAGGCCAGCTCCCGGCACTGCTTCGACGAGAAATTCGGTGGATCGTGGAAGTCTGATTCGACGCGGACGACGGCTTCCAGTTGGGTGGCCGGAGGCACGAGCAGGCGTTGGCGCCGGGGACGGACGGTCACCCGGTCGCCTCTCAACTCCGCCGTCGCCAGCAGGAAGGCCACACCCACTTGCTCGGGATCGACGAAGGTCAGATCCTCCGGGCGTTCCCAGGCCCAGAGCATGAGGCGGGGTAAGGGGCCGGGACGGGCGGGCTCGGGGGCCGGTTCAGGCGAGTTCTGAAGCCGGCAGCCGGGTGTCCAGGGAAGCAGCAATGTCAGAGTCAATGCCCACAGCAAGGGGCGGGTCTTGGGATGGGCGCGTCGCGGCGGGTGAAAGAGCATGTTCCCCTATTGGACCCCTCCGGGAAAGTGGAAGTTCAATGAACCGGATCGTCAATCTTGGCACCCGGATTCATGAGTACGGCGACGCATGTTGCCGGTGCTGGTGGCGTGCCGGAAGCCGGGAAGCTACAATGCCGGCCACGAACGGGAAGCGTGTTGTGGTATTCGTTCAGGCGATTTTTGATTCTTGGAGGCTGCTGCATTCTCACCGGGGCAGTCTCCCACACTCAGGTCCGGAAGCCGGTGATCCTGTATACCAATGACTTCCACAGCGCCGTGGACCCCATTCCGGCCTACTGGATGGCCGGCACGCCCAAGCTGGGCGCGGCAGCCCATCTGTCGACGCTGGTGGGTCAGATCCGGGAGCGAGAGCCCGCTACGTTCTCGTTCGACACCGGGGACATGTTCACCGGGATGCTTTCCTTTCTGACGAAGGGAGAAGCGCTGATGGAGATGATGGCGGCGACGCGTTACGACGCACTGAGGATCGAAAATCACGAGTTCGAATACCGGCGGAAGCGCATGCCGATCTGCAGCGGGACTTCGACGCGGACATCGAACTGGCCGGCAGGGTCCCGGGCATCGACGTCTTCGTGGGGGGGCATGCCCACAGGGGCATTGAAGGGCCTTACGTGCACCCGGAGACGGGCACGTTGGGAACATTTTCAGCGAGTCGGGGAACCCCAGCTTCCGGAGAAGGGAAGACTCGAGGCGGCCCCTTCGCGAGCCGCCGCCGGAGCAGTGCCTCGAGGGGAAATAATCGTATGATTTCAAAGTCGGGTCAGGTGGATGGCGGCAGGCCTGCTGGTCGCTGGTCTGCTGTCATCCCGACTGCTCGAGGGTTCGGGGGAAGCGGTCGTTCCAGGCATCGAAACCGAGGACATGAGAGAATTGGGGGCCATGCGGGCTGCTGAAGTAGAGACAGTGATTTTCAGCGCGGGCCGTGGGGTGCCGGATCCGGTTCGATTCCGAGTCAGCGGAGTCCCCGTGCTGCTGCGCATGCTCAGGGTCCTGCGTCGCGCAGGCCAGCGCCACATCACACTGGTGTCCGAGGAACTGCCCGAGGCAGTCTCGGCCTGGGCCGAAGAGCTGGACCTCGAGCTTCGACAGGTCCGGTTCTGGAAGGCGAATGGAGATCCCGCCCTGTTGCTCTCGGCCGATCTGGCCTTTCAAAAAGAGTTCTTGACCGGGCTGTTGGACCAGTGGCGACCGAGACGCTGGATCGAATCTGTACCGGAGGGGGACGGCACCGCTCCGGTCATGCTCGGAGAGGGTTTGATCGGCGACTTCCGGCAATTGGAAGAAGCGCGCGAGGCAGTGCGGCGGCAGGTTCGCCGGGAGCACTTGGTGACTTTCAATGGGGAGCCAGCCTGCGTCCGGATCAGCGACCGGCGGCAAGCACAGCGGTTTCATCGCCTGGTCGAAGGGAGCATCACCAAGCCGACCGACGCGGTTTTCGCCCGCTGGAACCGCCGGGTCTCGATTCCGCTGAGCCGCCTGCTCGTCCAGCTTCCGATCAGTCCCAACATGGTCACCTACCTGGCTCTTCTGGTGTCGGCCGTGGGCGCCTGGTATCTCAGCCTCGGGGGATACTGGGAGATGCTCTGGGGTGCGTTGCTGACACAGGTCGCATCCATTCTGGACGGAAACGACGGCGAACTGGCCCGTCTCAAAGTGATGGACAGCGACTACGGGACCTGGCTCGACACGATTTGCGACTACCTGGCCTACTTTCTCACCTTCGGCGGTGTCACCGTGGGCCTGTTCCGGCGAACCGGAGACCCCTTCTATCTCCAGCTCGGGGGGTTGTTGCTTCTGGGCATCGCGTTGGGCATGCTGGCCACCTCCTATTTCCGAAAAAGACACACCTCGGCCGGCCAGGCCTCCGATTTGACCGCCGTGGTGATGGAGCGCCTCGACCGGAATCGCTCCAATCCGGTCACGAACCTGGCGGCGAAGTTGCACCATTTCGCCACGCGGGCCACCTTCACTTATTTCATCGTGCTATTCGGAGTGCTCGACTGGTGGTATTTCCTGCTCGCCATCGCCGCGGTCGGCGCCCAGCTCTACTGGCTGGCCTGCCTCTACCACGCTAAGTTCCTCGAGAAGGCCTGACCCACCCGGACACCGCGCAGCAGCTGGTCGCCGAGCAACCCAATCGCTGGTGCCAGCTACAGTGGGGCTCTCTCCAGCCGCCGGGCCACCGCAAAACCTGCGTCCTCGAGGTGTCGGAGCTGGGGTGAATCGGGCCGAAGGGCGGGATTGGTGTGATTGAGATGGATGAACCGAACCTTGCGTTTCTCAGCTGCGGGAAGATCCTGCCAGCGCTGAAGGCTCGCTGAGATGAAGGGATGAGGAAAACCGGTCATGTCTCGGCCGGGAATTTCTCCATTGGCGAAAAAGGTCCCATCGACATAAGCGAGGTCTA
>JBFKLX010000250.1:0-7618 GCA_041630155.1 Acidobacteriota bacterium
AACCGGAGGGCGGCTGCTGGCCGACCGGGCTCTGTCACGCCTGCTTCGCCAGGATTGGCCCAAGACACTCGAGGAAATGGAGCGCCGCAAAGATCATGCCGGTCCCCCCGGAAAAGATACCTGAAGAGGGTCAGAGCCAAGCGGCGGAGACGAACGGGGTCTCCCTGCCCCGGGAGAATCTCTGGGCCGAGATCCGCGGGGCCCTGGCCGGCCGGCCCCGCACCTACACCGAGGGTTCGCTCGGCCGGGCCATTCTGGCCCTGGCCGTTCCGATGGTCCTCGAGATGTCCATGCAGGCGGTCTTTTCGGTCGTGGACGTCTTCTTCGTTGGAAAACTGGGCGCCGGCGCGGTGACGGTCGTGGGTATCTCCGATGCCCTGTTGACTCTGGTCTTCGCCATCGCCATGGGCTTGAGCATGGGAATCGCGGCGATGGTGGCCCGGCGTGTCGGAGAAGGCCGGCCTCGGCTCGCTTCGCGCGCAGCCGTTCAGGCGTTGCTTCTGGGCGGGGCCTTTTCGGTCGTCATGGGTCTGCCCGGCTATCTCTTCGCTCCGGAGCTGCTGCAGCTCATGGGTGCCACCCCTGAGGTGGCTCGTCAGGGCACGGGCTTCACCTCGGTCTTGCTCGGCACCAACATCACGGTGATGCTGTTGTTTCTGATCAACGCCATCTTCCGCGGCGCCGGAGACGCTGCCATCGCTATGCGCGCACTTTGGCTGGCCAATCTCGCCAACATCGTGCTGGATCCCCTCTTGATCTTCGGCTACGCAGGCTTCCCCGAACTGGGACTGACCGGTGCTGCGGTTGCCACGACCGTGGGGCGCGGACTGGGCGTAGCGTACCAGTTCTACGAATTGCAGCGAGGCAAGGGTGTGATTTCGATTGGGCGTGAAGACCTCCGACTCGACCCGGCCGTCATGGCCAGACTGCTGCGGGTCTCCTCGATCGGCATGCTGCAGTACCTGGTCGGTACAGCCAGCTGGCTGGTGGTGGTCCGAATCCTGGCCCTGTACGGCGCCGCCGCCGTGGCAGGGTACACGATTTCGGTTCGGATCATCATCTTCGCCCTGCTGCCGTCCTGGGGAATGGGCAACGCGGCCGCTACCCTGGTGGGGCAATGCCTTGGGGCGGGAAAACCCGACCGGGCCGCTCGATCGGTCTGGCTCAGCGGCTTCTGCAACATGGTGTTCCTGGGCCTGGTGTCCATGATTTTCATCTTGTGGGCCGACCGGGCCGTGGCCATCTTCTCGGACCAGCCGGAGGTGCTCGAGGTAGCCGCTTCCTGCCTCGTCATTGTCAGCTACAGCTACGTCTTCCTGGCATTCGGAATGGTGGTCGTGCAGGCCTTCAACGGCGCCGGCGACACCACCACGCCCACCTGGATCAATCTGTTCAGTTACTGGGTCTTCGAGCTTCCCTGTGCCTACTGGCTGGCGGTTTCCCGCGGCTGGGGCCCGGAAGGGGTCTTCGTGGCCATCGCTCTGGCCCAGGTGGTGGTCGCCCTGGTAGGAGCCCTCTGGTTCCAGCGCGGGGCTTGGAAGAGGCGCCAGATCTGAGAGAACTCGAGGGGCTGAAGCTGGAGGCCCGGCTCCCCTTCGCCGCTGGCCGCAAGCTTCGCTATACTGGCGTCCGTGGGTGTTTTGAGCGCGGCAGAGAAGCGCTTCTGGGAGCAGCAGGGCTATGTGATCGTGCCCCAAGCCGTGCCTGAGGACTATCTGGAGCGCGCCGTCCGCGCCATCAGCGACTTCCAGGGAGTCGACCTGGGGCGTCCCGAAAGCTGGTACCGCTCCCAGCCGGAAAATCAGATGAAAGAGCTGAACCGGAGCGGAATGGTCGAGTTCTACCACCACCAGTCCCTCTGGGACATCCGCCAGTATCCCCGGGTTCATCAGGCCTTCGTGGAAATCTGGGGCAGCGAGCGGCTCTGGGTGACCATCGACCGGGTCAATCTCAACCCCCCACACCGGCACGACTGGGATTTTCGAGGCTTCATCCACTGGGACGTCGACACCTCGATCCGCCCTGTGGAGTTCGGAGTGCAGGGCGTTTTGAGTCTGACCGACACCCCGGCTGAACAGGGCGGCTTTCAGTGCGTCCCCGGATTTCCACTGCAGTTCGACTCGTGGGTTGCGACTCAGCCCGTTGATCGGGATCCCTGGAAACCCGACCTGACGGGCCTCCGGGTCGAGCCGATTCCAACCCGCGCGGGCGACCTTCTGATCTGGCACAGCCTGTTGCCCCACGGGACCGCGGCCAACCACGGCAGCCGCCCGCGAATCGCCCAGTACCTCTCGATGTTCCCCGCCAGGGAAGACGACGAAACCCTGCGCCTCCAGCGCGTGCGTCAATGGCAAGAATGCTTGTCTCCCGAGGGATTTGCCTTCCCCGGCAACGATCGCGAACGCGCAGGCTGTCAACCGGCTCGCTTGACCTCCCTGGGGCGAAAGCTGCTGGGACTGGATGCCTGGGGAGGCGCCGGCTAGGGCCTGGTTTCAGACGTTCGTTGTGACGCTTGCTTGCAGCGAGGCACGAGCAGGAAGACTTGTCGGCATGGAAGAGAAGCCGATCCTCAAGAAAGTCTGCATGCTGGGGAGCTTCGCAGTGGGCAAGACCAGCCTGGTGCGAAGATTCGTGAAGAGCATCTTCGACGAGCGCTACCTGGCGACCCTGGGTGTGAAGACGGACAAGAAGGTAATCGATGTGGACGGCCGCAAGGTCGCCATGGTGCTGTGGGACATCGCCGGGTCGGAAGAGTACTTCAAGGTTCCCCTCTCCTACGTGCGCGGCGCTTCCGGCTATCTCCTGGTGATCGACGGAACGCGGCCCCAGACGGTCGATTCGGGCTGCGAACTGGCCGAGGAGATCGAAGGCGAGCTGGGCCGGATCCCCCGGGTGGCCGTGCTCAACAAGATCGACTTGCAGGACGAGTGGAAACTCACGGATGAGTTGCTCCAGCCAGTCCAGGCCCTGGGGTGCCCGCTCATCCGCAGCAGCGCCAGGACCGGGCAAGGCGTCCAGGAAGTTTTCCTCTCCCTGGCGCGACGACTGCTGTGAGCAGGCGCGCAATCCTGGCGGGCCTCAGTCCTTTTCGACCCGGGTCACCGGCAAGGGGGTCAGCTGGCCCGGCTGGTCACCAAACTCCAGCGCGACTGCGGCAAAGCTGCCGCCTTCCGTGCCAACTACCAGTTCGCCGGCGAATCCCTCTCCAAAGACCTCGGGAAAGAGCAGGCCGAGCAGCAGGGCGCGGCGCGAGCCGGCTTCCAGCAGGTAGCCGATGGTCTCTCCCAACTGCTGGCCCTCGGTGTCCCGCAGGGTGAGGGAGATCTCCAGCTCGTGCTGCTCGCCGTTGAGGATGGCCACTCCCGTGCTGAGTCCGCGATTCCGGACCGATATGGTTGCCTGGCCCACCGGTCGCCACCGCGCCAGTCGTCGAATCTACCCAGCTTTCTGCTGCGGCGCTTCCGACGCCTCGCGACGAAACCTGGTGCATGATCCGGGCGAACCGCTCGCGGACCGTGTTCAGATCGGGGCCGTTCATCACCAAATGGCTGTGCGAGAGTGAGGCAGATCGCGGAATTGAAAGTCTACAATCCCGGCTCTCTCGAGTGCTGCACGAAACGAGTTCTTCGAGTCAGAGGCGATGGTTACTGATAGGCAATAGGGGGAATTGTCTGGGCACAGGAGACATCAAGCCCTTGGATTGATCCCGTCTCGAGGAATCTGGCTTCGATTCGGCTGGTGCAGTGATCCCAGCTGTGCTCGCCTCCATGGCTCTCGTTTTTCAAGATGACGTGGAGGCCGTTGCTGAGGTGCCGCACAACTTGACGCCCGGTCCAGGGAGGCGTTGAAGGGTCGAACTCCCCATTGAACAGAAGGGTCGGAATGTTCGAGACTACCGGTTCCAGCCAGTCGTCAGGCACTGAACCCCGCGGCCAGACTGAGCAGGCCCCCACGTGTTGGCGCAGCCGGTAATCGCCAAGGATGGTGCCTCGGGCTTGTTGCCGGGCGGAATCCAAATCGATGTGAGGAACATCCTCGGCGCAGGTCACCGAAAGATACTGACCCTTTGCGAGAAGCAAATCTAGCTGGAAGGTTGAACTGAACATCTCGCGCACCAAGGGCTCGAACTCGCCGCCAGCCGCGGCCGTCACGACCGCGGGTAGCCGGCCGATCGAATCTGAGGAATAGAGCAGGTCCCGAATACCCAGGGCGAAAGGGCCGGGGCGCAATTGCAGCGTTGAGGTGAGCAGTCCGAAGGAGGCTGGACTCGGGACACTTATTTCGATCGGACCCCGCCGCAACCGGTCCAAGACCTGGTTGAGATCCGCTCTCAGATTGGGATATCGGTCGCGGCAGGAGTGGTTTTCCGCACAGTCCTTCAGGACCAGCTCGAGGGCCCGGTCGGTATCCCGAGCAAACGTGGAAGGCATACGCAGATCGATTGGAACCGGATCGGACAGGATGACGCTCCGTACTCGCTCCGGATAGCGGCGCATATACTCCAGTGCCAAGCGAGTCCCGTAGGAGCTTCCGATGAGGTTGATACGGCCATATCCCAAAGTGTCTCTCACCTCGTCGATGTCGGCGGCGGCCAGAGTCGTTGTGTACTGTGTCAGGTCTGCCCGCCGGCTCAAGCGCTGCCTGCAGTCCTCTGCCATGGACTGATCATAGGGGTCCTCCAGTGCGTGTCCCAGCGTCAGCAGCTTCCCGTAGCGAAGGGGATTACTCGACAGATAGGTGCCCAGGCGGAGAGGATGGCCATTAATGCCGACGCAGCTCAACGGGTTGGACTGGCCCGTGCCCCGGATGTCGACAAAGACCAGATCACGCTCTTTTTCGGTTTCTGGGCGGTTCCCAATGCTGAACCCCGCGATCGTGGCCTTGCCCACACCGGGTCCCCCATCGAAGAAGAAGACCGGCTCGCGAGCCGGCTGCTTTTCTGCGAAAGAAACCACAAAATGAACAGGGAGCTTTCGACCCAAGCCGTTGGCCCGGTTCTCAAAGACCTCGATCATTCCACACTGAACCACTTTGGGAGAGCCGACAGGCTTGCACGGGCTGAGAAGAGTTCCAGGTGTGGTCAGACCGCTGGTTCGGACCGCCTCGTAACCGATCACCGCTAGTCGCTCGTAGGTCAGGAGGTACAATACGGCCAGCACAATGAGTGCGCAGGGTAGATAGAGAAAAGTGAAGCGAGACCAGAGGAAGTGCCGCGCTATTCTCGCCATGCGGGAGCCCGAGTTGAGTACCGGCTCGCTCATTTCATTTCCACCAACGGTGAGTATTGTGCACCGTCGTTGGTGAGAAGCCCATGAGAAAAGGCTTCTTTTTGTTGAAAATACCTCGGCTCCCTCAGTGGAGTTGAAGCGCTCACTCACCTCGTTTCAGCTCTTCGCAAAGCCCTGGGAGACGATCCCAAGCGGCCACGCTACATCGAGACGATTTCCAAGGGAGGCCTACCGGCTGATTGCGGTCGTCGCGGTGGCTACGGATGATGATAGGCCTCTTTCTACGGCTGCCGGCTGGGTCAGTGCCCAGGATCATCGATTGTCCTTGACTTCCGTTTGTCTGCCCCGCTGGGGCAGAGAGATTGACTTCTGGCTCCGGAAGTACTCGACGATGACGTCGGATACTTTACCGGCACTCCGGATGACTTGGGACTCGGGAAAGGAGTCGTACAAGTCACCGCCCTCAGTCAAGAAGCCCGGCGCAGCGACCGTGAAGCGATCCCTCTCTGCGATCGGCCGGCCGTTTCGTTCCAGCGTCACGATGCGACTGTACTTGGGTTGCGTAAGGTCATAGGTCATCTGGAGCCCTGAGAGCTGCAGCATTCCGCGTTCGAATGTGAGCGACTGTTCGAGTGCGCGGCGGATCTGCTCGCCACTCATTTCCTTGACGTTCAGATCGTCGACGAACGGATAGGAGTCCAGAATGTCCACCAAGCGAATATCGCCCTCGGGCAGGTCCTTCCGCAGGCTTCCCCCATGGACGAAACCGATGTCAGCACCGGTCGCGTGGACGAAAATGTCGGCGAACAGATTGCCGATGTCCGATTCCTCGATATACCGCCGGACCATCGGCGCCTCCGTCCTGCCGACTCTGACTCGGATCTCCGGGTGCATTTCCCGATACTGTTTCAGTTTGGCAAGGATCTTCGGATCCGGATCCAGCTTCTCTGCCTCGACTGGAATCAGTTTTCCGTCATACTCCTTGATGGTGCCCGTGAGAGCATCCAGCCTGAGCTGTAGATAGCCAAGATACGTCGCCTGTCCGAATGTCTGCATGATCAAGGTCCCGGTTTCCGGATGAACGACGGGTTCAGGCGTTCCCGCATCCGCATGGCCGGCCAGGAGGACATCGATGCCTTCCACGGCGCCGGCCAGTGCAAGATCAGCGTCGATGTCTCGTTGCAGCTTCGGATCCGCTTCGGCGTCCGTTTGCATGGGTGCGGTCTTGCCCTGATGGGTCAGCAAGACGATCAGATCCACTTCATCACGCAGCTCGAGAACGGATCTGCGAACCGCCTCGGCCGGATCTCTGACGTCCAGCGGCGCTATGTAAGAAGGGATGATCGCCGTGGCCGCATCCTGTCCCATGATTCCGATGACGCCAATGCGGACGCCGTCGCGTTCGATGATGGCGTGCGCCTGCGAGAACGGATGGTCAGTACCCCTGTAAAAAAAATTGGCGCCCAGCACCGGGAAAGGCGCTCTGTTCTTCTCCCACTCGAACACCTTGTGTCCGTACTCGAATTCGTGATTGCCAATCGCCATCGCGTCGTAACCCATCGTAATCATCAGTTCGAACGCCAGCCTCCCGTTGGTGAGTTTCGCCAGTGCGCCGGTGAAGATGTCTCCGGAATCGAACAGAAACACATTCGGCTCTGTTTTGCGGATCGACTCGATCAGAGTCGTCAATTCCGCGATTCCGCCAATCATCGAAATATCGTCCAGCCAAAATGCCAGGATCGGGTCATAGGCACTTTCGACGTCATTCGTGAACAGCAGCGTGACGACCTTCTCCTGGTTGGTCGTGGACGCCCGGCTCACGGTGTCAATGGGCTGGCAGCCGCTCAGGGCCCAGGTGGCGAAGACAATCAGGACGGTCAGGCTTCGGAATGGCATTTTGATCAAATCCGCCCCAGTCTGATGGGTCTGCATGGGTCAGAATTCGTCCACACCAGCGATCCCGGACGCTGGCCGAGATACCCAGTTCAGGATCCGGCACACGACCAGATCTCACTTCGTGGCAACCAAGATATCACCTCTCTGAATCCGCCAGAGGAGGTTCTGATCGAAGAAATCCACGAGCAGCGAGGGTCTCCGAGCAAGTCCGTCTTTTGTCTGAGGGTTTGAGCACAGTCCGCCGAGTGCCCAATTTCACGCCGAAGACCTAACAACACCGTGGTCGTACCCAGGCAGAAAGTACGAAGAACCGGACTTTCCCCGCAGAGGAAACAGCTTCGGGCCAGAGTAGGCGAAGTGCCACCCCGGGTAACGGACGACCCCAACCCTCACCAACCCGGGGAGGGTTGCACGAATACGCCAGGCTGTTTGATCTCCCCACGGAAGACGAAGCCGACCGACTGAGGCGAAGACCATCCAGCCAACCAAGCGGG
>JBFKLX010000251.1:0-7607 GCA_041630155.1 Acidobacteriota bacterium
CAGCCTGCCGACGCGCGCTCGAGCCCACCGGAACTTATGTGCTCATCGGGCACGACAACTACGGCAAGGGAATGCGCCGTTGGGTGGGACTCCTGCCCCGCATGTTCAAACTAGCGGCCATGTCACTGTTCGTGAGCCAGCTGCCGGACCTGCGCTTTTCGATGCCGGACAAGAGGGAATCCATGGCTCTCTTGAAGGAGCTCCTCGAATCCGGAAAGCTCACTCCGCACATCGACCGAACCTACCCGCTGAACCAGGTCCCCGAGGCCATCCGCTATCTGCAGGAGGGACACGCGAAGGGAAAAGTTGTCATCACCGTGTGAGGTTACGGACGCCGCCCACATCACGCGTCCGCGATACATCATGCTCCCGGGCACGGGGCGTAGGGCTCAGGGCTCAGGCGTCGTAGCAGGGCTCAGGGCTCAGGGCGTAGGGCGTGGGTTTGCCGGCGGCATGAAGGGCATCGTGTGATCTGTCGAATGAGCCGGGGGATTCGGACTGGATTGCAGGATTGACAGGATCTGTTTCTTCGAGTCCGGCCCGGCCACCCTCATCGAGCAGACCTGCCCCGTCCTCGCGGAAGGCCCGCTCTAGCCCCTTTCGGGCTGACTCGAAGGAGTAGAGACGATCCAACTTGCCCTGTTTCCAATTGTCGTCCCCAATTGTCTGGGTCCTGTATTACAGCTCCGCGCACTTCCTGGATCCCGCATTCGCGGCCACGCTGTTCCCCCCGATCATTGTCCCCCCCTTCGTCGCAGAGCTGTCGCTGACCCTGTGGCTGATCGTGAAAGGCGTGGATGTGGTGAAGTGGCGGGAAAGAGCGAGCGCCGTGGCGATTTAGTGTCCCGTGGAGTTCAATGGGTCAGGAATCGACTCGTCGCGCTGACGGCCAAGGGAAGGGGCCAGGTGGGAAGTGGGAAGTGGGAAGTGGCGGCTCCGAGGAGCGAGCTAACGGTCGACCAGCGACTTCACTCCAAAGGGCTGATGGTCCGGGTGCTGTGCCCACTTCTGCAGTTCACCCGAGAGTGTCCGGCGACCTCCCTGGAGGTCTTGCAGGTCGTAGGTGTAGTAGTGGACTCCCCCGAAGTCGGCTGGGAGCTGCACGTTCTCCTGTTTGAAGAGAAAAACGGGCTTGCCCAGGGCGTCAGCGAGTCCGATCTCGTAGTAGACGTTGGGATTGGGGACGGACACCTCGGCTACGATCAGACCAGCCTGGGTGATGCTCTGCCAGACGTTGGTGCTCAAGTCGCCGACCCTCACGATGGCATCGCCCCGGGACACCGTGAACCCCGCATCCTGGATGCCGGGGACGAACATGTTCTGGAACACGCCGTCGGACCAGGGCTCCCGAAAGGGCATCACCACGAACACCTCCGGGTAGTCGACTCGGATGTCGACGTTGTCCTTCGGTCCCTTGGCGACCGTGAAGGTGCTGACGATCTTGCGGGCCGGCTCGGAGAGCTCGTATTCGTTGCCCATGCGCGTGACGACGCCCGCGTCTTCCAGAAGCTGCCGCGAGTCCGGGTCACAGTGCACCCCCGCGCTGGTCAACTCGGCTTCGGTCAAGACCCGCCGGCCTCCCGAGCCGCTTCGGCGCCCGTATCGATACAGGAGATGAATCATCTTCCACTCTTGATGCTGGCTCATGACCCTTCCTTTCTCTGAAGCGGGACCATCACCGCCCTCACTCCTTCAAAACCCCGGCGGCTCGCACGCCGCATACTGCTCCATCTGAATCGCAAAGACATCGAGCCAGACCGCTCCCGGAAACGCGGAACGAATCGAAGCCAATTGCTCAACCGCTCCCGCGCCTGACCGCCCGGCACTCCACGCGAACGGCTAATACCCCATCAGGATGCGGTAGCGGACGCGCTTCTCTTCGAGCTGCCGCTGGAGCTGCTCGATTCGTTCAGGGGACCGGCAATCACGGACCTGACGTCGCAACACGGCCATCTCCTTGCGCAACTGCATCTCAGGGGGCAGGATGCCGGCGTTCTCGAGCACCTTGAGGCCGAGCCTCCACTCGGGATGCGTCCAGGGGTTGTCCGCGAAGCTCAACGGTCGGCCGCTGAGAGGCAGATCGTCGAATTCCCCCGCCTGGATGGCTTCCTCGATTTTTCGTTCTGCGATCAGTCGAATCACGTCCATGGAAGCCTCGTGGCTCTCACCATTGAATCACAGGTCGACGTCGCAATTTCGAAGTTCGAAGTTTGAAACTCGAGTTTGGCCCGCCTGCGGCGCCGGTAAACGCGAACGTCCGGTGCGCTGTTAAGATTTTTCGATCGCCGGCCGTAATTGAAATGAGATGCGTTCGCTGGGAAGGTGTCACTCTGCCTTTGGCTTCTGGCGAAAGAGCGTGAAGGGTGAGAAGTGGCGGGCTCGGTTGAGCGGCGAGGCCGTCTCCGACCGCCTCGTCCGTGAGGTCAGAGTAGTCGAGTCTCGAGTGAAGACAGTCTCGCATCATCGGGAGGATTCTCCATGCTCCACCAATTGCTTCCCCGGCAGATCGACAACACCTATCGTGGTCACAGGCTCGCGCTTTGGCTCCTCGCCGCACTGGTGCTCATGAAGGGCGGAATCGGCCTGGGCACCATCTTCAACGGCCACTCTGCGGCGACATCCGCCGACGGAATCCCGTTGGACACGTTCACACCCGCCGGCCAAGAGGCGTTCCTGGCCATTTTCGCTGCCTGGGGGCTCGCGCAGCTGATGCTCAACCTGATCGGCTTGCTGGTGTTGGTCCGATACCGGGCCCTGGTTGCGCTCATGTTCGCGCTGCTCTTGCTGGAACACCTGGGCAGGAAACTGATCTTTCTGGTCCTCCCCCTCCCCCGGACCGGAACGCCGTTCGGCTTCTACTTGAACCTCGCACTCGTCGCAGTGATGATCGTCGGATTGGTTCTGTCGCTGCGCAGGCACGGGGATCTGGTCTGAAGAGGGCCCCGGACTCCAACGCCTGCGGGGCGTGGGGAGAAGGCGCAGCTCAGGCCAGCGCTTCCACTCGGCCAGGCTCTGCTGAGGCCCAGCTGCTGGGCCACCACGTGGACGCTCTTGGCGCTGCTGGCCGGCAGCGCTTAAAGCCTCCTCCTTGAACTGCTTGCTGTATCGTGGCATGTCTCTCCCTTCCTCCAGATCAAAGCATCCGGAATTGGGAGGTGTCCACTTTTCGGGGAAACTCCGAGGTTTCGAAGTTGGAAGTTGGAACTGGCCCCCAGGTGGTCAGCAGCGGCTACCGGGAACCGACCGGGAGCTGGTCGCACGTCCTGCCGCAGCTCGAGAAGGGGGCTGTCGGTCGACAAGGGCCTTCACCCCAAACGGTTGATGGTCCGGGTGCTGTGCCCACTTCTGCAGTTCACCAGCCAGCGTCCGGCGACCCCTTGGAGGTCTTGGATTCGCAGAATCCTCGGGTCGGCATGGCGAACACCGAGCGGCATGCGGCTCGGAGTTCTCGACCGGCGATAACGTGCCAGTTCTCAGTCAATTGGATTCCTGGCGTGGCCCCGTTCTATACTGACAAAGCGCGTCAGTGTGAGGAGAATCTGCTGGTCTGTAGACTCACAGTCAGGCTGCGGACACTTGCCCGACAGAAACATCGTGCTGAACGACACTTACCCATGACCAAGAGCGAAGGACTCATGAGGGGAACCCATGAAAGCGATTGTGCGCACGGAATACGGACCACCCGATGTTCTTCGGCTCGAAGAGGTAGAAGAACCTGCCCCAAGGAACAACGAAGTATTGGTAAGCGTTCATGCGGCGTCCGTGAACCCAATCGACTGGCATTTCCTGAGAGCTGACCCGTTCTTCATTCGCCTAATGGGCTCCGGGCTTCTCAGGCCAAAGAACACGATCCTCGGAGTCGACATCGCGGGGCGCGTCGAAGCGATCGGCAGTGACGTGAAGCGGTTTCAGTCGACTGATGAGGTATTCGGGTTCGTTTCCAGTGGCGGTTTCGCCCAATATGTGTGTGCTGCTGAAGATAGACTGGCGATGAAACCGGCCAGCCTGACCTTTGAGGAAGCTGCGGCCGTACCTGTCGCGGCACTCACCGCCCTGCAGGGACTCCGTGACAAGGGACAGGTTCAGCCCGGGCAGAAGGTTTTGATTCATGGTGCGTCCGGCGGTGTGGGGACCTTTGCAGTCCAGCTTGCGAAATCGTTCCGGGTAGAAGTGACTGGCGTGTGCAGCACGAGAAATTTGGACATGGTCCGCTCGATCGGTGCAGACCAGGTCATTGACTACACGCAAGAGGATTTCACCCAAACTGGGCAGGGTTATGATCTCATTCTCGCTGTTGCGGGAGATCGTTCGATTTTCGAATACAAGCGTGCGTTGAGTCCGAAGGGAACTTGGGTCCTGATCGGGGGTTCTTCCGTGGCTCAAATGTTCGCAGCCATGGTCCTGGGCCCATGCATTTCAATGTTCGGGAACAAGAAGATGGGCGCCATGTTGACGAGAGCAAACGAAAAGGATTTGGATTTTTTGAAACAGCTTCTCGAGGCTGGCACAGTAGCTCCTGTCATCGATAGACGTTACCCGTTGAGCGAGGTGGCTGAGGCGCTCCGGTATCTCGAAAAGGGGCACGCCCGGGGAAAAGTAGTCATCACTGTGAAACACAATGACCACACCTAACCACTGGCACCCAACCGCCATTCGGCCCAGACTCAACGAGTTCACAGGTCGAGGTGGATGCCACGGTCCGGGGAGAGGGGTGACACATGGCTGACCGTTGGGTGATCAACGAGCCACCCTGAAAAGGGTGTGGAAAAGCAAAGATACGCCCCCCGACCGCGGAACGAATCGAAGCCCAGGGCGTAGGGCCGTGGGCTGGCCTGGTTGGTGTCGGGCCTTCGTTCGAGTTTGGCAGGGCGTAGTTGCCCTTGCCTTCGCCCTTGCCCTTGCCCTTGCCTCGGCAAAGTTGAAAACAGGGCACAAGGGGACCAGGGCGTAGGGCGTATTCATCAATTGTTCCCGAGCCAGACCGCCTGACGGTCAACGCGACCCGCCTGGCGGGGACGCTAGTAGCTCATCAGGATCCGGTAGCGGATGCTCTTCTCTTCGATTTCCTCCTGAAGCTGCACGATCTGTTCGGGGGAGTGGCAATGACGGACTTGCTGTCGCAACAGGGCCATGTCCTTACGCAACTGCATCTCAGGGGGCAGGATGCCGGCGTTCTCGAGCACCGAGGCCGAGCCTCCACTCGGGATGCGTCCAGGGTTTGTCCGCGAAGCTCAACGGTCGGCCGCTGAGAGGCAGATCGTCGAGCTCCCCCGCCTGGATGGCTTCCTCGATTTTTCGTTCTGCGATCAGTCGAATCACGTCCAGAGATGCCTGTGGCTCTCACTATTGAATCACAGATTGTCCCACTACTGGTCAGAACTCCCGCTTTCTGACGTCCTCCCGGGGAGATCACCAAATCCCCGGCAAGAGAGGGGCCCCAACGCCAGCCAACCAGACAGAATGGCCAGTTCGATTTCGGGGAATCCGCCCAGCAAATGCTGTAGTCGTTCATCAATGGGTTGCATCATGCCGCCCCATTCCAGGTCACGAGCCTTTCCCTCGCCCCATCGAGATGCATCGCTCGCAACTCTGGGTAGGCCGACACAGCGCAATGCTGTCAGGACGGATGATAGACTTGCCGAGGCTTACACAGGTGACCCCCTGATGACAGGTGGCTGCCCCAGCTGAGCCACAATAAGAGGGCGGACTGGGCGAGCGTCGCAGCCGAGTTCATGGAATAGTCCCGGCAAGATTCGCGGCTGCCTGGTGCTGGCTTCCCAAGCAAGAAAGGTGAACGATGAGCGACAAACTCGATCCGAGTAACATCATGCAGACTGCGACCGGCTTCTGGGCATCGAAGGTGTTGCTCACAGCCGTGGAGTTCGATCTGTTTTCTGTACTGGGGGACGGGGCGATGACGGCATCGCAACTCGGCGGGCAGCTGAAGCTTCATCCGCGGGGAACCTATGACTTCTTCGACGCGCTGGTGGCGCTGAAGTTTCTGGAGCGCGACGGTGACGGACCACAAGGGCGGTACAAGAACACTCCGGAGACGGCCGCGTTCCTGAACAAGAGAAGCCCGTCGTACATCGGCGGATTGCCGGAGATGCTCAACACGCGCCTGTTTGGGTTCTGGAACGACCTGGGCACGGCCCTCAGGACGGGACAACCGCAGAACGAGATGAAACTTCATGGCAAACCGATCTTCGAGGAGCTCTACGCCAGCGAGGCCAAGCTCGGCGAGTTCCTGGCTGCGATGACGGGATTCCAAGCGGCCAACTTTCTCCAGCTGGCCGAGAGATTCGACTTCTCCAAGTACGAAACCGTGAGCGACATCGGCGGCGCTCTTGCCCTGCTGTCGCGCCTGGTGGGCGCCCGGCACGAACACCTCACGTTCAAGACCTTCGACCTGCCGCCGGTGGCACCTCACGCGCAGAAACACATCGACGCAGCGGGGATGACCGAGCGCATTTCAGTGGTCTCCGGTGACTTCTTCGCAGACGACCTGCCCAAGGCCGACGTGGTTACGATGGGTAACATCCTCCACGACTGGAATCTCGAGAAGAAGAAGATCCTCATCAGGAAGGCCTATGACGCGCTACCGGAGGGCGGCGCCTTCATCGCAATCGAGAATCTGATCGACGACGCACGGCGAGAGAACGCCTTTGGCCTGCTGATGTCGCTCAATATGCTCATCGAGTTTGGCGACGCGTTCGATTACACCGGCGCGGACTTCCGCCAGTGGTGTGGTGAAGTGGGCTTCAAGCGTTTCGAGATCCTCTCGCTGGCGGGGCCGGCTAGCGCAGCCATAGCTTACAAGTAGTCGCCTGAAGTGGGATGTTCGAAGTTCGAACTTGCACCAGCCGACGCGACACGTCGTGTTAGGGGTCTGACCCTGAATTTTTCCTCTTGAAGCATCGCCCCCTCTGAGAGTGCCTTGATTATCGGGGTCTGACCCGGAAAATCTGGCGGCTCTAGGCTGCCGGACGGGAGTCGCCAAGATCCTCGGCTTCCAGGTCTCGGGATTCGCCGCCTGGTTCCTCTGGCGCAGCGTCTACCTCCTCAAGATGCCGACCTGGGGCAGGCGCTTGCGCGTGGCCCTGGACTGGAGCATCGACTTACTGTTTTCCCGCGATTTCGTCGTCTCTGGGCATCCATCGCCGCGAACCCGGCATGACGATGACTGCGAGCCACAATGGAATCTCGCCCGACTCCAGGAGCGACCTCTGACCGGCCGGAATCGGTCTCGGTCGAGCGGAGAGGGTGGACCCCGGTCAGGGAACCGAACGAACCATTCCGATCCCTGGAGCCGGGCCTCATCGCACCCTACAACACTGGTCGGGCCTTCGATCTTAGTACTCCGGTTCGTAAATACGGTGATGGATGCGGGCGGGGCTCTTGAGGCGAGGTCGCGAAGAGAGGAGGAGGCGATGCCGGAGCATCGTCGACGAGGAACGACAAAGAGATCGCCCGAGACCCCCGTGCGCCCGAAGGGTTGCGGGCGAACCCGCAGCCGCCCGGCGCCTGGGAGCATGGTGGTCCACTCGGTGTCCGGGGGCCGGCTGCTGCTTCGAAACGCCCGCAACATACGTCGCTGTATTTATGGA
>JBFKLX010000252.1:0-7522 GCA_041630155.1 Acidobacteriota bacterium
CGAGAATTCTTGTCTTGATTCTGATCTGCAGCAGCGGACTTGCTGCGGAGAAAACAGTGCAACTGTTCAACGGCAAGGACCTGGACGGCTGGAGCCACGTGGGGAAAGGACGCGTGTATGTCGAGGACGGGCTGCTGAAGACCGAAGGAGGCATGGGGCTGCTGTGGTACAGCAGAGAGAAGCTCGGCGACTGCAGGCTGCGAGTGGTTTACCGCACGACCACTTTGGACGACAATTCCGGGATTTTCATTCGCATTCCGGAGCCGCCGAAAGACCCCTGGGAGGCTGTCCACTCGGGCTATGAAATCCAGATTCTGGAAAACTTCCCGAAAGACTACGAGCTTTCTGAGCATCAGAAGGAACACGGCGTGTCCGGGCACACCACCGGAGCCATCTACTCCCTGAGCCCGGCCACCAAGCAGCCGCAGAAGGCGCCGGGGGAATGGAACACGATGGAGATCCAGCTGGACGCGGAGCGGACCAGGGTATATCTGAATGGTGAGCTGGTGAACGATTTTCGCGAAGGGCAGGAGGTGCCGCCGAGGCAGCATTGGTATGAGCCGAAACGTGGCCCTCGGCCGGCCTTCGGCTATGTCGGCGTACAGAACCACCATGAGCCCCAGACGGTGCACTATAAAGAGATTGCGGTGATTCGGTAGGGTAGTAGAAAGCGCAAACCGCGAGAACTTTCGGAAACCTCAATGCCGCGGGGATCGACAGGACTTTTGGGGTCCGGGAGAATCACGAGCAGGGATGCTCGTGCCTCGTCGTGTTGATGAGACTTCTGAGCTACGGGCGACTCAGCAATACGCCACGACTCCATCTCGATCCCGACCCAATTGTCAGTTGCCTTGTCCCGGGACGAATGTCGGCGGAGAAAGAGCCGACGGTTGTCTCACTCTTTCCAACTCGCGCTCTCCCCCGATCTACTGTTTCCTGAGCTGGCCGCAACCCCGGTCAAGGGGCTGATTCTCCTGATGTTTCCAATGAGTTGGCCTCTTCTCGGAACCAAAGGCCTTCCTAGAGCGGCAGATAACAGACCGTATTCGTGAGCAGGATCATGATGAAGATGAGGCAGGTGACGATCGGCCCCAGGTAGATCCTTCCCGTCATTCGAAAGAAGTAGCGATTGAAGTAGGGAAGAACGAACATCATGGGAACAACGGCAAAGAGCAGATTGACGTAGAGCCAGCCGTCGGTCCAGTAAACGGTTCCGGTCGCTGCAAAGGTCGTGTACTGAACGATGACGATGAGCATGAGTCCCAGAGAGTTGGCAATACCGGCGACGAGCATGCTCTTCCACTCCGCCTCTCCCTCGATGCGCATCGAGCCGTTGACACGCAGAGAGTTGGACAAGAAGAAGATGAAGAAAAAGGGTGCGTACATGCACAAGAGAACAAGCTCTACCGGCTGAAAGACACGCACCCCCATGAAGAGGAAGCGGTAGTCCACGTGCAGGAAGTAGTAGAGCGCGAAGAGGAGCAGGAAGTAAAAGAGGAACAGGGTCAAAGCGAGCGAGAAGGTCCGCTGCAGTTCCAGGCGGCTGATCCTTGCCCCCCACATGTCGGGCGAGATCCCATGATTCTTCCCGTAGTAGCGATAGCTCAGATGGAACAGGAGGAAACCCACCAGGCCATTGAGGATCGCCCACAGCAGCACCGCATTGTTCATCCGCTGCGGGAAGAACCACGTCTGCTGCCGGCTGGACGCGGCGACGAAGAACGTCTGCGACAGCTCCGACATGGGGATGTAGGAGAAGCAGGCGACGAGGGCACCTACGGCGAACAGGCTCCAGAAGAGGATCTTGCCTTTGCCCTGCGGTGGGGGCAGGGCCTCGGGGATCGGTTGCACCAGGGGCTGGAAGAAGGGAATCTCCAGCAAGAGCCTTGCCAGAGGGACCAGCGCGACCATGGCCAAAATCAGCGAGACCAGACTCAGCAGTTCCTTCCAGTACCAGACTTGGTCCCGGCTGGATAGGCCGCTCTCGACACCGAAGACCCTTTCGAAGTATTCGATCTGGTTGGCTGTCGCCTCGGTGTCATAGGGTTGGAAGGGATGCAGGACCCTCTCGTTGTGTACGACGCGCAGGGTTCTCTCGGCTGAATCGCCGTAGTAGTGGCCGATTTTCACTTCCTCGAGCTTCGGCGCCCCGGAAGAGAGGCCGGAGTTCACGAGGCGGAGCGCTTCGGGGGCGCGACGCATGTCTGCGTTCTTCAGTTCGTTTCGATAGGCCCCCTCGTCGTAGTAGGCGTAACTCATCCCCACGTTGGAGCGGACATCCTTCAAGACCTCCTCGGTCAACGTGAGCACATAACCGGAAACGAAGACCGAGTCGAGCTTGCTGGGCTGGCCGGTTTTCAGGGCTTCTTTTCCGAAGTAGTTGGCACCGCGTATGGCGGCGTTTCCACCGGCAGAATGCCCAGTCGCGCCGATCCGGCTCTTGTCGATGTAGTTCAGGTTCGAGGTGCTCGCCGCATAGTCCACCACTGCGAACATCCCGTAGCCCTCAGTGGTTGCCGCGCGTCTGCTCATCGATGCGCTCGAGCCCCCCTGAGCGTAGGGATCGATGGAGATCACCACGAATCCCCGGCGCGCCAGCTCCAGTGCGATATTGGAGAGGGACTCTTTGGAGCGCTGGAAGCCGGGAACGACAACCACCAAAGGGGCTGGGTTCTCGCTCGTCGCCGCCCTGGGCTTGAACAAATCCGCGACCACCCACTGCCCATTCTGAGTTGGGATCTTAATGTCCTGGACCTGGACCCGGCCACCCGAGCTTTGGATCAGCGAGGCAACGAGACTCGCAATCACTACCACCAAGACCAGGCACAAAAAGAGTCTGGTGTTGGTTGTCTCGTGCGTTTCAGCTTGGGCCATACCCGTGACTTGCCCCCGGAACTGATCGTTCTTCTCGACACCCAAGACACCAGATCGAGGGTAAGCGGCAACCAGTTCCCTGCAGAGCCCCCGCTCGGCGGGGGATCTCGAACCGTTCGCACCCAGGATTTTGCTCCTCAGTCGGCTCTTGCGCAACGCTGCCTCGCCGATTCGGGTGCTTCTTCAGGCAACTGATCCACAGGAATCACCAGGTTCTCGCGGTGCTTCTCGATGACTTGACCCTGGCCCCATCCGGCCAATGCCTGCGGACTTCGATGCTGGATTTGCCTCGTCTGGTGACCCGGTTGATTCCCTGATCCTCCCTTTCACCGGGTCTTGCGCCACCGGGAACGGTGTTCCCACGCCGGCAAGGAGTGGATGAGGGCATCCCGGCGAGATATATTGGACTCGCTGCTGAATCGACCCTTGATGCGAAGCAGGGGTGAGGAGTGTCCCATGAAGAGAAGTTGGCCTTTTCTTGCGACTGTGGCGGTCACCGCTGCAATGCTTTTCTCGCTCCCGCTCGCTTCCGGCCAGGAAATGAAAGCCGCGGAATTGATCGCCAAACATCTGAACGCGGTTGGGGAGACTGCGGTCGATCGGAAGACAGCCGCTGTCCAGGGCCGGGCCCGTCTGCAGATCCTGGTTGGGGGCAGGGCATCACTGGAAGGTCCTTTTTACCTGGTGTCCCGCTCAAGCGAGATGTCGTACTATTTGCTCTTCAATGCCTCCACTTACGAGCACGAGCGTTTTCTCGCCGGCCCGGAGAGAGCCGAGGTAGCCTTCATGAGTCCCGGCAAGCGATCGACGCTGGGAGATTTCCTTCACGTTCATCCGGTGATTCTGCGGGAAGGTCTTTGGGGTGGAGTATTGAGCACCGCCTACCCGCTCTTCGACCTCGACAACCGTGGGCCGAAGCTCCGGTACGCCGGTTTCAAGAAGGAAGAAGGTCGAAGACTGCATCGAATCGACTACCGCTCCAGGAGAGGGCAGGGAGGCCTCAGGATTCACCTGTTTTTCGATCCGGAGACCTTCCATCACGTCAGGACGAGCTACGTCTTGGTCACCCCAGCACCCCTGGGAGCTAATGAGATTCAGTCGGCACGGCTCAGAAACGTCCGACACAGGCTGACTGAAGACTTCGGCAACTTCGCAAATGAATCCGGGCTCGCGATGCCCCGTGAGTGGACCGTCCGCTACACGTTTCACTCCACGGCGCAGACTCTGTCGTGGGAGTGGAAGCATGAATTGGATGCTTTCCAACACGACGTCGACCTGGATGATTCTGTCTTCATGAGGCCGGTGCCCGGTTCCTAGTCTTTCGGACCGGAACTGGGGTGGAGCAAGTTCTACCGAACAAGCCAGTGTGGATGCGAGCATTGGTTGTCCGAAGTTGGAAAAGTCTGCTCCAGGTTCGGAGCCGGAAGCTGCAGGCCTGCTTAGTGTGGTGAAGTGCGGGAGGCCAAGCCGTGGAGGAACGCCGCCTTCAACGTTTCACCCTTTCCCTGAGCCATGCCTCCGCCCTGTCCAAGGGCGAAAAGACCAGTCAGAAGAAATGTCGTTTCTTTTCGAGTACCAGATTGGGCAGGGCGGTCAGCTCGCAGCCGGGGTTGGCCAGCAGCCCTCCCACCACGAAGGAGAGGCCGAGCAAAGCCAGGGCGGCGGCTCCCACCAGCTCTCCCACATCGGCGGGCAGGTCGATGACCAGGAAGGCCCCCACGAAGCAGGCCAGGCCAGCCAGGATGCGCAGCGCTCTTCCGAAAAGTTGCGGCGGCGGCAGATCTGCCATGTCGGTGCCTCCTTGTTGTTATTTGTATCACAAGCCTGCCGACCGACCGGCGGGCTCGGCGCCAAGCCTGCAATGCTCGCAGAGGCAGGAGCGAGTCCAGTCGGCCGCAGAGCAAGGCCCGGCTGGGTAGGGATTCGGCTCCAGCGCACGTGCTTCCGACCAGTCTTCCACGCCAGTCGCACAGCCGAGCACCGGGATCCTCGCGCCGCGAGGAGTCCCGGGCCTTACGGGTGAGCCGGAAAGACCGCCACGCCGCCCATCTGGGGCGTCGGCGTGAACTCCTTTAACATCGGGTTGCCGCGTCCGTCGAAGGCGAACCGTGAGATCCCGCCGCTGAAGTGGCTCGACACGAACAGCTCGCCGGGCGGGCTGAAAGCGACCCCGATCGGTCCTCCCCAGACGGCCAGAGAGCCGTTGGGGACGGGATTGCCCGCCGCGTCGAAGAGAAATCGAAATACGGTGTCCGTGCCGATGTCGCCGACAAAGAGCTCCCCTCGATGATTGAAGTCCAGACCGTGGAGGCAACAGGATCCGGGGACGTGGAACGATCCGTTGGGGATAGCGGTGCCGGTGGAGCGGTCGAAGAGGTAGCGGTAGACGTTGCTGTCGGAGGCGGTGGCGAAGAGTTCACCCTTCCGATCGAACGCCAGTGCGATGTTGGACATCCCGTTTGCAATGGTCCCGTTCGGGATGGCGTCTCCATGGGGAGTGAACTGGAAGCGGGAGATGCTCCCGAAGACACTGGCGGCGAACAGTTCGCCTCTCGGGCTGAAGGCCAGCCCGTGCACGGCGTTCAGTGCAGGGTCCGTGATCGAGCCATTGGGCACCGGATTGCCGGCACTGTCGAACACGAACCTGGCAATGCTTCCCATGCCCGGTTGATTCCCGTGCCGGTTGCCGACGAACAGCTCTCCCCGGTGGTTGAACGTCACGTAGATCGGGTCGTTCACGAGCGAAGCGGGGCAGGGAGGAATGGCGGGCTGCGCTTGCAGCGGCTGCCTGCCCAGGAAGTGAAACAGAAGCACCGGTTGCAGGTAGGCTGGATTGGTGTTGCAGGGAGGAGCGCCGGGTCCTCCTCCACCGGGGATTCCGACCGCCCCCGCCAGAGTGAAAGGTTTGGCGGGTTGGGCTTCCACCCGGACCGGCTGCACCAGGGCGGCGCCAGCCAGCAGGACGGCCCAGAGCCCCCCAAGAGTCCACGACCTACGGATCCAGGAGTCTCTCATTGCAAGCCTCCTTTCCCATCCGATCAGCGGATTGGGTTTTCAAATGGTAGGAATCGCCCCAGTGAGTCCAATATTGGCACAAGTTGAGGAGAGAGTGAACAAAAAAAGGACACTACGAAAAAAACAATTCTGACAGTAATTAACGGGGGCGCAACGAGAATCGCCTTTCCCTGTTCGCAGTGGGTTCGGTGGTTCGGCTCGTGACTGCCTGCCCGAACCGTTTCTGTCTGGGCGCAGGAAGCGGGTGAGGCGTCGACCAGGCCGTGCAAAACCTGAGCGGCGGTCGTCTCCCGAGGCGCCTGTTGATGGGAGAGATTTGTCAAAGGGCTGATCGCATTGGTAGGATCGTCCCAACGCACTGGAGGCGCTATGAGACGATTGTTTCCGTTCATGATCGCATCTCTTCTCGCACTGACGGCCGCCATGGTTCCGGTTCTCGGCCAAACGGGCTGCAAACCCGTGATCGGACACTTCGAGGCCCTGCTCGTCCCTCCCGGACAGGGGCACTGTCCCGCGGATCCCAACGCCTTCTGCACTGCCGGGCGAGTCTGGGGCGGCATTCAGGGCAACTACCAGTTCGTCATGACTGCTGCCCTTCCGTCCGACCTCATCGGGGGAGTCCCGACGGTTCTGTTCTTTGCGGGGCAGAGCCAGATTTTCCTGAAGAGCGGCGACCAGTTGCTGGGCACCGACACGGGCAGTATCGATTTGCCGCCGGGTCAAGGGGGATTCGCGTCGCTGATCACCTTCGACGGGGGTACCGGCAACGCGAGCGGCGCCACCGGGCAGATCCGATTGCGCGGTCAGTTCGACGCCGCGGCAGGCAGCACGAGCGGCGACTATATTGGCAGTTTGTGCACGCCCTGACGGCGTGTGGCCCAGACGGGTGACGTCCCGCAGACGGGACTTGACCGACCACTTCGTGGCCTCTGCTCATGGGTTGCCCGTGATACGGCTGACAGTGGTTCGGGCAACACGGGAATGAGGCGCGGCGGAGAAAGTGGGCTCTGAGCCCGACTTGTTTTCCACCTTTGCCAGGCAAGCGCGCAGCCGACTCTTCGCCGGCTTTCAAAGCGCGGGGTTTTCGGTGTCGCTTCAGTCTTCGAACTTTTCCAGAATGCGCCCGGTGTGCTTCTCCTTGAAGATCAGCTTGGTCCTTCCGTCGGGCATGCGTTCTTTCTTGATCAGGACGGTCCCCTGGTCGATCTCGGCGGCCGCCGGCCTGCCGGTTTTGGCCTCGTCGCTGCCGCGCCAAACGTCGAATTCGAGGGGCTCCCAGCGCTTGGATCGTGCCGAGCGGTAGCAGGCATCGATCAACACGTTGACGATATATCCGTCGTAAAACGTCTCGCCGGGTTTGCGGCCCTCGTCCAGGGCGTCCAACATGTCGACGAACATGTCCTTGTAGCCCAGCTCGTTGATCTCGTCGCCCACTGGAAAGAGCCAGCCCTTGTCGGTTTCCGCCTTTTCAGCCACGTAGCCGCCTTCGCCGGCGGCCGTGAACACCTCCATGCCGGTCCTCAGGAAATGGTCGAGCCAGATGGTGCCTTCGGTGCCTGAGACTTCGTCGCGAAGGTCCATTCCTCCACGGAACGCCCAGCTGACTTCGAACTGTCCCATGGCGCCGTTGGCG
>JBFKLX010000253.1:0-7424 GCA_041630155.1 Acidobacteriota bacterium
CTACTCCTGGCCCGGCAATGTCCGGGAATTGGAGAACGAGGTGGAACGTTTGGCGATTCTGAGCGAGTCCGGCCAACCCGTCCCCCCTTCGGCTCTGTCCGAGCGCATCCGGTATCCGGAAACTGCCGCCGGACCCAACGCCGGACTGAAGGAACAGCTCGCCGCCCTGGAAAAACGGCTCATTCTGGACGCACTGCAAGCCCACGACCACAACAAAAGCCGGGCCGCACAGACCCTGGGAATCTCGCGCCAGACGGTTATCGCCAAGCTCAAGCAGTACGAAGCCTGAGGGGGGAAAAGCCTGAAAGCCCCACGCCCCGGGCGGGGAACTCGCACATGTGAAACGAACCTCGAGATCCAGATCCGTGCTCCATTCTCTCCGGGCTCAGCTCCCCGATTCTGGCCTCAGGTACCCTAAAGTTGTGACGGGGCGCACCAAATCGTAAAAGTATTTAACACTTCCAGTCAAATCTGTTAACAGATACGAACAACCTTGCGAGGCTTGGGTTTGGCCCGGTTTCACTCCGCTGCTGGTGTAAAAAAGATTTACACCAAGAAATCCAGGTAAATCAATAAGCTATTGATTTTAAATGATTTGACTGCTTTGGCACGGGAGGTGCTGTAATCGGTGGCGGAGGTTGCCGAAGACAAATGGGAAGCTACATCGCCACCGTCGCGCCTTTGGAGGCCACACTCGTCGATCGAGTTCAGAACCGGGAAGAGATGGCCTTTCATGAATTGTTCTCGCGGTTTCGCCCCAAGATTTTCCGCACGGCTCTGCGAATCTTGAAGGAGGAACAGTCCGCCGAAGACGCGTTGCAGGAGACCTTTCTGAACGTGTACCGGGCGGCGGACCGCTTTCGTGGGGATTCCAAGCTGGGCACCTGGATCAATCGCATCACGGTCAACGTATGCCTGGAGATCCTGCGCAAGAACAAGAAGCATTCCCAGCGCACCGACGAAGACATTTCCGAACAGGCCTTGCTGCCTGATACCCGCACCGCGACGCCTTACGAACGTACCCGCCAGAATGAGAACTCTCAGCGGGTCTGGCGGGCACTGGACCGCCTGGGCGAGAAGCACCGGGACGTGGTTCGCCTGCACGATCTGGAAGGCTACACGATCCGCGAGATCGCCGAGCAACTGGAGGTCGCAGAAGGCACCGTCAAGTCCAGGCTCTTCTATGGCCGGGAAGAGCTGAAGCGGCGCCTCAGCGTTGCGGCCTGAAACTTTCCCATCCCAAACTCCGTGCGCGGCCCTGTGGGGCCGCGCCGCGGAAGCTCCAAGCTCCAAGCGCCAAGTTCCAGGTTTGGCCAGCCAGCTCCCTGCGCCCCTCAAACACCGAGGCAAAGGCAAAGGCAAGGGGAGGGCAAGGGCAAGGATTCGAAACTCGAGCCCACGGCCCACCGACCCACAGCCCTGAGCCCCACGCCCTAAGCCCTACGCCCTACGCTCTGAGCCCCAACTAAGCCCCATGCTATACTCAGGCGCTTCAAGTTTCGGAGGGAGGCGCATTTGCGGCATTTTTCGCTGCGGAATGCCCCGGTTGCAGCCCGGCCCGCACTGCTGATCGAGGTCGAGATCGACTTTCAGGACGTCCGCTCCGGGGCCCGAGTGGCGGACCATGCCTTCTTTGCCGCCGAGTGGGTTCAGGGTGCCGAGCAGCTCGGCTGGACCGAGGGAATGGTGCACCGGGTGGCAGAGGAAGATCTCACGACTTGTGAGCCGCCCGGGCCAGCGGCATGGCCGGAGCATGCGGACCAGTCTCTGATCGACTATCTCCTGTCGCACTATCACGTCGAATTGTGGAGGAATCCCGCCCTGGGGCTGTTTTCCCGCCTGCAGGAAACAGAGCAGGAATTTCTGGAAACCTGTCGGGAGGCGGTCCGCGCGGAACGGGGCCAGGAACTGAGGAGGCTGAGCGAGATGCTGCTGCACAGGGTAGTCGATCTCGAGAGTCGAGCGCTGCGCAGTATCGAGGCGGAAGGCTGGGAGGACAAGCTGGCTTCCCGCACCCGCAACCAGGTCAAGGGCTGCTTTTCCCAGATTCGGGAAGAGGTGAGTGGGTGGTTCGTCTCGGACGAACCGTCGGTGAGCACCATCTCGCCCGCCGACTGGGAATTGAGCGCCCTCCCGGGCATCCAAGACCGACTCCACGAGCTGAAGCGCTACTGGGTCTCCACGGGAGAGGACATCGAGCGGCGTTACGAAGCGAGGGTGGGCGAGATCGAGCCTTACGCGGTGCGGCTCCCCGCTTCGGCACTGCGGCTCGTTTCCCGAAACATTCTCTGGTCCTCGGCGTCCCTTGAGATATGAGTAGCAGTGGGAACGGAAACGACGGGGTGCTGGTCGCCATGAGCGGTGGCGTCGACAGCTCCACGGCTGCGGTCTTGTTGCAGCGGGAGGGGCGCCGCGTGGTGGGCTGCACCATGCAGCTCTGGGACTACCGCCGCAATCCGACCCGCGGCGGACGGCCGCAGATGGGACGCTGCTGTTCCCTGGACGATGTCTACGACGCCCGCCGGGTGGCCGAGCGGCTGGGCTTCCCCTTTTACGTTCTCAACCTGGAGGAGGAATTCGAGCGGCGGGTGATCGAGCCGTTCATTGGCAGTTATCTCGCCGGACGCACGCCGCTTCCCTGCACCCTCTGCAACACCTTCCTGAAGTTTGACCGGCTGTTGAATTTTGCCCGCCAGGTGGGGTTCGACCGGGTGGCCACCGGCCACTACGCCAGAGTGGCGCGCGAGGACGGCGAGTACGTCCTGCGCAAGGGACGCGACGAGTCGAAGGACCAGGCTTATTACCTGTTCGAGTTGAACCAGCGGCAGCTGGCGCAGATCGACTTCCCGGTGGGCGGCTTCGAGAAGTCGGAGATTCGGGAGATCGCGCGGGCCAGCGGCCTGGCCGTGGCTTCCAAGCAGGACAGCCAGGAGATCTGCTTCGTACCCGATCGGGACTATGCAGGGTTCATTCGGCGCCATGCCGGCGAGGTGAATGTGGATTTTCTCCCAATCCTCGAGCGGCAGAGCCAATCCGGCCCCATTCTTCTTCAGGACGGCACGCGGCTGGGCGAGCACTCCGGGATCTTCAACTTCACCGTGGGTCAGCGCCGCGGACTGGGAATCGCCCACCCCCGGCCCCTGTACGTCTTGCGCGTCGACCCGAAGCGGAACGCCGTGGTGGCCGGATATCGCGAAGACCTCTTCTGCCAGGGCCTGCGCGCGACCCGGGTCTCGTGGGTTTCCGATCGGGTCCCCCGCGAGCCCCTGGAAGCTGAGGTCAAGATCCGGTCCCGGCACGCCCAGGCCCCCGCCCGGGTGCGGCTGCATGCCGCTTCGGGCGGGTGGCAGGCCGAGGTCCTCTTTCAGCGACCGCAGATGTCGGTCACTCCCGGTCAGGCCGCCGTTTTCTACCACGGCGACCGGGTGCTGGGCGGCGGTTGGATCGAGTCCCGCATTCCCTGATTCGGAGAGAGCATGAGTCCACGGCGCCGCCGGGTGTTGGTGGTAACCGGTGAAACCTCAGGCGAGCGTCACATGGCGCGGGTCATGGAGGCCATGCGCAGGCGGGACCCCAGCCTTCTCGTGGAATGGTTCGGCAGCGGCGGCCCCGAAATGGTCGGGCAGCAACTGGAATGTCTCCAGGATGTGACCGGGCTGGCCGCGATCGGGCCACTGGCCGCGCTCGCCCAGTTGGGCGGCTATCTGCGCTTCTATCGAAAGCTCCTGAGCGAGGTGGATCGGCGCCGGCCCGATCTGGCCGTGCTGGTCGATTTTCCGGAATTCAACCTGCGGCTGGCGCGATCCCTGGCCAAGCGGGGCGTGCCGATCTGCTATTTCATCGGACCCCAAGTGTGGGCCTGGCGTCCGTCGCGCGTGGAACTGATTCGCCGTTACGTGGATCGGATGCTGGTCATCTTCCCATTCGAGGAGGGTTTCTACCGCAGCCGAGGGGTCCGGGCCCATTTCGTGGGCAACCCGACTGCGGAGCTCCGGCGCGAGGCGCTGGCAGAGGAGAAGAAGCGGCCTGGGGGCCTGCCGCTGGTGGCGCTGATGCCGGGATCTCGGCGAAAAGAGGTCGAGCAGATCCTGCCCATCCAGCTGTCGGCAGCAGCAGAGCTGTTCCGGCGTGTCCCCTGCCGGTTCAGGGTGCTGCGCGCGCCCGGACTCGGGCCTGCCTGGCTGCTGCAGCAGATCGACGCTTGGCGGGACCGCCGGGGCCCGCTGCCTCCCATGGAAGTGCTGCCCGGAGAATCCCCGCGACACCTGGCGGCGGCCGACTGTGCGCTGGTCAAGAGCGGCACCTCCACGCTGGAGGCGTTGATCCTCGAGGTGCCCTTCGCCATGGTCTACCGGATGTCCTCTCTGAGCTACCGGCTGCTGCGGCCCTGGGTCGCCACCCAGAGCTTCTGCCTGGCCAACCTGGTGGCTGGTGAAAACATCGCTCCCGAATTCGTGCAGGACCAGGCCCAGCCCCGGGCCATCAGCGAATATCTGGAGCGGTTGCTGACCCAGCCCGGAAGACTCAACCAGGTGAAACAAAAACTCAGAGGGGCAGCCGAGAAGTTGGAGCGCCGCCAGGCGTATCCCGAAACCGCTCGCCATATCCTCGAGATCCTGAAGGATGGTGTCGAGTCTGGAGGAGACTCGTGAAGCCCCGAGATAGCCGGCCCGCCGATCCCTTCACCGGGAAGGCCTCGGTCTCGCCGGTTTTGAAGCCTTTGCACGAGCCGCGGCGTCTGAAGCTAGTGAAACAAAAGCCGTGAATTGCATCTGAAACTGTTGGGAAGTCGCGACGCGCAGGCGAGACGTCCCGGCGTACAATTGAAATTCCAAAGGATGGTATTCAGTCGATGATGCGGAAAGTCTTTCTACTCGCAGCCTTGATCAGCAGTCCGGCGCTGCTCGCACAGGACGCCGCCACGCCAGCGGCCCGTATCGACGTCCAGCACTACGACGTGGAGGTGGAGCTGATTCCCGAGAACAGTTACCTCCGAGGCAAGGCACGAGCCCAGTTTCTAGTGCAGGAAGATTCCATCTCGGTGCCCTTCGAGCTGAACAATCGGGTCAGCCTGATCAAAGTCACCGACGAGGAAGGGACGATCCTCACGCCCAGTTTCGACAACTTCAAGAGCAGCCGCATGAGAGTTCGGGCCGATCAAGCCTTCAAGGCGGGGGACCAGCGAACGCTCCAATTCGAGTTCGACGGGACTCTGGAGAGCGAGGAGTACGCCTACCTGGACGACACTCCCCGGATCGAACGAGCGGTGGTGACTCCCGAGCGCGCTCTGCTCCTGTCCGAGGGCCTCTGGTTTCCCGCCCATCAGCTGGCGGTCGACGCGGCCACAGTGGATCTGCGCGTCACCGTGCCTCTGGGGATGACCGTGGTTGCTCCGGGGCGGCTGGAGTCCATTGAGACGGTGGGAATCAGTGAAATTTTCCACTGGCGTTCCGAAAAGCCCCTGACCGGCCTGCCTGTCTCGGTGCAGCGCTACTTTCGCCAGACGTTCGACGAGGGCCCCGTTCCGCTCACATTTTTCGTGACCGAAACGACCCAACGCGATTTCGGGGAGCTGGCTGACCAGTTGGGGCGGATGGTCCAGTATTTCACCGAAAACTACGGCCCACTCCAGCTGCCGGAGTTGAATCTGGTCGACGTCGGCAACGTCCAGCTTCCCAGCACCGGCGCCTGGGGCCTGGTGATGCTCGACAGCGCTACGCTCCGCCCGGGCGCGCCTTCCTCGCTCGACCTGGCACGCCGGCTGGCCCTGCAGTGGTGGGGGTACAATCTCTATGTGAACAACGGGAGCGATGTGTGGTTGCAGGACGCCTTCGCCACCTACGCCGCTCTGCGCTACGTCGAAACCCAGCAGGCCGACCGTTTCCAGACCGAACTGGCTCGCCTGGCCATACAAGCCCTCAAATACGAACAGCGCGCGCCCATGATCCAGGGTGTGCAGCTGGATCCCGGAACCCCCCAGTACGAGTCGATCGTGATGGCGAAAGGGGCTTGGGTGCTGTACATGCTGCGCCAGCTGGTCGGGCCCGACCAGTTCCACGCCATCCTCTCCCAGTGGTACCAACAGCGGGCCGGCCAGACGGTGGACACTCCGGGATTCGTGCAGTTCGTCAACCAGCAGACCGGCGACGATTACAACTGGTTCTTTCTGCAGTGGGTGGAGTCGGTCGGGATTCCCGAGTTCCGGGTCGAGTACAGCGTGTACAAACGGGCCGACGGCAGTTTTCGGGTGCGGGGGCAGATCAACCAGGACCTCGAACTCTTCCGAATGCCGCTGGACTTGCTGGTCGAGACCAAAGGACAGCCCGAAGAGAAGCACCTCTCGATCGTGGGCAAGAACACCACCTTCGATTTGACCACCCAGACCATGCCCATCAAGATCGCACTGGATCCCAACGGCAAGATCCTGCGCGATTCCGAGCAGATGCAGGTGGCCGTCAACATTGCCCTGGGCGAGGAGTACCAGGCCCAGGGGGAATTCGTCTCAGCGATCCGTGAGTTCGAGAAGGCCAAGGCTTTGTTTCCAAGAAGCAGCCTGGCCCATTACCGGCTGGGTGAGACTTTCTTCATGCAGCACAGTTACAGTAATGCTGCCAACAGCTTTCGCGACTCCCTCAACGGCGACTTGCAACCGGAATGGGTGGAAACCTGGACGCACATCCACCTGGGCAAGATCTACGACATCTTGGGCCAGCGCCAGCGGGCCCTGGCCGAATACACCAAGGCGGTCAACAGCGGCATCGACTACAACGGTGCTCAGGCCGAAGCCCAGAAGTATCTCAACGAGCCTTACTCCAAACCCCGCACCCTCATCAATTGAGGAGTGAGTCCGCCAGGATGAGGGGGCCTTCCGCAGCTCCTCACGAATGGCGGATCACTTGAACCGGATCGGTTCGCATGTGGCCCTCCGGGCCGCCATGCCCGAAGCCAGCAGCGCCACCGCCAGGGGCGGACCCATACTCCCCAAAATGGCTCTCGCGCCGGTGGGGCCGGCGTCGAAGAAGAGGTCCAGATGATTGGGGTGAGAGAAGACGTCGAAACGACTGCTCCGCTGCTCGGCGAAGAGCCGCACCAGACGGTCCGCTTCCGGTGCGGGCTCTCACGAGAAGTGTGCTGTGCACCCTTCTTGGACCGTACCCGAAACCCGTTTGCTTCGGCGAGTCCAGTGGGTCGAGAGGGCGTCCGGCGCACTTGACTAACCCCGCAGCTTTTCCTTATACTTGTGTTTTGCCGGTAGCAGGGCGCAGTGTCTTGTGCCGCAGCAAGTGATCTTTGACAACTAGGCAGAGCGTTGGAAACGGGTTCAAGTTCAATCTGAGAGTTTGATCCTGGCTCAGAATCAACGCTGGCGGCGTGCCTAACACATGCAAGTCGAACGCGAAAAGGGGCTTCGGCCCCTGAGTAGA
>JBFKLX010000254.1:0-7411 GCA_041630155.1 Acidobacteriota bacterium
GCTGCGCCGGACGTCGTGATTCGTGCAACGCCGTTTGCGCTGACCCGCCTGGCTGGGGGGGCGACGGATACGGTGAATCTCGAGGTGGATATTCAAGGCGATCTGCACCTGGCCAAAGCGTTTCAGGATTTGCTCGGCAGTGTCGAGATCGATTGGATGTGAGGGCACCGGGCAAGGAGATCCCGGCGCCAGTCCGCAGCGTCATTGACCCGCTCGGCCCCAGTTCCTCGATTGCACCGCCAACGGGCCCTTTTCTGCGGCTCTCTCATTTCTGACTGTAGAATCGCAGAGTGAATCTGATCCTAGTGGGCTGCGCCTTGCAGCGTGAAACCCGCCGCCTGGATTGCCTGCGGGCTCCCCGAGTCGAGCTGCTCACCACGGGATTCGGCCAGAGGCGCACCGCCGCGGGACTGCGGCGATATCTGGATCGCAATCGGCCCGATCTGTTCGTTTTCGCCGGGACGGCGGGCCAACTCGATCCCTGCCTGCAGCTGGGAACCGTGGTCTGTCCCCGGAGCTGGAAGCTGGAAGACGGCCGGGAGATTCCCGCCCATGCAGCCTTGCTGGAACGCCTCCGGAGTGCCGGTTGGGCGCTCGACGAGCCCGGCCTGACCGTCCGGCGCCCGGTTCTGCGACCCCGGCGGCGAGCGGAGTTGTGGCAGCGCCACTCTGCTTGCGTCTGTGACATGGAGAGTGCTCGGGCCCTGGCGGTGGCTCACCAGTTCGGCGTCCCCGCGCTGGCCGTGAAGGTCGTCTCCGATACCGCTGAATCGAGTTTGAGGGATTTCTGGCGGAAGCTCGACGACAACCTGGAGACTCTGGCCCAGGCCCTGCAACGACTCCTCCCCATTCTCGCGGGTGAAAGGCCCGAGGCCTGAGTGTGACTCCGGCTTCTGATCGGTTGATCTCTCCGGCGGTTTCGACAGCATCACAAGATGCCCCCACCCCCTGCCCACACCTTTGCCCCTGCCCTTGCCCCTGCCCTTGCCCCTGCCCTTGCCCATTTCTGTGACGGGTCTCCTTTGACGAATGGGGCACCGCGTCCCATAATCTGGGTCCACTCATAGCGGTGAGAGACGAACGAATCTGGAGGCGGAAGCATGATTTCCCACCAATTTCTGCTCAGAGTCTCGGCGGCGTTGGTCCTGGTGTCCTCGCCGGGCCTGGTTCAAATGCTGCGCTCAGCGCCGCAGGCCGGCGATGAGATTCCCCAGTTGCTCTCGGAGATTTCACCGGAACGCTTGAAGACCCATGTCGAAAGGCTGGCAGGAATCCATTCCCGCCACGTCGGCAGCCAGGGTATCTGGGAGGCGACTCGCTACATTCGAGAGCATTTCGAGAAACAACCAGCTCTTCAAGTGCAGCTGGACGAGTGGGAGGAGGAACTGGAGCGGCTGGACGGCAAGAAGCTCCGACTCGCCAACGTCGTGGCGGTCCTGCCGGGTGTCTCCGAGCCCGACCGCTTGATCCTGGTGAGCGGTCACTACGACAGCCGGGCCTCCGACGCCAAGAACCCCGAAAGCCGGGCTCCTGGAGCGGTCGATGACGCATCCGGGACCGCCGTGACCATGGAACTGGCACAGGTTCTGAGCGGGCATCAGTTCGATGCGTCCCTGGTCTTCATCGCCTTCACCGCCGAAGAGATGGGGCTGATCGGCAGCCGCCACTGGGCAGCCCAGGCCCGGCAGCAGGACCGAGAAGTCGAGGCCATGATCACCAACGACATCGTGGGGAACTCCGAGGGGGGAGGAGGGCATCGCAGCGACACCTCCCTGCGCGTCTTCTCGGAAGGCGTGCCGAGTGGCGAAACCGAGGAGGCGGCCCGCTTCCGGGTGCGAGCCGGGGGAGAAGTGGACGGGCCGTCGCGCCAGCTCGCCCGGTACGTCAAAGAGCTGGGAGAGCGGTACGTGCCCGGTTTCCGCGTCGACTTGATCTACCGGCGGGACCGCTTCGGCCGTGGCGGCGACCACACCGCCTTCACAGCCCAGGGCTATCCGGCGGTCCGAATCTCGGAGACGTTCGAGAATTACAGGCGCCAGCACCAGGACGTTCGAGTCGAGGACGGGATTCAATACGGTGACCTGCCCGAGTACTTCGACGCCTCGTACGCTGCCCAGATCTGCCGCATCAATGCCGCCGTCCTGGCGAGTCTGGCCAATGCGCCGTCCGCACCCCGGAACGTCCGCATCAAGGGTGCCGTCGACTACCACACCACGCTTGCCTGGGACGCCGTCAGCGCCGCCGACCTGGCCGGCTACCAGATTTTGATCCGTGCCACCGACTCACCCACCTGGGAACGCAGCGTCTTCGTCGGCAAGGCTACCCAGCATCGACTGGAGGGCGTGATCGTCGACAACCACTTCTTCGGCGTTCAGGCGGTGGATCAGGATGGCTACGCCAGCCTTCCCTCCTTCCCCTCCGGGTTCCTCAGATAAGGGTGGAATTCGAGGAAGAGCTCGCTCGGCCTGCTAGCGCAGTCGTTCCAGGCTGGTATCGCGCATTCGCTGGACCGTCTGGGGCAGTGTTTCCAGCACGTAGTCGACATCTTCCTGGGTGCTCATGCGGCTGAGGCTGAAGCGGATCGCAGCCTGGATTCGAGAGCGCTCCAGGTGCATCGCCTGCAGGACATGGGAAGGTTGCAGCGAGCCCGACGAGCAAGCGGCCCCCGTCGAGACAGCGATTCCCTGAAAATCCAGAGCAATCAGCAGGGCTTCCCCCTCCAGGCCCAGAAAGCTGATGTTGCTGACGTGGGGCATGCGCCGCCCGGTCCCACCGTTGACCACGGTGTCCGGAATCGTTCCCAGGATGCCCGTTTCCAGGCGGTCCCGCAAAGCCTGCACACGCTGATTGAAATCTTCCATTCGATCCTGGGCGATTTGCATGGCCTTTCCCAGTCCCACGATTCCGGGCACGTTCTCCGTCCCGGCTCGGCGCCGCCGCTCGTGCGACCCCCCCAGCATCAACGGGGTCATGGGGACATCCGATCGAACGTAGAGGGCCCCCACGCCTTTGGGCCCGTGCAGCTTGTGGCTGGAGATCGAAAGCAGGTCGATCTGCAGTTCGTCCACCCCAAACGGGATCTTTCCAACGCTCTGAACGGCATCCGTGTGAAAGACGATGCCCCGAGAACGAGCCATCTCTCCGATCTGCCCGATGGGATGGATGCTTCCGACCTCGTTGTTGGCATGCATCACCGAGATCAAAACGGTCTCCGGGGAAATCGCCTGCTCCAGATCGCTCAGCGAGACTCGACCCTCCCGGTCGACTCCCAAGTAGGTGACTCGAAAGCCTTCGTTTTCCAGGGACTTACAGGTGCTCAGCACGGCGGGATGCTCCACCTGTGTGGTGACGATGTGATTGCCGCGCGACCGTAACTGGCAGGCCACCCCACGAACCGCAGTGTTGTCCGATTCAGTTCCGCCCGAGGTGAATACGATTTCGCCCGGCTTGGTGCCCAACACCCGAGCCACCCGCCCGCGCGCTTCTTCGGTGGCGGCCCGGGCGCGCTGTCCGAATGTGTGGATCGACGACGCATTGCCGAAGTCCTCGACGAAATACGGCGTCATTTCCTCCACCACGGCCGGATCGACCGGGCTGGTGGCGTTGTTGTCGAGGTATACCTTGCGCATGCTGCCATGATAGCAGCGCCCCACTTGACACGGCAACCAAGCCATCTTATAAGATATAGTTACGAGAAACACATATGTCTATCCGAGCCGATCTGCGGACTGTTCGGTTTCCTTGACAACGCCCCAACCACATTTTAAAAGAAAACCGATCGATGGGTGGTGAGAGCTGAGTGGGCCACGAGTGACTCCAGGCAGACTCACTCGGGCTTGACAAAGACACTTGGCGATCTTATGAAGAAAGTGGCTGCGAAATGAATGGAAACTTCCTTGAGTTGCGCAGTCGAGGAAAACTAGATAACTAAATATATTTCTCAATAGGAGGTAATGAGTATGAACTTGGTACGAATCAATCCCTTCAGGGAACTGCGAGACATGCAGGATACGTTCAGCCGTTTCTTCCCCAATTGGCCTGCGCGGACGAGGGAAAACTGGGAAGAGGTTGGAAGCACTTGGAGCCCCGCGGTTGACGTGGTCGAAACCGAGGGCGACTTGGTGTTCACCGTCGAGGTGCCCGGATTCGAAAAGAACGAAATCGACATCTCGGTGAACAACAACCTGCTCGCGATTTCCGGTGAGCGGAAATTCGAAGAGACCGAGGAACGAGAGTACCGGCGAGTGGAGCGCTGGTACGGGAAGTTTTTCCGAAGCTTCCAGATTCCCTCCACCGTTGACGCGGAGAAGATCAGCGCCAATCTGAAGAACGGGTTGCTGACGCTGACGTTGCCGAAGCGCGAGGAAGCTCGGCCACGCCAGATCCAGGTTTCGGTGCAGTAAGTTCTTCCTCGGAGAGCGCCCCGGGGCTTCCGGCCCCGGGGCTTGATCAATAGATGGGGCTCCAGCGCCCGGATCCGAATCCGGCCGGAGCCAAAGGCGGAGTTACCCTCCGCCTTTTTTTTTGGAGGGGATTTCTAATCGACCGCCGCAGAGAAATCTGCCGTCAAGCCAGCGCGATGACGTCGACCTCGATCTGAACGTCCCTGGGGAGTCGCGCCACCTCCACGGTGGTGCGCGCCGGCTTGGACTCTCCGAAGAACTCGGCATAGGCTCCGTTCATGGCTTCGAAGTGATTGAGATCGGAGAGAAAGACCCCCACCCGGACCACTTTGTCGAAACTGCTGCCGGCAGCCTTCAAGAGCATGCCGACGTTGGTCAGGACGCGGCGGGTCTGGGTTTCGATGGAGCCTCGAACGATCTCCCCGGTGGTGGGATCCATGGGAATCTGTCCGGACAGGAACACCAGCCCCGCGGCCTTGATCCCCGGAGAATATGGCCCGGCAGGGGCAGGACCGTCTGCTGGATTGATCACTTGCTTCATGGGTTTCGAACTCCTTGATCGTGAGTCCGCAGGATAGCAAATCCGCGAGGCCGCGAGTAGGCTGCAGTACGTTCACCCGGTTCACCGCTCCCTGCTCGAAGGTCGATTGCAAGGGGGAGAGTTTTTGGTACAATACCAGCTTCTTCTGCCGGGGTAGCTCAGTCGGTAGAGCAGAGGACTGAAAATCCTCGTGTCGGCGGTTCGATTCCGTCCCCCGGCATTCCCTGATTCCGAGATACCTGGAAGGTCGTGCCGGACTCAGGCATCAGCCCCGAGCCCCATGCCCCGACCCTTCGCCCCTACGCCCTCTTCACGCGTAACGCGCCCTGACCCTCATGGTCCAATCGATCGACTGGCCGGCTGGGAGGCGGATCAGATGTGCATCGATACCCTTCGACGCCAGGTTGAAGGCATCGGTGGGGCAGGTATAGGGCTCGATGCAGATGGCCTGTCTGGGCGGCGGAGCGGTATAGATTACCACCTCGGGGAATTCTTCGACGTCGAATTCCACGATCGTCTCCACGCGCTCCCGGGCATCCAGCAGCGAGCAGCGCACGGTCCCGTCTTCATCGGCATCCAGATCGGTGTAGATGTGGTCCAGTTCGAGGGCGGCGACATTGGCGGGACTTCGAAGGTCTTCCAGGCCCTCGGCGTCGATTCGCTGGCCGGTGGGAAGGCTCTCCTCGAGTTCCCAGAGCTGGTTGGCGGGAACCTGCAGCGTCCCTTCGACCGGGCGTCGGAAGTAGGCGTGCGTCCCGAGTCCCAGCGGCATGGTTTCGGATCCGAGGTTCTCCGCCCGTGTCTCCATCACCAGCGCATCCTCGAAGAGACGGTAGGTGACCTCCAGCGTGAACGGGAAGGGAAACTGGGACAGAATCTGCTCCGGATAGTCGCCGGCTCTGAAGAGGCAACTGAGCCATGCTCCTTCCCGCTGCGAAGCGCCTGAGGCAGTCACCTTCCAAGGCTTGTCACGCACGAACCCGTGGCGGGGCGGATTCAACTGGTACTGGCGGCCCTGAAAACTGAATTTGCCGTCGCGAATCCGATTCGGATAGGGAAAGAGAATGGGGACGCCGTAGCTGGTTGGCTTTTGTGCAATGCTCTCGAAAGTCACCGGCTCCAGAATCGGCACCCCGCTCCAGGAGAAAGCAAAGCAGTTGTTCCCCCAGGCGGGTGCGATTTCCGCTCGCGCCCCGTCCCCGCAGCTCAGCACGTACACTTTCACTCCCTGGTGTTGAGCCGCTTCGATTCGATAGTTGCCGGACATGCTGACCTCCCTGACCTCCTTTTCTGGTGTCGCCAGATTATATAGGCTACTCAGCGGGTTTCCAGGCAAAAGTGCCGGCGGCCCGGGAGAGGCGTTCTGACATGGATGTTTTGTCACACGGGCTATGGGGGTATGTAGCGGTTCGCCGTAGAGGCCCGATCCAAGCCCGTTGGGGAGGGCTGGCTGGAGCCGCGCCGGATTTGCTCTACTTTCTGCCCTCCAAGACGGAGCAGATACTGGAGAAAGGCTGGCAAGGGCTCTGGATTGGAAGCGGGAGGGGCATTTGGAGGGCGGGGGGCCCGCCGCTTCCCCCCGAACTCGTCGAGGCCTACTACCGGTATTACGTGTACACCCATAGCCTGGTGGTGGTAGCGGTGGTGCTCCTGATCGCCTGGGCTGCGGGGCTGCGGCGCTGGCTGTGGCTGGCGATTCCCTATGTCCTGCACATCGTCATGGATCTGCCGACCCATGAACGCTATCTGACCCGCCCCTTTTATCCTTTGTCCGATTGGACCATCCAGGGCCTCAGCTGGAGCGACCCGCTGATCTTCTTCCCCAATTGGGCCGCTTTGGTGGCAGCCTTTTTATGGATCTGGCGGACCCATCGGTCGGATCGGGATCCGGAGCGGAAGATGGAGGCCTAGCCCGCGCTCCTCACGGGAGCTCCACCTGCGGCGGCCCCTCGTGAGAAAATCCCGGCTGGAGGCTCACGCCCTCGATGACTTTCCGCTTCGAGTCCCCCGAGCGGGCTAAAGCTCGTATACGAACACCTGCTGCTTGAACTGCTCCAGCGACAGCCGCCCGGCTGCGTAGTCCAAAACGCTTCGTTTTCGAACCGTGAGGACGCGGCTGGTGGGGCTCTCGGTGCGCCAGGCTCCCATCCCGAAGGGGAGGCCTTCGGCGAGGATGATGGTCACGTATTCGTCGTCACCCAGAATTGTCAGAGCATCGGCGTGCCGGGCCAGAGCTTCGATGAGCTTCTCCTGCAGCCCTTGCAGTCGTGCCTGCCGTTCCTTCTTCGCGGTCTCTGCTTCGGCCTTCCGTTCCTGGAGATTCTGCTCGAAGGCCCTCATCCGGGCTTCCAGTGCTTGTGTGTACTCCGGCGAGCCCGCGACGACTGCTGGGGCTTCCGGCATTTCAGGGGCAGGCGGGGCGGGTGGGGCCTGGGGAGGCACTGGGGGAGTCGCGGGTGGCGGCGCC
>JBFKLX010000255.1:0-7342 GCA_041630155.1 Acidobacteriota bacterium
CCCCGACGCGAGGCTTCGGCCCGGACCGCAGACGGCGCCCGACGGGCCGCTGCTCCGAGCCGGGCTCGTGGGATGCGGCGGGCGGGGCATGGGAGCCGCCCTGGATTTTCTGAAGGCGGGCCCCAATCTAGAACTGGCGGCCATGGCCGACTTGTTCGAGGACCGGCTGGAACGTAGTCTCCAACACCTCAACGAGAATGCCGGTATCGAAATCCCGGCCGAACGGCGGTTCACAGGATTTGACGCCTATCGGCGGCTCATCGATTCGGGCGTAGACATCGTCCTCCTGGCGACGCCGCCCCACTTCAGGCCGGAGCACTTTCAGGCGGCGGTGGCGGCCGGCAAGCATGTGTTCATGGAAAAGCCCCTGGCAGTCGACCCGGTGGGGGTGCGCCAGGTAGTGCAGGCAGCGGAGAAGGCGGACACCCTCGGGCTCAATGTGGTGACTGGCACGCAGTTTCGTCATCAGCACAGCTTCATAGAGACGTACAACCGGGTCGCCGACGGCGCGATCGGCGAGATCCTGTCGGCTCGATGCTACAGCTTGAGGGCGCAACTCTGGTACGAGGAGCCGAGCCCGGAGTGGTCGGAGATGGAAGCGATGGTGCGGGACTGGGTGAACTGGCAGTGGCTGTCGGGCGATCACATCGTGGAGCAGCACATTCATGGTTTGGATGTCATCCGCTGGTTCACTGGATCGCGGCCGTCCAAAGCCGTGGCCGCGGGAGGCCGGATGCGGAGGGTCACCGGAGATCAATACGATTTTTTCAGCACCGACTTCGAACTCGACAACGGCGTCCACATCCACAGCATGTGCCGCCAGATCGACGGCTGCGCCAACAACATCTCGCGATGGGTGTTGGGCTCGCAGGGATACACCAACTGCGAGGACACGATCTTCACGCCAGCCGGAGAGATCGTCTGGAAGTATCCGTCAGAAGACGACACTTCCCCTTACGTCCAGGAACACATCGATCTGGTCACCGCGATTCGGAGTGGACCGCGGGTCAACGAAGCCGCCGAAACGGCCTGGTCCACGTTGATGGCGGTGATGGCGCGGATGTCCGCCTATTCGGGCAAGGAGGTGGGTTGGGAGGAAGCTTCGAGTTCGAATCTGCGCCTGGGGCCAGCCGAATATGCCTTGGGCCCGGTCGACATCCAGAAGACGGTCCCGGTGCCGGGAACGGGGTGACCCGGGCTCAGAGTTTCGGGCGGGGGATGAGGCCTTGCTCTTCCCAGTCCAGCAGCATCTGCCGGATCTGCCCGGCCTGCTCGAAATCGGGGACCAGCAAGAGAAACTCGTCCAGTTCCACGGACGCTTCCAGGGGCAATCCCTTGGCCGCCAGGATCAGGCCAAACAGGTAATGGCTCGCGGGAAACTCGGTAACGCTCGGGCTTTCGTGCACGCGCAGGATCGAGAGTTCAGCAACCTCCAATTGCCCCAGAGAGTAGTTGGCGAAGGCGTTCAGGTAGGCCGCTCGCGTCAGGTCGGGATTGCGCTGGAGGGCCCGCTCCGACCAGGCTGCCGACCCCTCGGAGTCCCCTCGCTGCAAGAGAACCTCGGCGATGGTGAGGTAGGGCGGCAGGTATTCCGGGTCCGCGGCTGCCGAAGTCTCGAGCGCCTGGAGGGCTGCGGTCTCGTCCTCCACGGCCAGGTGGCAATTCCCGAGCAGGTTCCAGGCCGCGGCGAACTCCGCAAAATTTTCGACGGCCCGGTTCAGTTCTCGAATCGCCCGCTTGTACCTGGGCTTTTTCCTTCCCAGTTCCTTGACGGCTCGACGGTAGGGTTCCAAAGCGTCGCGGGGCGCTGCCAGAGTTTTCAAACTGATCGTGGTTCCCCTGACGGCTTCCCTGCGGTGCAGGACGATCGCGCCGATGTCTGGGTTGTCCATGAGGTCTCGAATCCCCAGTTGGACGACCTGGGAAGTGAAACCGGGCAGCACGGCAGTGACTTCGCAATCGTTGAGATTGATGCGGCCGAGCTTGGAGGTGCGGCCAGTACCAAAACTGCCGTCGTCGTTGAATCCGCGCCCCAGGCGATTGAAGGAGCCAAAGCCTCCCGCGGGACTGCCCGCGGTTTCGGTTTCACCGGTGGTGGGAGACTTGTTGTCGGCCAGCTGAAAGAAAAACTGGCCGCCCGGCTGGGAAAAGGTGCGCTGCCGAATCGCGCCCGTGCAGATCAGCAGGACTTCGACGGGTTCCGGGCAGGCGGAGCCGTCCTCCATCAGGATCGATCCGGAGATCAGGTAGGTGGCGCGGCTTCGACCCTGCGCAGCCAGAACGGAGCAGGCCAGCAAACCCAACAGAGCAGCTGTGATGGCTCTCGAAACCATGCCGCCTCTTCTCTTTGGGCGCGAGCCAGACCCGGAGCGGGCGGATCCAGCTCACGAATCCGTCAGAATCCGATCCATGCGCTCGGAGATCTCGCGCAAGCGTTCCCGGTCACCGCCTGGAACTTCCGCAGAGCCCCACCCGATGTAGCCGATGTCCTTGAGGGCTCTTCTGACTTCCGGCCAGTTCACGTCTCCTTCGCCCAGCTTCACCGCGAACCCCTTCCAGAGACCTTCTTCGTCCCGCTTCTTGCGGCTGAACTCCTTGATGTCCAGTTTCAGGATGCGGGGGCCGAGGATTCGAATCCAGTGCTCCGGCCAGCCGTAGTTGACAATGTTGCCGATGTCGAAATAGGCACCGATCCAGGGACTCTCGAACTCGTCGATGTAGCGGGCCATTTCCAGCGGACTGAGCAGGAAGTTGTTCCAGACGTTCTCGATTGCGATCTTGACGCCCAGCTCTTTCGCGTAGGGAAGCACTTTCCGGATCTCTGCCTGGGACCGGGTGTAAGCATCGTCGTAGGAGACGTCCTGATTGACCACCGCGGGCACCAGCAGGACCGTGGTGGAGCCGTAGGCCTTGGCATCGGAAAGAGCCGTACGCAGACCTTCCACCCCCTCCGCGCGCACTTGCGGGTCCGGGTCGGACAGGGTCTTCCTCCAGTGCACGGAGTCGATCACCCCCGGGATCGGGAGTCCCACTTCGTCCCGAGCCTGGATCACCTCGTCCCGATCCAGGTCGCTGGGGCCGTCCAGCTCGACGCCGTCGAAGCCCAGCTGCTGGAGCAGGCGGAACTTCTCCAGGATGGAGAGATCATCCTCTTGTACCATACCGAACTTGAGAGACTTCTTGACGATCGTGCCCCTGCCGCCGGATTGCAATACGGGCGGCCCCGCTGAGCCGAATGCCTGCTGCCCCGCCAACCAACCTGCACCCGCCAACTTCATGAAGTTTCTGCGTCCCAATCGGCCTTTCATGACTGTCCCCTCTCTGAAGCTTCTGGAATCAACGAGATGGTAGCCCAGCCCGTCTGGCGGCGCAAGCGGAGAGAGGCGATGGTCGACTTGGGGCCTCTTTTTGTGTAGCCTACCGGCATGAATTTCCAGCGTTCGGTCCTCATCGTTGCTTTTGGTTTGGGATTCGCACTCTCGATTCTGCTGGCGGGCTGCGCGGCCGATCAGCCGGAACCGGTACCGGCTGCGGAAACTGGCGCAGCCGCCGAGAGCCTGCCGGAATCGGAGTTCACGGCCCTGTTCGACGGGAAGAGTCTGGACGGCTGGATGCGACATGAAGGCCTCCCGGAAGACAATGTGGGCGGGAAATGGGAGGTGATCGACGGAGCCATCGCCGGGGACCAGGATCCTCCAGGAGCCGGCGGCTTTCTCATTACCAGCGGCCGCTACCGCGACTTCGTTCTCAGGCTCGAAACCAATCTCGATTACCCTGTGGACAGTGGGGTCTTTCTGCGAGTCGGGGAGGACGGGAAGAGCCACCAGGTCACTCTGGACAATCGGCCCGACGGGGACATCGGCGCGATCTATCTGCCCTGGACTCAGGCAACGGTGCAGGCCAACCCGGAAGGGGCTCAGCATTTTCGCTCCGGTGAATGGAACGACGTGGAAATCCGGATCGAGGGGGAGCCGGCGCACATCCAGTTTCGCCTCAACGGAGAGCTGGTGACGGATTTTCAGCATACGGAAGCAACCACCCGGGGAGTGCCGCCTGAGGGCTACATCGCCCTGCAGGTGCACCCCGGAGGCGATTGGGTGGAAGGAAACAAGGCGCGTTTCCGAAACATCAGAATCCGAACCCTTCCTTGAATCGGTCGTCGAGACAGCGAAGGGCAGAGCGCAGGAGTCCCAGCATGAGAATTTCACGACGCAAATTGCTGCAAACAGCCGCCGCAGTCGGTTCGGCGACGGCTCTTACGTCGGTCCCCCTGGTGGGCAGGACGGCGGCGGGCGCCCCGCAGGGCGCGGAGCAGGACAAGCCTCCCCGCATCCGACTGGCCGTCTCCAGCTATTCGTACTGGCATTTCAGAACCGAGAAATTCCCCATCGAGAGAGTCATCGAGGAGGCCGCGCGCCTGGGATTCGACGGGGTTGAGATCCTGCACCGTCAGATGCAGGACGAGTCCTCGTCCTACATGAACAAGCTCAAACGTCTCGCCTTCGAGGCGGGACTGGACCTGGTGATGCTGTCGATCCATCAGGACTTCGTGGACCCGGACCCGGAGGCCAGGAAGAAAGCGATCGAGCACACCAAGCACTGCCTCGACCTGGCTCATCAGATGGGCATCCCCGCCATTCGCCTCAACTCCGGGCGCTGGGGAACGATCCGATCTTTCGACGATCTCATGGAGGCCAAGGGACAGGAGCCGCCCCTGGAGGGCTATTCGGACGAGGACGCCTTCCGGTGGTGCATCGATTCGATCCACGAGTGCCTCCCGCATGCCGAGAAGACCGGCGTGCTCATGGCACTGGAGAATCACTGGGGGCTCACGACGAATCCCGAGAACGTGATCAAGATCTACCAGGCCGTCGCCTCCCCTTGGTTGGGCGTCAACCTGGACACGGGCAACTACCCGGGCGACCCCTACGCCGGCATTCAGATTCTCGCCCCCCACGCCACCATCGTGCAGGCCAAGACTTACTACGGGGGAGGCGAGTGGTACACGCTCGATCTGGACTACCAGCGCATCGCCGGTATTCTGCGGGCCGCCGGTTTCAGGGGTTACGTATCGCTCGAGATGGAGGGCAAGGCGGACCCGATCGAGGCCGTCGCCACGAGCTACCGGGTCCTGCGAGAAGCCTTCGGCTGAGCCCTGGCTTCACCTCTGCGGGGTCGACTCCCGGAGACGCAGGTGCACTTGCGGACCACTGCGCCTAGTGCAACTCCTTGATGCGGATGTTGCGAAACTCCACGGGTTCGTTGTGGCCCAGGAATCCAATGTGGCCGGAGCGGCGCTTCAGGCCGGGGTGCTTGGCCAGGATTTCGGGGTCGGTCACCTCGTCGGTGTCTACGTCTAAGATGGTCGTCCCGTTCAGGATCACCTGGATCTTGGTTCCCTGCGCGATCACTTCCTGCTGGTTCCATTCGCCGACCGGCTGGAGGAAGCCTGTCCTGGCCGGGAAGACGTGATAGAGCGAGCCGTGTTTCTGCCACGGCTGGATGTCTTTGTATCGTTGGGCAGTGTTGTCGATGATCTGCAGCTCGATGCCGTCGTAGGCAACGTCTTTGGCCGTCAGGGGAGCGCGGATGCCGAGCCCGTTGTTGGAACCCTCGAAGAGCTTGAATTCGAACCGCAGGATGAAGTCGTCGTATTCTTTGAGGGTGAGAAGATTGCCTCCGCCGCCGGGGGGGCAAACGAGCTTCCCGTCCTCGACGTAATAGCCTTCTCCGGTTTTTCCCAGCAGGATCCAGCCGTCCAGGGTGCTCCCGTCGAACAAGGGCACGAAGCTTTCTTCCGCGTCCATCGCGCACGATCCCAGGATGGCGATTCCCAGCAGCCCAGCGGCGAGACCAGCTCGATTCATGTCACTCACCCAAGGGTCTCAGAGCTTGTCCAGATCGAGGCGAGCATTCCACCTCCTTTTCGACTTGAGCAGCTTTTCCCAAGTGAGGGGCTTGCCGGAATAGGCGGCTTCCCGTCCCAGCATCGCGCTCAGGGCGGACTCGGCGCCCTGTCGGGCCTGGTTGTGAAAGTTGCCGCTGACGATGCTGGCGACGAAGGCTTTCTGTTTCTCCGAGTCGGAATGCTCCAGGGCGCCCCCGAAAGTTCCAGCTGCGGAGAACTCGTCCTCTCCCTGTTCGGCTCGAAGCTCGCTGAAATAGTCCCAGGGCTCGTCGCCATAAATGGCCACGGGCTGGCTGTAGTGGGCTTCCGAGACGCCTTTGCTCCCGAAGAAGCGCTCGCAGACGTCCCACCATCCCTTGTTGAACTGAGTCGAGCTGAAGGCTACCTCGACTCCGCCTGGGTAGGTAAAGGTGATGTTGTAGTGATCGTAGCAATCGCCCTGATGGCCGACCACCTGACGTCCGCCGGCCCCAGCCGCCTGAAGGGGATGGCCCTGCAGCACCCAGTTGCAGACATCGATGACGTGAATGTTCTGCTCGACGATGATGTCCCCCGAGAGCACACGGTCCCAGACCCAGTTACGAAGGCGCTGTTCCTGTGGGGAAGCGCCGGGCCATTCAGGACGCTCCAGGAGTCCCGCGTAGTAATAGGCCTGCGCACAAGCAATTTTGCCCAATTGCCCGTCCTGGATGCGGCGCGTCAGCTCCACGAAGGGCGGGGCGTTTCGAATCTGGAAGCCAACGTCCAGGCTGAGTTTTCCCTGGGCCTTCTCGCCAAGCTTGATGACCTCTTTGGCGCCCGGCACGTCGACCGCCACCGGTTTTTCACAATAGACGTGTTTTCCAGCGTCCACCGCAGCTCTCAAATGCTCGGGATGGAAGTAGGGTGGACTCGTGATGAGCACGAAGTCTACCTCGTCGGAATTCACGATTTCCTGGTAAGCGCGGGGGCCGCCAAACATCAACTTCGAGTCGATGGGTGAGGACTGGAGGCCGTCGAAGTGCGTTTTGGCCTCTTCGAGTTTGTCCGGGAACAGGTCAGCCAACGCGTGGACGCGCGTGCCGGTGCTCTCCAGAAAACCGCTGGCCACGGCTGTCCCCCGGCCGCCACACCCCAACAGGCCCAAACGGAGCGCCGAGTTGGCCTGGGTGCCGCTGACCAGGCGCGGGTTCATCACCAGGAAGCTTCCTGCCGCCGTCGTCTGCAGGAACCGTCGGCGGCTCATGTTCTGAGGTCTTTTCTCTTTCATCGTGTGTTCCTTGTTCGTGTTTCGAGAGGCCCGTTCTTCCCGTGTGCCGATCGAATGCCATTCCGGGTGAAACCGCGGGTACACGGGTGGAAGAGCCGCCATCAAAAGAAGGGTCGTAAGCTCGTGCGGGTGAGCCGAGCCCTTGGGAAGCCGGTGCCGGATGCGGGGGCCACTGGGCCTCCCGC
>JBFKLX010000256.1:0-7294 GCA_041630155.1 Acidobacteriota bacterium
CCGAGATTTCAGCGGCTCCAACGGTCAGGATCTGGACACCGACGACGACGGTACGCTGGACTCGACGCCCTGGAGGCAATTGGCCGATTGTGTGGCTCTGGTGGAAACGGTCGGCTCGGGCGATCTCACCTACTGCACCACCAGCGTGGGCCCCGACGGCTCGTTCGTCCCAGGGCACGTCTTCAACTGCCCGTCCGGCTGGGAAATCGGGCCCTTCGACCCGGCCGGCGGCCTGGACACCCCGGGCGCCGGCAACGCCTGCGCACCGCCGCCCGTGGCCGTGGACATCAATGAGATCCGCATCGACCAGCCGTCCGCGGACAACGACGAATACTTCGAGCTGGCGGGGGCCGGCGGGACTACCCTGAACGGGCTGACGTACCTGGTGATTGGAGACGGCACGGGCGGCAGCGGAGTCATCGAGGCCGTGATCGATCTGACCGGCCAGTCGATCGCCGGCAGCGGTTTCTTTCTGGCGGCCGAGAGCACCTTCGGCCTGGGGACTCCCAATCTGGTCGCCAGCTTGAACTTCGAGAACAGCGACAATGTCACGCACCTGCTGGTTCAGGACTTCAGCGGCAGCAACGGCCAGGACCTGGACAGCAATGACGACGGTGTGCTGGACTCGATGCCCTGGAGCCAGATCGTCGACTGCGTGGCTCTGGTGGAAACGGTCGGCTCGGGCGATCTGACCTACTGCAGCACCAGCGTGGGCCCGGACGGCTCCTTCGTCCCGGGCCACGTCTATCGCTGCGACGACGGTTTCCGCATTGGCGCATTCAACCCGCTGGGAGGCGACGACACCCCCGGCATGTTCAACGCCCCCTGTGTTCCGCCCGGTTGGGTGATCAATGAGATTCACGCCGATCCCGCCTCGGGTTCCAGCGGCGACGCCAACGGAGACGGGAACCGAGACTTCAGCGATGACGAGTTCGTGGAGATCGTGAACAACACGGGCGCCGCTCAGGACGTGGGGGGGTGGTCTCTGTCAGACGGCTTCGGCGTCCGACACGTCTTTCCCACGGGCAGCGTGGTACCGAATCGCTGCTCGGTCGTGGTCTTCGGAGGAGGCGGCCTGGCAGGCTTCTACGGGGGGTCGGTGGCCCAATCCGCGTCGAGCGGCGCGCTGGGGCTCAACAACGCCGGGGACACCGTGACCCTGACCGATGACTCGGCAACGACCCGGGCCATGGCGGGCTACGGCGGCGAAGGGGGCAACGATCAGTCCCTGACCCGCGACCCCGACATCTTCGGCCCCAGCTTGGTCCTGCACACGACCGCCAGCGGCTCGGGCGGTGCGCTCTTTTCGCCCGGCCGCCGCGTCGACGGCAGTTCCTTCTCGGGTTGCCCTTCCGGGCCGACCGGACCCGTGGAGATCTTCGAGATCCAGGGCTCGGGCCTGAGCTCACCCCTGGTGAACTTCATCGTCACCACCAACGACAACATCGTCTCCGGCGTCACGAGCAACGGTTTTTTCATGCAGACGCCGCCGTCCAGGACCGACGGAGACCCCGAGACTTCCGACGGGATTTTCGTCTTCACCGGCTCGACACCCGGCTTGGCGGCGGGCGATCAGGTCGACGTGACCGGAATTCCGGTGGAGTTCTTCAACCTCACGGAGATCTCCGGCAATCCCACGGTTACGGTCGACTCCTCGGGGAATCCCCTGCCTCCGCCCGTGGCATTCGACGCCAACACTCCATCACCGAACCAACCCCAGCCGGCCAACGAGGTGGAACGCTATGAAGGCATGCGGGTGACCTTCGAAGGCATCGCGAGCGGGCCCACCGATCGCTTCGGGGACACCCCCGTCGTGGCCACCAATCAGAGGGCCTTCCGGGAGCCGGGGATCGCCTTTCCCGGGATCGGGATGGGTTTGCCCGTCTGGGACGGGAATCCCGAGGTCTTCGAAGTCGACCCCGACGGGTTGCTGGGCCAGCCGGACGAGATCCTGTTCAGCGGCCAAACCGTCTCGGCGACCGGACCGCTGGGCTTCTCCTTCGGGGATTACCAGGTATTGCCGGACACGATCGTGATTGGCCCCGAGCCGCTTTTGCCGCTCCCGGTTCGGCCCCGCGCGCCAGGGGAGTTCACGGTGGCGAGCCTGAACCTGGAACGGCTCTTCCAGGGCCAGCCGGATGCGCTGACCTACCAGGTTCGGCTGGACAAGTTCTCGGAGCACATCCGGCTGGTCCTGCGGGCGCCCGACATCCTGGCGGTCGAGGAAGCGGAGAACATTGCCACGCTGGTCGATCTGGCCGATCGGATCGAGTTGGACGATGCCTCGCTCTCCTACGCCGCCTTCCTGGTGGAAGGCAACGACCCCGGAGGTATCGACTCCGGCTACCTGGTTCGGGATACCGTTTCGGTCGACAACGTGTTCCAGTTCGCGGCGACCGAGATGTTCACGTTCGGGACCCTGACCCTCCCCATCTACAGTCGCCCGCCGCTGGTGCTGGAAGGGGAGTATGTCGGCAACGGCGTTCCTTTCCCCCTGACAGTGATCAACGTTCACAACCGGTCGTTGGGCGGCATCGAAGGTTCCAGCCAGGACTTCGTGCGGACCCGGCGCAACCTCCAGGCGGTGCGCCTGTCAGAGTTCGTGCAGGATCTCCAGACCGCTCAGCCCTCGATTCGCCTGGTGGTCGCAGGAGACTTCAACGCCTTCCAGTTCACGGACGGGTACGTGGACGTGCTGGGACAGATCAGCGGCAGTCCGGATCCGCTGGGGGCCCTCTTCCCGGCCACCGACTTGGTGGAGCCCGACCTGCTGAACCAGGTGCTGACCTTGCTCGAAGCAGAGCGCTACTCCTTCGTGTTCGAAGGCAGTTCACAGCTCCTGGACCACTCGCTGACCTCGGCGGGCCTGGGGCCCTTCGTGCGCGGATTGTGGTTCTCGCGCGGCAACGCGGACTCGCCGGCTGTCTTGAACACCACGGGCGGGACGCCGCTCCGTTCGTCCGACCATGACTCGCCGGTCTTGTTCGTGATGAGCGATTTCGACGGGGACGGCTTGCCCGACGACGCGGACGCCTGCCCAGCTTCCGACCTGCGGGCCACGGTGATCATCGAGTCGTGCGATTCGGGTGTGCCCAACACCTTCTTCGAGAACGGCTGCACGATCACCGACCTGGTCCTGCAATGTGCCGAAGGCGCCGCCAACCACGGTGCCTTTACCAGCTGTGTGGCCAAGTTGACCAATGACCTGCGCAACCAGGGAATCATCACGGGCCAACAGAAAGGCGCAATTCAAAGCTGCGCGGCCGGCTCGAGCCTGCCCTGAGGCTGGGCAGGCGGGATCCGGTCGGCACTGAGACGAGTTTCTCGAGTCGAGCCGGTTGGCCTCTCCCGCTCGTTAGCCCGGATCATGCACCAGAGTTCGTCGCGAGGCTTCGGAAGCGCCGCGCTGACAAGGCGTTACGACCGAGGCCCTCGGAGGCGTAGTCGTGCACTCCGTCGAGGAGGCCGAGGGCGGGCAACGCAGTCAGCGCGGATGATAACGGCGCCGCAGCAGAAAGCTGGGCAGAGTCCGGGCTAGTCGTCCCGCTCGCCCCAGGCGGACGCGATCTCTTCGAGCTGGTCAGACAACACCCGATAGCGCCGATCCGCATCTGCTCCCGGCCGCTGGTCGGCACTGATGAGGTTGTCGTAGAGGTAATCCAACTGGTCGATCAGCATCGGCTGCGAGTAGCGCACCGGGGCAGTGACCAACTCGGCCTGCAGCGACTCCAAGGCGCTTTTCCGCGCCTCGTCCAGAACTCGGGCGCCGCCACCCTCTTCCTGCTCGGCCTGCTCCCCTTCTTTGAGCACCTCTTCGATTCGCGCCGCCAGCTGACGAGCGCGGCTCAGCGCGTCGCGAACCTGCAAGGCCAATCGGGCCTGTGCCAGGAGGTCCTGGGACGAAATCCCCTCGCGCTGTACGCGCGGGTCGAGTTCGACTCGAAAGGCCTGGCTGGCGGACCACTCACCGGCCGACAGCCGGGCCTGATAGGTTCCCGGCGGAACCATGGGGCCAAGGCCCGAGGGCTGTTTGCTCGCCGGGTTCCAGGCGCCGGGATAGCGCAAGTCCCAGGTGAAGCGATGCATGCCCTGCCGGGCGGGCAGCCCCTGGCGAGCTCCCCCACCGGGCCGGAAACGGTCCATGGGAGAGCCTTCCTCGCCCGAACCTTCGGCCGTCACGTCACTCGCGAAGCTGCGAATCAACTCTCCGCCGGAGTCCAGAATCTCGAGCCGCAGTGGACTCGAGGGGACATCCGCCAGGTAGTAGTCGAGCTGCACGCCCGGCTCGAGGTACTCGGGTGCCGCGGGATCTCGATTCCTCCAGCGTCGCTGCAGGTAGGAACGGTAGGCTCGCCGCACCCCGAACAGATGGGCAGGCGAAAGCTCCAGCCGCGGGCTCATTTCGTGCAGTGGAGTCAGATTGTCCAGGATCCAGAAACCACGTCCCATCGTGGAGAGCACCAGGTCCTTTTCGACCACCTTCAGATCGGTCACCGGCGTGACCGGCAGGTTGAGCTGAAGGGAATGCCAGCTGGACCCGTCGTCGAAGGAAACGAACATCCCGAACTCCGTGCCGGCGAAAAGCAATCCCGCTCGGTCGGGATCTTCCCGCACCACCCGCACCGGAAAGTCGGCCGGTATCCCGTTGCTCCCGTCCGTCAGCCGGGTCCATGTCTTTCCGTAGTCGTGGGTGCGAAACAGGTGGGGCCGAAAGTCTCCCATCTGGTAGCGCAAGACGCACAGGTACGCTTTGGCCGCGTCGTGGGGAGAGACTTCGATGGTCTGGACCCGTCCGTACGGGCCCAGATCGGGCGGCGTCACATCCGTCCAGTTTCTGCCGCCGTCACGCGTCACGTGCACCGGCCCGTCGTTGGCGCCCACCCAGATCACGCCGGCCTCGTGCGGTGACTCCTGGATCTCGTAGATGGTGCTGAAGTGTTCCTCTCCCGTCACGTCGATCGTGATGGGAGAACCCGAGACCACTTGGGTTTCCGGCGTGAAGGCAGTCAGATCGGGCGAGATCTTTTGCCAGCTGAGGCCATTGTCCTCGGTCACGTGCAGGAACTGAGAGGCGTGATAGACCCGATTCGGGTCGTGGGGCGAGACGTGAATCGGAGCGACCCGCTGGAACCGGAACTCCAGGTCCTTGGGATTGTGCCCGTACAAGTCCCAGAAGCCGACGTAGTACTGCTGCTCCTGACCGGTGCGGCGGTTGTACACCCCGAAACGTCCCTTGCAGTTCGCATACACGATCTCGGGGTCGCCGGGTTTGGGGACGGCCGGGCCAGTCTCGCACCCCCCGTGCGCCTCCCAGTACGAGGTGTGCCCCCCCGGTTCGAAGCGAGCCGGCAGACTGGGCACCGAAATGGTGGTGTTGTCCTGCTGGCCGGCGTAGAGGCGGTAAGGAAAGTCGTCGCTGACATCCACCTGGTACAGTTCCGCCGTGGGCTGATTGTGCTGCGTGGACCAGCTCTGGCCGCCGTTGAGCGTCACGTTGGCCCCGCCGTCGTTGGACTGGATCATGATCTGGGGATCACGCGGATTGATCCAAAGGTCGTGGTTGTCCCCGTGGGGCGTACTCTGGCGACTCCAGGTCTTGCCTCCATCCTCGGACTTCCAGTGGCCTTCGGCCATCCCCCAGAGTACGTCGGCATTGCGGGGATGCGCCTCCAGATTGGTGTAATAAAAGGGCCGGTTGCGAATCGGCTGAAAGTCGCTGACCTGGGTCCAGCTGGCGCCACGATCGCTGGAGCGGTAGACACCTCCCTCGTTTCCCGGGGCCTCGATCAGCACGTACACCCGGTCGGGGTCGGCCGGGGAGACCGCCAGATCCGCCTTGCCACGCAGTCCTGTTGGCAAGCCTTCGGCCAGCGGCGCCCAGGTCTCGCCCCCATCACTCGACTTGCGCAGGCCTCCCTCGTAGCCGCCGCTGATGATCGTCCAAGGTCTGCGCTCCGCTTCCCACAGGGCAGCGTAGATTTCCCGGGGGTTGTCGGGAGCGAACTCGAGGTCGACCGCCCCCGTGCGTTCGGAGACGAACAGGATGTGCTCCCAGCTCTGTCCTCCATCGCGCGTCCGGAACACGCCCCGCTCGGGATTGGGGGCAAACGGGTTGCCGATGGCCGCCACATAGACCAGATCGGGGTCTTGGGGGTGGATCAGCAGGGCTCCGATGTTGCCGACTCTCTGCAGTCCGAGGTGCTGCCAGGTCTTGCCGGCATCGCTGGACTTGTAGACGCCCTTCCCGATGATGACGTTACTGCGCAAACCGTCCGAGCCGGTGCCCACATAGAGCAGGTTTGGATCGGAAGTGGCAACTCCAATCGCCCCGATCGAACCGGTGGCGAAAGCGCCGTCCGAAATGGGATGCCAGCTCTGACCGTAGTCGCTGGTCTTCCAGACGCCTCCTCCCGTAGCGCCCATGTAAAAGGTAGAGGGCTGATCGGGATGTCCGGCCACAGTCGTCACTCGCCCCCCTCGGGACGGACCCGCGTATCGGTAGGAGAGCGCTGCAAAGAAACGGGCGGGCGTACCCTCGTCATCAGAGGCCGCTTCCGAAGCCGCTTCCAGATGAGTCGGGATCAGCGCGGCAACAAGGGTCGTCAATGAAAGCACCCGTCGGATTTCACCCCTCCAGACTTTGACATTCTCTTTTCGCATCGTGTACCCCTCTGAGGCCATTTCACCGACCGGCTCTGCTCTTGCCGGCGAGCGTCCTGAGAGTGTAGTGCCTGGCCGGGCGGCAGGACAAGCCCCGAGGGACGCCCAGGCGGAATGGGGGCACCAGACGCATGACGCGACTTCGCCGGGACCCTCAGCGGAGGAAGCGTCACTCCACAGGTGTTTCAGGCTACAATTCCGGCTGGGAGGAGGCTTTCATGAAACGCTTCACGGGAATGGCTGTGCTGGCATCGGCCCTGGGGGCCGGCGGGATGGGCTGCACACCTGCGGCCCCGACCGCCACCCCCGGCGAACTGCTGGAGGTCGATCGTGCCTTCGCCAAGGCCACTGCGGAGAGAGGCGCCGAAGGGTGGGGGGCCTATTTCGCAGAGGAGGGGCGCCTTCTGTCGGACGGTCAAGCCGAGATCCGCGGCCGCGAGGCCATTCGTCAGGCCGTGGAACCGTTCTTGTCGGCGACGGGCACCTCTTTGACCTGGGAGCCGGAAGGCGCTCGGCTCGCCGCCTCGGGCGACCTGGGGTACACCTGGGGAACCTATGTTTCCACCCAACCCGGAGCCGACGGTGAGCCGGAAGTCGAGCGCGGACGGTATCTGACGATCTGGCGCCGGCAGGC
>JBFKLX010000257.1:0-7266 GCA_041630155.1 Acidobacteriota bacterium
CTGGACTCTGATCCGACCCGCGGCCGGCGCCAACATACTCGACCTCGGGACCGGCACGGGAATCGTCCCCAGAGGCCTCGGACGGCGCGTCGATCGGCTGGGGAGCGTCGTGGCCTGCGACCGCTCTCTCGAGATGCTCTCGGTGGCGCGGGCCGGACTGCCGAAGCTCCGGGTGCTGGCAGCCGACCTGTTGGCCTTGCCCTTCCGGCCCGCCAGCTTCGAGGTCGTGACCGCCAGCTTCGTGCTCTCCCATCTGGCGGATCACGGAGCCGCGCTGGGGGAAGCGTTTCGTGTTCTGAAGTCGTCGGGAACCTTCGCCACGACCAGCTGGGCCCGGGACACCAGTCCCTGGACCGGGGCCTGGGGCGACCTGCTGGCCGAAGCCGTCTCCAGGAATCGAGTCGAGGCGGCCGTGGCCCAGGTCGCGCCCAGTGAGACCTTCTTCGAGAGAGCCGACAAGCTCGAGGCTGCTTTGGAAGGCGCTGGCTTCTCACGAGTCCAGATCCACACGATGGTCGTGAAATCCGGCCTCTCACTCGAAGAGTACCTGGCCGACCGCGCCCTCAGCTCGGGAGGTCGATTCGCACAACACTTCCTGGGCCCCGAGAAATGGCGTCGATTCATCGCTCGGGCACGCCAGCAGCTCCATCGTTCCTTGGGATCGCACTGCGACTACAGTCGCGGCGTTCTGATCGGTCTGGGGCGTCGGACCTGAAACGGGAAGACCCCGGGAAAGGGGCCGACCGGGATGAGTCAGGTGCGCCGGCTCGTGACGATGAAGCGCAGGCTCCCAACTTACACCAGTCGTGGTTCAGTCATGATTCTGCCTTGTCAGCGGAGCGATTCCAGCGTCTGGCCTCCGCACCAACCCCTCGTGCCAAAACCGGGTCCGACGCAAGAGCCCAGGATTGCGGCCCCTCCGGTTGGCGGTCTCTGCTAGGTCCCGGGCACTGGCGCCCCTGGACCTCGGCCCGGAACCCTCATTCGAATGGCTGTCCACCTGCGCATTCCTGCAGACGACCGGGCAGGAGCGTCGAGTTCTGGCGGGTCGGGTTGCGGCCGAAGGGGCGGAGGGGCAGAGCATCGGTGCCGGGAGCGCTCCGACGCTCGACTCTCGAGCTTGGGAGAGGGAGGTGATTTCGTGAAGAGAATCTCGCTTCAATTCGTCCGGTGGGGGACGGGAATGCTCGTACTCGGGATCTGGACCGGCTATGGGCAGCTCCATCACTACCTGCACGGGGGTGTCGAAGTGTCCTGCCCCTGGGCTCCGAATCATGGCCACGTCGTACTCCTGGGCTGGGTCGGTTTGACGATCTTCGGGCTCGTCTCCCGGGCACTTCCCGGCAGGGTTCGCTGGATCCACGGGCAGCCAGGCTGACCACCGTGCATCTCTGGCTGTGATCGTTTCCGTTCTGGGAGTATTCGCGAACGGGATCTTCGGCTACCGAATCCTGGATCGGATCTCGCCCAGCTTCTACTACGAGCCGGACCAACCGACGTTGAGGCTGTGGTTGTTGATCGACGACGCCTTTCTGACTCTGTTCGCCGTTGGGTGCGTGTTCTTTCTGCTGGTCGTCTTCGCCAACTTCAAATGCGAGGTTGGGGACGAGGAGTGATGGCTCGACCCGGCAAACGCCAGACATCGCACTCTCCCATCCTCCGGGTTGGAATCGAGTAGCCGGACCATCGAACTCGCGTTCGGGACACGCGAGGTGCCCTGTCCCCCGGAATTCCCGGCCCTTCGCCGTTCGCCAAAGGTCCGGCTCCGCATTGCCCCGCGCGCCGTCGGCATGTCACACTCGCAGACGTGCCGATTCCCCAGACTCGGGCGGAGCTGAAACAGCTGGTGACGGAGACTTTCGAGAAGCTGCGGGCGGAGCTCGAGAAGGCCGGCCCGGAGGCGTCCGATCTGCCCTGCGTGGACGATTGGTCCATCAAGGACCTTCTCGCCGTCCGACTGTGGTGGACCGAACGGGTCGTCGAATGGATCGATGCGGGCCGGTGGGGCGAGTCCCCCACGACTCCGGCGCCAGGCTACGGGTGGACGGAGACTCCCCGACTCAATGCCGAGGTGGTCGAGAAGGCTCGAGAAGAGTCCTATCGGAGCATCCGCAACCGGCTCGAGCGGGGCTTCCAGCGCGTCATCGAAACCATCGACTTCCTGGACGACACCGAGCTTCTCGAGGCAGGGGTCTTCGAGTGGGCGGGGAAATGGCCCGTCTCCCGCTGGATCTCCATCAACACGGCCCGGCAGTACACGACCGCGCGCACGTTCGTCCGGCGGGCATTGCGATTACGGGATGGTTGACCTCGAGCCGAATCCCACGGCCACGGCGCGGCTTCCGAGGTCGTGCGACCGATCGAGCCGCCGCAACTTTGCCGGCAACTCAGCGGCGGAAGAATCAAGTCTCCGGTCAGACCGTATCAATACACAGCGGGAACAACCAGAGGGTGATGAGCCATGTCGGAAAAATCGTTCAACGTTGTCAAGCGCGACGACCTGATGCCACTCTGTCCACATTGCAGCGTGGAGCTCCCCGAGGTTTACGTCAAGACCAAGGGACTTGGCTACTTCGAAGGACGGGACATTGTCTTCTTCTGTCCCCACTGTTCGAAGGTCCTGGGTTTTGGCCAGAGCCGCATGATGTAACGGAGGCAACGGCGAGGCCGCGCAGGTGGGCCTGGTTCACTGAGCCGTTTTGCCTTCGAGTGGGGCCGGGCGGAGGAGAAACGTGCTCGAAGATCCGGCGGCCATGGGGTTCACGGTCGAGTCCGGCTGGGCCAGTGCCGTGCTGATGGGTGGCCCTGCCAGATCGCCCGGTGTGCTGGCTGCCCAGAGGCTGGAGCTGCCGGAGCCGGAATTGCGCCGCCGGCTTGCGAACCTCGGACGGCCCGTGGCCGGTCCCTGGCGTGCCGAGCAAAAGTGCGCGGCGCTGGCTGCCTGGCTCGTCCTCGCCGGTTCTGCCGCTCCCCGATCCGGGTGACCGACGACGCGCGCAGGGACTCGAACGAGGGACCATGGAGTGGCAAGTGTGATCCCATCCCCCCGGCTCGAGTGCCCGCTGTGTCTCTCTGACTCGACCGTGGTGAGGTGGGCGGGTTCGCGCGTCTGGGTGTCTGCGGATCTGTGATGGCGAAGAACTTCTCACTCGAACGGGCGACCTCCACGGATGCACGCGGCCCGGGCCCGGGGTGTATCATGCCTGAAATGTCGAAGATTCAGCCGGCCAATGGAATCCTCGTTCCGTTTGCGCGACGGAAGACCGCGCTGCACTTCTCGCTGCTCCTCCTCACCTGGACCTGCATGGGACTGCCCGCCCGAGCTTCCGACGTCCTGGTCCTGCCCCATTCCGGCGCGGTTCAGTCACTGCGCTTCGGGCCCGAGGGCGAGGTCCTCTCGACGCTGGCCTGTTGCGATCCTGCTTGCGTGAGGAAAGGATTCAACAGCTGGGATCTGGAGCAGTCTCGGCTGCTGGGTGAAGCGCACCCCCGGACGGGGGAGCCGCTTCCCCAGAGCCCTTCCAACACCCCGAAAGTCTCTCGTTCGGAGTTCGAAGAGGCTCTGTTCGCGGCAGTCAGCCCCGACCAGCGCTTGATCGCCGTTGGCGGCGAGGGTCCCAGGATTCGGCTCCTGAATGCCGAGACGAGAGAGTTGGTAGGGCTGCTGCAACCCGACGAGGATGCTCTCGAGGCGTTCCGGCAGACGATCGGAGACGAACTGGCCAGGATGGGAAGCGGGCTTCATTGGCATTCCCGCCTCCATCCATGGGTCCGCAGCGCCGCCTTCAGCCCGGACGGCAAAGTGCTGGTGGCGGCCGTGACGATGGCCATCGGAATGGGCCTCACCGGCAGTCAGATCTGGTTCTGGGATTTGGAATCACAAAGCCCCATCTGCGAGCCGATTCTCTGCCGGTACAGCACCGGCCGGGTCGCCTTCGTGGACGCGGCGGCCCTGGCCGTTCATCCCACCGAGCCCCTATTGGCCGTCGCCCTCAACACACCAGGCGAGGGGACGCAGTCCGAGCTGGGCGAAGTGCAGCTGATGGAACTCCCAGCCTGCCTGTCTCCGGTTCGCTGACCGGCACCGGGCTCAACCAGGATTTGTCTGCCCTTCCATGCAGCGCCCGCCCTCGACGACTCCCCCGCGGAGAAGAGGTGCCATACGACCCGGATGATTCGCGTCGAAAACCAGTGCCCAGTCCCCAGTTCCGAGGTTCCCACTTCCCACTTCCCGACGGGCACACCACACCCGTGTCCGGGAGGAATGCCCTGGCAAGAGGGGGGCAGTTCTTCTTCGCTCACGAGTGGACGGCGGTGGAGAGCGCTCGCTGGGCATACTCCCTGACGGAGGTGAGCTCCAGCGCGAATTTGTCCAGCGTCTCCTTCATGGGGACGACGTTTCCCTTCGCGTAGGCCAGCTTCAAGGCGGCAAAGGTCTTTTCCAACGAGTTCGTAGCGGCGGCCAGCGCCTGTTCCAGCTCCTCCCTCGGCACATGATCGACCTCGAACGCCCTCCCCAGGATCTGTTCGAATACTTCGACGACCTCTCGGGGACTGAGTGCCTCCGGCCCTCCGATCTCGATCGTGGTGTCCGCTGCCGCAGGGTTGTCCAGGCTCTGCACGGCGAACTCCGCAACGTCTCCCAGGGAGACCCAGCTGATTCTGTTCTCTCCCGGCCCGTAGATGGTTGCTTTGGCGCTGGGGAAGTCGAAGCCGAGCGCAGCGCTGAGCCACACTTCCATGAAGAAGCTCGGCCTCAGGATCGTGTAGGTCATGCCGCTCTCTCGGACACGCTGTTCCACGGTTCGCTTCGCCACCGTGAGGGGGTCTGCAAACCCGAGCTGTCCGCTGTAGGAAACGTAGACGAACTTTTCGACAGCAGCGGTCCGGGACGCCTCCACCAGATCCAATTGTCCCTGCAGATCGGTGGCCTCGATGCTGTCGCCGGGCTGGCTGGGGCGAGTCGCTGTGGCGGTCGAGACGACGGCGCTGACATCGTGGCAGGCCCGATCCAGCGAGTGCCTGTCGCGGAGGTCCCCTTCGACCAGCTCTACGCCCAGGCTTTCCAGTTTGGCCACCGTCTCAGGTTTCGCCGTTCGCCTCACCAGACCTCTGACCTTCCGACTTCGGGCTCTCAGTCGCCGGCAGATCTCACCGCCCAGAAACCCAGTTGCTCCGACCACGAGATTCACGGGATTCCTCCTTTCCGATCGAATGGTCCCTGTCTGAGGCTCTCTTGACCATACCAGGCGGATCGGGCGGGACGCTAGGGACGCTCCCTTGCCCTGCTTTGCCGGAAAGAGTGAGATCAACCAGGGACCGGTCTGCGCAGAAATTGCGCACGAGTTGACATTCTGCCGTCGCTTCTTCGGGAAACTTCATAGCGCATCCGCTTCGTGCAGGGATTTCGGAAACCGTATCTGCGCGATCTTCTCGAGGTCGGCCAGCGAGATCCGGTAGTCCTCGAGCTCGATTTTGCGGCCCGCTCCATTGGCGACCATGGCGACCTGGTCCATCAGGTATGCGGCCACTGAATGCCTGTCCTTGGGAGCGGCGACCGCCACGACTTTCCAGTAGGCGCGCGGGACGCGGAAGGTGTCCTGGGCAATCAGCCCGTGCTCGAACTTGACTTCGCCCCGGAAAGGCTCGTCCTGGTCCGAGAACACGGGTCCGCTGAAACCGGTCAGTCGCCCGTGGGTGCGGGCCATCTCCCGCTCCCACCGCTCCAGTGCGAGCCACCAGTGTCGATTGAGCCGCTGATGCTGCGGCGCCACGTTGGGCCAGTAGAAGGCCTGCCGGGCGGAGATCGATGCGGCCCTGCTCTCGCCCCAGCAGCCGGTCGACCGCGCCATGAGATGGCCGCGATCGTAGGGACTTTGCCTGAGCAGCGGCAGGTTCATCTGCAGAGATTCTGGCAGAAGCGGGTCAGCCGACCAGTTGTCCGTGCCCCGTGGGATGTCCACGAACTGGGTTCCGTCGCTGTTGTAGGCGACGTAGTGCGCGAGCCGGCGGGCGGGATTCATGACCACCGTGAAGTGCAGGTATCGAAGCACGGCCACGGCACCGGTCACCCCGGGGAGAGTGATCGGTCGCTTTTCACTCGTGAACGCCGGGTCGTAGCCCGGGCGGACCGTGTCGATCCGCGACGGCGGAACGAGATTGGCGAGCCGTCTCGAGAGCGCCTCGATCTCGTCCAGGTGTGTCTCCCCCTTCCAGCGGGACAAGTCGGTGGCCTGCACGTCGGCAAACTCTCCGGGGACCTGATCGCGGTCGAGCAGAATGGGGACCAGCGCATTCTTGTCCTGTCCGGCTCTGGCTTCGCGGAGCACCCATTCGCTCTTCACCGACGTCTTGGACCACAGGACGATCACCGCGCGGCTCTTGGCGAGTTCAGCCTCGAGCTCGGGCAACCAGGGCATGCCCGGCTCGATACCCCGATCCCACCAGATCGTCCATCCCTGCGGCTCGAGAAGGTCGACGATGGGACGGGCGCGAGGCCGGTCGACATGGGTGTAGCTGAGAAAGATATCGGCCATGTCCGTTGCACTCGTTCCTGCTCAGCAGCGGGGACGCCACAGGCGACCCCCAACATCACAGAGCCGCCCGGCCGACTGCTCTTCGCGGCCGGATGTATTCACAAAGGCTTTCTGCCGATGAACACCTCGCATTCACCCGGGTCCAGCTCGGAATGCTCGAACGGGACGACACGCGGCTGGAACCCGACTTCGGAGAGCAGGCGCAGCCAGTCGGCACGAGCGAAAAGGCCGAGGGTGTGGCGATCGCGTTCCACGCGCACCGAGCCGTCGCTGCTGCGCAACAGGTAAGCGAAATCGACCAGATAGGTCGTGTCCGTCGGATCCGGGTCCCATTTCCACTCCAGATACCGCAGGCTTCGCTGTTCGCCGTCGTGCCCGCCATGTTCCGTGGCAGGTCGAAAGTTCTCCCGGACATGGTCGGGGGTGAAGAGGGAAGCGCCGCCCGCTTGGCAGTGAGCGAAGGCCGTCTCGAAGGCCCGCCTCAGGTCGGACGCCGTTGTCATGTAACCGATCGCGTCGTGGACGAACACGCAGTCGAACGTGCGGCCCAACCTGACCGTTCGCATGTCCCCGAGAGCGTGTTCGCACTCGGGATTGAGCGTCCGGCTGACCGCGAGCATGGCAGGGGAGCAGTCGACCAGAGTCATCTCGTCGAAGTGCGCCTTCAGGTGTGATGCGTTGTTTCCTCCCCCGCTGCCCAGCTCCAGCAGCGATCGCGGCGGGTGATCAC
>JBFKLX010000258.1:0-7218 GCA_041630155.1 Acidobacteriota bacterium
GAGGGGGCCGACGATCAGCCCTCCCAGGCCCAGGTATTTGCGAACATAGGCCATCTGGCCGATATGGTAAGACTCGTGCCAGGCCAGGAAAGTGATGACCGCGAGTCGAGTCTTGACCTTGAGCGGGACGTGGGTGGGAACTTCCAACTGCAGCTCCTCTTCCGTCAGTTGTTTCAGTCGAGACTTCAGGAGATCCGTGGCCCTGTTCCAGCTTTCCAGGATCTCGGCCGGGGGAGGGTAGGATTCTGGCGGCAGGATCTTGGAGTAGCGACCGAAAATCTCCTGCCAGGGACGGTCAGTCGAAGCTCCTGCCGTTTGCACCAGCCCATGACGGGCATGCACCAGGTGCCCGGCCAGCCAGATCAGCGGGTTGGTCCCCTCGGGGGCCTCGAACCACTGCTCGGGAGTCAGGTCCGAGGCAGCTTTCAGAAAGAGGTTGTGGTTTACGTGCAACAGCTGGTTCGCGGGGTGCAGGCTGCTTTCCATGGGCTGCTTCTCCTGGACCTTTTTGCGAGTTCGATCCGGCACTGAACTGATCCATCTGCCGGAGAAGAACCCTCCGGAACCTATCATGAAGCAAAGCGCTGGCTCCTTCAAATCGGGTGGAAAGAAGGGATTTGTTTCCCAGCCGCGTGCTCGCCCCATTTGCTTGTGGGTGCCTGGGGTTCATGCTACAGTCCCTGCGGAAATCGGTACCCATCGGAAGCTTCTGAACGAGGAGAACTCCATGAATGAGGGTCAGCAACAACCGCCCCCCAAACCAGAATTCAAGCCCTACGTTCCCGCCGAGTCCGACCTGCCCGAATTGACGATTCGGGCCGTGGTCATCGGCGTGGCCATGGCCATCGTACTCGGGGCAGCCAATGCTTACCTGGGCATGAAAGCGGGGCTGACGGTGGCTGCGACCTTTCCCGCGGCCGTTGTGGCCATGGCCGCACTGAGGCCATTCAAGGGATCAATCCTGGAAGAGAACATCGCCCGAACCACGGCCTCAGTCGGAGAGGCGTTGGTCGCCGGGGCGATCTTCACCATCCCTGCCTTCGTGATCAGCGGGGTCTGGGAGAGCCTGGACTACGTTGACGGTACTCTGATCATGTTGATCGGGGGCACCCTGGGGGTGCTGTTCGTGATCGTCTTGCGCCGGACTCTGGTCGAGGAAGCCGACCTTCCCTTTCCCGAGAGCGTGGCGGCCGGAGAGCTCGTCAAGGCGGGCCAAGGCGGACAGACTGGGGCCGCCTACGTCTTCTCCGCCATGGGGATTGCCGGTGTGTGGGAATTTTTCAAGAACAGCAACGGGATTCAGATCGTCAAGGACTATGCTCAGGGGTTCTTTTCACTGGGAAGCAGCCAGGTACAGATCTCCGGTGAGACCATTCGCTACAGCGGCGGCACCATGCTCGAGTCGGCAGCGGCATCTCCCGCCCTGGTGGGAGTTGGCTTCATCGTCGGTCCTCGCATCTCGGCAGTCCTCTTTTCCGGTGCGATGACCGGATGGCTCTTCCTGGTGCCTCTGAGCGTCTTCTTGAACCCGAGCCTGACGGACCAGATTGGACAAGGTTCTGCTGGATGGATCGACCTGAGCGTCGAGGTCTGGCGACAGCAGGTCCGGCCCCTGGCGGTGGGAACCATGATCGTGGCTGCCTTCTACACATTGTTCAAGCTGCGCAACTCGCTCACGGTGGGAATCAGCAAGGCCGTCACGGATCTGAGAGCTGCCAAGAGCGGAGCCCGGGATGTGAACCGGCTGGAAATCGACCTGGATTTCACCAAGGTTGGCGCAGCAATTGCGGTTCTGGCCATCCCCCTCTTCCTGCTCTACTGGTACTTCAGCGGCTCGCTGGTGGGATCGATCACCCTGACCGTGATCATGATGATTCTCGGATTCCTATTCGCGGCAGTCGCCGGATACCTGGTCGGTCTGCTGGGTAGCTCCAACAATCCGATCAGCGGACTCACCCTGAGCACGCTTCTGATCTCTGCGATTCTGATGGTCATGATCGGCGTCACCGGAACTCCGGGAATCTTGGGTGTCCTGGGGGTTGCCGGGGTCGTCTGCTGCGCGGCCGGTATTGCCGGAGACATGATTCAGGACCTCAAGGTGGGACACATCCTCGGTGGTACGCCTTGGAAGATGCAGGTGGGCGAGATCATCGGTGTGATCGTGGCGGCTTGTGTTCTGATCATCCCGATGAGGGCAATGGACAGCGTCTACCACATCGGAAGCCAGGAATTGCCGGCTCCTCAGGCGGGGTTGATGGCGCTGCTGGCCAAAGGGATCGTGGGCGGCGAGATGGCTTGGCCTCTGGTCATCGCCGGCATGTTCTTCGCCTTCGCTTTGATCCTGATCAAAGCACCGTCCCCCATGCTGATCGCGGTGGGAATGTACCTGCCGTTCCATTCCACTGCGGCGATTTTCGTGGGTGGAATCATTCGCTGGGTCCTGGACAATTCGCTGCAGCGGCGCAGCGCCAACTCATCGCAGCAGAGCAGCGCCGTGAACACTGGAGTTCTGTTGTCTTCCGGCTTCATCGCGGGGGAGGCTTTGATGGCCGTGCTGCTGGCTTTTCTGGTCCTGGGTACCGAGTTGTCGGGCAGCCCCAACCCCCTGGTCGCTCTGACGGCGTCGCTTCCCGCTTTCTTGCAGCACAATCCCTGGCTGGGGCTGCTGGGCTTCGCAGGCTTGGCCTACCTCCTGATTGGGATACCCCTGAAAGCCATGAAGAAGGGTGGCGCTCTGGGTGTGAAGGTCGATTGAATGGATGTCGATCCGGCCTTTCTCTCCGCCTGCCCCCGCCGTCTGCTGGAATGGGAGGAGAACGCGGAGGGTCGGGCCATCGTCCTGCGTCCCCGTTTCGGAAGGGGCCGGTGGGGAGCCAAGCTCGCCGGATGGCTCCATGCGGGCCCGTACCGCATCCGTCTGGACGAAATCGGTTCCCTGGTTTGGAAAGCATGCGACGGGAATACCACCATGAGCGCGGTGGCGAACCGCCTGCGCAAGGCTTTCGGCCAGCGTGTCGAGCCCGCCGAAGAGCTGCTGCTTCAGTTTGCCTCCCAGATGCACCGAGCCCGGATGATCGAATTCTGACGCCTCGGGCGGCATGACTCGAGGGTCAGCAATCAATCCGCCGCTACTTCGAGTGCGGCGGCCAGGACCTCAGCTGGATGGAAGGCCCTTCGATTGGTGAAGTGGCGGAGCTGGGTGCGGCAGCTGAAGCCCGGGGCCACGACCGCGTCTCCATAGTCCAGATTCTTGACGGCGGGAAAGAGGCGGCGCCCCCCAATCTTCTCCGAGAGGGCGTAGTGGGCCTTTTCGTATCCGAAGGATCCGGCCAACCCGCAGCAGCCCGAGTCGACCTCGGTGATGACGGTGTCGCGCAAGGCTCCTAGCGCCTGGAGGGTATCGGCGGTCCCGAAAAGCGCTTTCTGCTGGCAATGCCCGTGCAGCAGGAGCCGGTTGGGGCCGTGACCCAGGGCGGCCTCGAGGCGGGGGAAGACTTCGGGACGGCACAAGAAGCCCTCCAGGCTCGTGAAGTGGGCGCTCACTTCTCGCCAACCCTCCCCTGCCTCACCCAGGTCGACCAGATCGTCGGTCAGAGTGACGAGGCAACTCGGCTCCAGCACCACGACAGCGACGCAGCGGGCTGCCAGGGGACGCAGGCGCTCCAGCAGCAGCACCCCTTCGCGATGGGCGCGCTCGAGCTGGCCGGCAGAGATCAAGGGGCGGCCGCAGCAGCCTCCCCCTGCCGGCACGACGGTATAACCCAGGGCTTCCAGCAGCAGCACGGCGGCCTGTCCGATCTGCGGTTGGTAGAAATTCGAGAAGGTGTCGGCGAACAGGCCAATCTGGGGCCGGCCCGAAGCCTCCCCGGAGGGTGCTCGCTGGCTCAGCCAGCGTGAGAGCGTCCGAGGTGCCAGAGCCGGGAACTTCCGCCGCCGATCGAAACCTGCCAGCTTTTCCAGAAACCAGCGCGACAAGGCGTTTTGGCTCAGGGCATTGGCCAGACCCGGCGCCAGGCTGGCCCACTCCAAGTACTTGCTGAGGTTGGCCAGCATCCGTTTGTCGAGGGGGAATCCGTGCCGCTGGTAGTAGTGGGCGAGGAATTCCGCCTTGAGGCGAGCCATGTCGACGTTGGAAGGGCATTCAGATTTGCACGCCTTGCACTCCAGGCAAAGGTCCAACGTCTGGTAGAGTCGCGGGTTCGCCAAGCCTTGCGGGCCCAGGGATCCGGTCATGGCTGCCCGCAGAGCGTTGGCCCGCCCGCGCGTCGAGTGCTCCTCGTCCCGTGTGGCCATGTAGGAGGGACACATGGTCCCCCCCAGGGTCTTGCGGCATTGGCCCACGCCCGTGCACATTTCCACGGCCCGATCGAATCCCCCGTCTGACAGGAAGCGAAAATGAGTCGCTGGCAACTGGGCCCGATAACCAGGGTGGATCCGCAGGTGACTGGTCAGACTCGGTGAATCCACGATCTTTCCGGGGTTCATCAGGCCGGGAGGGTCGAACGCAGCCTTCACCAGGCGAAAGGCTTCGTAGAGTCGGTCGCCGAAGAACTCCCGATTCTTGTAGCTGCGGACCAGGCCGTCCCCGTGTTCGCCGCTCCAGGCGCCTCCATAGCGGCGGACCAGCTCAAAGGTCTGCTCCGAGAGGGCCTCCAGGATGCGCAGGTCCTCTTCCTGTTTGAGATTGAGGATGGGGCGGACGTGAATGACGCCCACGCTGGCGTGGGCGTACAGCGCTACCTGGCGGCCCATCCGCTCGCACAAGGCCAACACGTCGCCGATGTAGCTCCTCAGGTGTTCGACCGGCACGCAGGCGTCTTCGATGAAGGGCAGCGGTTTGGCATCGCCGCGCAGACTGAGCAGCACCCCCAAAGCGTTCTTGCGAACCTTCCAGATGGTTTCCTGAGCCGGAGCCTCCCAGGCCTCGTACAGTGCATAAGCGAGCCGGCGCAGCCGGGGGTCCTGCTGCATGGCGGCGAACCCGGCCTGTACTTCGGCCAGCGATTCTCCAGAGAACTCGACGATCAGAAGAGCCTCCGGATCGCCTTGGACGAACTGGCTGCAGAGCGCGGACACGGCCGGATTCTGGCGGGCCAATCGGATGCCGTACGAATCCAGGATTTCGACCGCCGAAGGATGATGCTCCAGGATGTAGCGGACGGCCTCGACCGCCTCCAGCAGGTCCGTGAAGTGAGCCACCGACACCATGCGGAAGGCGGGAATCGGCTCCAGGTGAACCTTGATTTCAGTCACGCAGCCCAAGGTCCCCTCCGAGCCGACGATCAGGCTCGAGAGATTGAAGTTCTCCTCGTCCAGCAGAGCGTCCAAATTGTAGCCCCCAACCCGACGCATCACCTTGGGGTAGCGGGTCAGGATTTCCTCGCGATGGCTGCGAACCAGGTCCCGAATCGTGCGATACAACGCTCCCGCCCGATCCTGGCGGCGGCACCGTGCCTCCAGTTGGTCAGATGTCAGAGGCTCCAGCCGCAGGGTTTCGCCAGTGGAGAGGACGACGGTGGTTTCCAGCACGTGGTCGACCGTCTTTCCGTAGCGGACCGACCGCACGCCCGCCGAGTTGTTGCCGATCATGCCACCCAGAGTCGCGCGGCTGCTGGTGGCTACGTCGGGTGCGAAGAAGAGGCCGTAGAAGCGGAGGAAATCGTTGAGATTGTCCAGTACGACTCCGGGCTCGACGCGTGCCCAGCGCTGGCGCTCGTTGACCTCGAGGACGCGGGTGAGATACTTCGAAGCGTCAATGACCAGCCCTGCGGTGACCGTCTGGCCGGCCAGGCTCGTGCCGCCTCCCCGCGGCAAGAGCGGGACGCCATACTTGGCTGCTGTCCGAACGGTTTGAATCAGGTCCTCTCTGGAGCGCGGCAGCACCACGCCCAGAGGCTCGATCTGGTAAAGGCTGGCGTCGGTCGCGAAGATCGCTCGCGAGACATCGTCGAAGAGCAGGTCACCAGTGATCTTCCGCCGCAGTTCCGCTTGGAGCCGTTGCCGCCCGGTTTCGTCGATCACCTTGCGCTCGAAGGGATGGGAGTCAGGACTTCCTCAAAATGAGCTTCACTCCCCAGATTCCGAGAAACACTGCAGCGGCCAAGAGCACCAACAACTCCCCATGGGGGTGCAGGTGAGCGAAATCCGTCTGATGGAGTAATAGATCCATTACACCGCGAACTTTATGAAAAAGGAGTGGGCAAGGTCAAGACTTTTCGTTGCCTTTTGGGAGGCGCTGTTGGGGGCTTTGCGTTAGACTGAGCCAGGATGTGAGGGTCGTAGCGAGGCGCCGGATGGCCGGCGCCCCAGGAGAGCTCTCTGGAGCAATGCAGCCGCTCGCCGGGAGAGACATCATGGAAGCACCGTTCACACTGTCCTTCGCGGATTTCTGGAGCTGGCTCCTGACCCATCCCAACTGCATCATCAGGGGCGGCACCCCCGACACCGTACTGTACGACGACGAGGACTATCACTGGCACTTCGCCCAGGAGGGGGACGGAACGCTGCTCGTCCAGGTGCTGAGGGGCAAGAGAATGACGGGTGAACTCTTCATTGAGCCCGATCGAGTGGCATACGTGCAGGCCTTGCCACCGGAGAACCCTGACGAGTATTCCTTCGAATTGATCTCCGAAAGTGAGAGAGGGACCTCACCCTCCTATTTCTTCGTCCTGGCTCACGCCTACGAGGCGCAGCAGGAAACGGATCGGAAACGGGTCCACTGAGCACGGCGGTCCGTACCCGGGCGAGCCGCCCCCCCGCGTGCCCCCTTGCCGGCGGCGATTTGAAAATCACTGACCCCTGGTTCACAATACGATTATCCGAGGTTCAGGAGGTTTTCACCCCATGCCAAGCTGGCTGCAATCTCTGGATGCTGTTCTGAGAACGATGACTTTGCTTTCCTGGCTGGGAATCAGTTTCGCCATGCTGGCGGCGGCCAGCGGGGCAGCGGCTCTCTACCTGGGCAGGCAAGCCAGTGATCTTCGCCAGCAGCAACTCGAAAAAGAGACGGCGGCAGCCACCTCTCGGCTGGAGGGAGCCCACCAAGGGCAGCTCCAAGAGTTGCAGCAGCGCCTCGAGGACGCACAGGAACTGCTGGTCTCTTCAGAGGTGCGCTCGGAAGGCTTTTTGGACCGGATCGAGTCGCTCGAGCAACAGTTGAGACGGCTGCAGGCCCAGGCTTCCCGCAGAGCCGCGCAGCCCCCCCGCCCCAGATCTCCC
>JBFKLX010000259.1:0-7188 GCA_041630155.1 Acidobacteriota bacterium
ATCCAGGTACCCAGCACTGCGCCCAGGCACGAGGGCAGTGCAGCCCAGATCAGGGATCTCCACTCCATGACGCGATGCCCGTGAAATGCCCAGACCGCTCCGAGGTTCTGGAAAATCACGGCCACCCGGTTGGTGCCGTTGGCCACCGTGGCCGGAATTCCCAGGAAGATCAGAATGGGGAGGGTCAGAAACGATCCGCCCCCCGCCACCACGTTCAGCGCGCCCGCCACGACCCCCGAAGCGAACAGCAGCAAGTATCCCAGCGCGTCCATTCCCATCTCCCCACCGGGCAATCCCGCCCTCGTCCTTCCGTCTCCCCGCCTGGAATTGTGAGAATTTCATCCCTCGGTTTCAAGGAGGAAACTTGCACTGGACCTTCTGCGAGCCTATACTGAAGTCCTGAGCCCCACCCCCCTGGGGGGGGATAGAACTGAGGAGGGCGAGTGGAAAATCAAAGCACGAATCGGACGGAAATCCTGCAACGTTTGAAGAGCATCGAAGGGCATGTCCGGGGAGTCCAGCGGATGGTGGACGAGGGGGCCTATTGCATCGAGGTGGTCCATCAGATTCTGGCCGTGGAAAAGGCGCTTCAAAAAGTGAGCTCGCTGGTCCTGGATCGGCACCTGCACAGTTGTGTGACGACTGCGATTCGCGGCGAGGATGCTGGAGAACGGGAGCGCGTGCTGAAGGAGATTCTTTCCGTTTTCGAGGGAAGGCCACAGGCCTGAGGCCGCGGGTATTGGGGGACGGGCCCCAATCGAGTGGCTGGGAAAGGGAGGATGGAACAGGAGCCGGATCGCCGCCCGGGCCCGAGCTCTGCCATTGAGGAAGAATAATGAAGACGAAAACCGTAGCAGTTCCGACGATCAGTTGCACTCATTGCGTGGGAACCATCACTCGAGAGCTGAGCCGGCTGGAGGGGGTGCGACGGGTTCAGGGAGACCAGAAGTCGCACCAGGTGTCGATCGAGTGGGACGAGTCTCTACTGCCTTGGGCGCTCATCCGGACTCGGCTGGAAGAGATTGGCTATCCGGCGGTGGAGCGATGAGCCGCGTCTCCACTCTCGAGGGCCGTCTCGTCGAGATGCAGTTGCCTTTGGAGGGCATGCACTGCGCCAATTGCGCAGTCAGCATCGAGAAAGCGCTGGGGCAGCTGGAAGGGGTGGAGTCGGCCCAGGTCAATTTTGCGAGCGAAAAGGCCCGGGTGCGCTTCGATGCCAGCCAGACCTCGGCCCAGGAGCTGGTCCAGGAGGTGGAGCGGGCAGGATACGAAGTCCCCTCCGCCGAGCGGGACTTGAACATCGGAGGGATGACTTGCGCAAACTGCGCGGCCACCATCGAAAAGGGCCTGCGCAACCGGCCCGGAGTTCTGACCGCTTCCGTGAACCTGGCGACGGAGAAGGCGCACGTTCGTTATCTTCCTGGTGCGGTGCGCAGCGCAGACCTTCTCGAAACCGTCCGAGAGCTGGGGTACTCGGCTGGGCTGGCTGAAGGCACCGACTCGGAAGCGGAGGTGAGAGAGCGCAAGGAACGGGAGATTCGACGGCAGACCCGCTTGTTCACGGTCGGCGTCGCCCTGGCCGGACCACTCTTTCTTCTCAGCATGGCTCGCGATTTCGGCCTGCTGGGCCCCTGGGCCGCCCAGTCCTGGGTCAACTGGCTGATGGCTCTGCTGGCCGCCCCGGTACAGTTCTACGTTGGCGGCGACTACTACCGCGGCAGCTGGAAAGCCCTGCGCAACAGAACCGCGAACATGGATGTGCTGGTGGCGCTCGGCTCCTCAACGGCTTTCTTTTACAGCCTGCCGGTGACTGTCGCGCTCTCTCTGGGCATCCACGACTGGGGGCACCACGTCTACTTCGAGACGGCGGCGGTCATCATTACCCTGATCAAGCTCGGAAAACTGCTGGAGGTTCGAGCCAAGGGGAGGACGACCACGGCGCTCGGGAAGCTGCTGGGACTGAGGCCGCGCACCGCCAGGTTGTTGCTGGATGGCCGGGAGGTGGACGTCTCGATCCAAGAGCTGGAGGTGGGGGACCTGCTGCGCGTCAAGCCGGGCGAGAAGATCCCCGCCGACGGCAAGATCGCCCGGGGCCAGTCGGCCCTGGACGAATCGATGGTCACGGGGGAGAGCCTGCCGGTGGAGAAAACGGCCGGGGACTCCGTGGTCGGGGGAACGGTCAACGGCAACGGGCTCTTGGAGATTCGCGTCACTCGGGTCGGCGCCGACAGCACGCTGGCCAAGATCATTCGCATGGTCGAGGAAGCGCAGGGGAGCAAGGCCTCGGTTCAGCGCCTGGTGGATCGCGTCTCGGCCGTCTTCGTACCGGCCGTGATTTTGATCGCCCTGGCGACCTTCCTGATCTGGTGGCTGTGGCTGGGCGCCGGATTCACCACGGCCCTGATTCGCCTGGTGGCGGTGCTGGTGATTGCCTGTCCCTGTGCGCTCGGCCTGGCCACCCCCACCGCCATCATGGTGGGGACGGGCCGCGGCGCGGAGATGGGGATTCTCTTTCGCCGCAGCGAGGCGCTGGAGCGGTCCCGTTCCGTTGACACCATCGTCCTGGACAAGACGGGAACGGTCACCGAAGGAAAGCCACGTGTGACGGAGGTCGTCACAGCCTCGGAGCTGAGCGGCGAAGTGGCGGATCCTGAGCGCTGGGTCTTGGGGCTGGCCGCTTGCATCGAAAAGGGGAGCGAACACCCTCTGGGCGCGGCGATCGTGGCCCGTGCCGAAGAGCTCGGGCTGAATCTTCAACCCGTGGACTCCTTTCGGGCGCTCTCGGGCCGCGGGGCGGCCGGCCGGGCCGGCGAAGTCGATGTGCTGCTGGGCAGCCCGGCACTCATGCGGGAGAGCGGAGTCGATACCAGCCGCCTCCAACCCGAGTTCGAAAGACTGCAACAGCAGGCCAAGACGGCCGTGTGGGTGGCTGCGCAGGGAAGGGCCGTTGGCTTGATCGGGATCGCCGACCAGCTTCGTGAGACCTCACGGGAGGCCGTAGGTCAGCTGCGCCGGCAGGGTCTCGAAGTCGTCCTGCTGACCGGGGACAACAAACAGACGGCTCGGGCCATAGCCGCACAGCTCGAGATTCAGGAGATCTTTGCCGAGGTCTTGCCGGAGCAGAAGTCGGACAAGGTCCGGGAACTGCAGCAGAGCGGCTCGGTGGTGGCCATGGTGGGCGACGGCATCAACGACGCGCCGGCTCTGGCCCAGGCCGACCTGGGGATCGCCATGGGTTCGGGCACGGACGTTGCCATGGAGACGGCAGACATCACTCTGATGCAAGGTGACCTGCGCAAGGTGTCCGAGGCGATCCACCTGAGCCGCGCCACGCTGCGGATGATCCGGCAAAATCTCTTCTGGGCGTTCTTCTACAACGTGGTCTTGATCCCGGTTGCGGCAGGGGCGCTCTACTCGCTGGAATGGTTGCCGCTGATGCTGCGGCAATTGCATCCCGTGCTGGCCGCGCTGGCCATGGCCTTCAGCAGCGTCACCGTCGTCACCAACAGCCTCCGGTTGAAAAGAGCGTAATCGGCCCGGGGCCCGGGGCCTGGCCCCCGGAGTTGGCGAACCTCGAGCCACGACTCCTCTCGGCCTCTCGGTCCTCTGCGCCTGCCCGCACTTTGGGCTAGAATCGCGACGATCGTCAGTTGATAGCTGGGAGGATTCGAGAATCATGAAGTTGCGCAGCTGGCTCTGTATGTCGCTACTGATACTGGTGCACGTCCCCTTGTCGGCTCAGGAGGCCCGGCGACGCTGGGAGATCATGAACCAGATCCGGCGCGACAAGTTCGACTACGTGCTGCCCCGGGCGATGCGGGACAACGGCATCGACATGTGGATCACCGTCATCAAGGAGGGATACGCCGACCCGCTCTCTCCCGACCTGGGAGGTGGATACTGCAGCGGCATCTGCTATTACGCGTTCACCGACCGGGGCGGCGAGCGCATCGAGCGCGTCGCCATGGGGGTCGGCGGGTATCTGCTGGAACGGGGCGGCGCCTACGATCGGGTCACCTCGGACTTCGACCTGAAAGCCTTCGTGGCCGAGCGTGACCCGCAGAATATCGCCGTCAACATGTCTCATCACATCGGAGCGGCCGACGGTCTGAGCCACCGTAGTTACGAGCACCTGCTGGAGACGCTGGGAGAACCGTATGCTTCCCGGCTGGTTTCGGGAGAGAAGCTGATTTCCGACTTCCGCTCGCAGCGGGTGGCCAGCGAGATCGTGGCCTTTGGCGAAGCCGGAGACATCTCACGGCGCATCGCCGAGCGTGCGCTCTCCAATGAGGTGATCACGCCCGGCACAACCACGCTGGAGGAGGTGGCCTGGTGGATGAACGACCGGCTCTTCGAGCAGGGTCTGGGGTCTTCCTTCGGCATGCCTTCCGTGTACATCACCGGCCCTCGGGGCATCGAGGCGACCTCCAACGAGCGGATCATCCAGGGCGGCGACTTGTTGATGATCGATTTCGGCGTCGGCTTGATGAATTTCTTCACTGACGTGAAGCGAATCGCCTACGTGCTGAAAGAGGGAGAAACAGCGGTGCCGCCGGGCATCCAACACGCCTTCGACCAGGGCCTGAAGGTCCGTGAGGTGCTGCGGCGCCACATCCAGGCGGGGCCGACCGCTGCGGAGATGCTCGAGTTGCTCCACCAAAAACTGGAAGAGGCGGGTTTCGCGGTGATGGAGGTCTTCAATCAGCCCACCGGAGTGGACGCCACCGAGGTGATCATCGGCTGCCATTCGGTGGGAAATCTGGGGCACGGCATCGGTCCGTCGATTGCCTGGTTCAACCCCCGGCGGCTGCAGTTCCAGATCCGGCCCACCAACCTGTTCTCGATCGAACTCTTCGCGTACACGGCGGCTCCCGAGTGGCAGGGAGCCAAGGTCCGGATTCCGCTCGAGGACGACGCCATCGTGACGGAGAGAGGCGTGGAATGGCTCTATCCGATCAACGAGCGGATCCTGCTGATCAAGTGAGTACGCTACGCCCCACGGGTCGTCACTTCACCAGGTAGGCTCTCTTGATGTAATCCAGCTGGGGAAACCGGCTCTTCAAGTACGCATTCCCCTCACGGCCGATCAGCGGCTGCGCAGGGCCGGAGCCGTGCGGCGCACCTTCCCCATAGTCCGCGTAAAGCGCATCGACCACGTCCATGCCCTCCACGACCCTGCCGAACGGGGAGAACCCCATCGTATCCAGGCGCGCGTTGTTGGCGAAGTTGATGAACAGCTGGGTGGTTCGAGTATTGGGTCCACCCGTGGCGAAGCTGACGTATCCCCGCTGGTTGGACTGAGCGACGGAATCGTCCTGGATCCTGGCGTCTTTCCAGGCCGCGTTGACTGCGGGGTCGCCGTGCAGCCCGAATTGGGCGATGAAACCGCTGATCACGCGGAAGAACGCGATGTCGTCGAAGTAGCCGATCTGGATCAGATTGTAGAAGCGGTCCGCACCCCGAGGGGCCCAGTCGCGCTGCACTTCGATGGTGAAGTCCCCTCTGGTCGTCTCGAACCTGGCCCGGAAAGAGCTGGGGGCCTGCCCGGTGGCCAGCGAAGGGTCGCGGAGTCCGGGGTGGGGGCCGCTGGGGGGCGCCGGTTTGTCTTCTTTGCCAGCTCGGGCCATGGGTTGGCCGCTGCTGGCCGGCGTTCCAACCGGGGGTTTGGAGGCCGTCGATTCAGCGGCTTCCGCGGACCGGGACGGCCCCTCGGCCGTTTCATCCGTCGTCTCGGGCTCCGCCGCGGCCTCCGAAGCCGTTGCGATCTGCCCGGGAGAATCGCTCTCACGCGATTCGACCGCGGCTCGCTTCTCGGCGTCCGGAACCTCTCCAACCGGCGCGGAACTACATCCCATTGTGATGGCCAACCAGAACAGAGCGAAAAAGAACCAGAATTGCATCGACACCTCGACAGAAGAAGAACTCAACATTTCACGCTTCGAACGGTCATTGTAAACCTTCCAGGTAATCTCTGGGGGGCTGGCCGCGGAAGGGCCGGGTCCAGGAGCCGTAAACGGGGTTGGGCAAAACGAACCAGCGGGTACCCCACAACTCCAGATACCGGTCCACCTCGGCTTGGAGATCGGCCGGCCGTTCGCCCAGCAGGGCGGGGAAGTCCTCAATGTTGTCCCCCAGGAAGGCAATCACCTCGAAGTGCTGCAGGGTGCGCTGGCGGCGCGGCCCTTTGTCCGAGGAATCGGTTCTCAGCTGGAGTCTGGGACGGTCTGGATCGTCCAGGCCCTGGACGTTCAGCCCCAGTAGTTCGAGCGTCCGGATCGTGGACTGTCGAAACTGGTCGGGCCGGTTGGAGACGTAAACGACCGTCACACCCAGCGACTCTACCGCGGAGATGAAACGGGCGGCGCCAGGTACGAGGGCGACGCCGGAGATCTGTTGGACCCATCGGTTCCATGACGCGGGACTGAACTCTTTGCCGGCCAGCACCAGCTGGCGTTGGTAGCCGGAATTGTCCAGAACCGTTTCATCCAGGTCGGCCACCACGGCCAGGGGTTTGCCGGTGGCGCCCACGGGTCGCCCCTGCATCTCGGGTGCGCGAGCCACTTGATCGCGAACCGCCAGCAAAGCGGCATTGAAAGCCTGCAGACAGAGGGCGTGGTACTCCGGAGAGGACTCCATCCAGATCTGGGCGTAGAGCCGGTCGGCCTGGGCGTCGGGATTTCTGGTGAGGTCCAGCGGGGCCGGGATGGCTGGAGCCTCTGCAGCCACCTGGGCGCGGCTGCCGCCGCAGGTCGCGACCAGCACGAAGCAGAGAATCAGAGAGGGAAGGCCCCCGCGGGAACGGCTGGAGCATCTTTTCATGGGCGAACACGGTAGGGACTCCTATGCGGGGTGTCAAGCCGCGGCCCAACCCGATCCGATTCCCGAGCCGCTCTCAGTACCCGACTGCCTGGCCGTCCTTGCGCATCTCCGAAGCACCGTGGTAGACGCGCTGAACCGGGTCCCAGAGGACGGCCTGGTAGCCGCCGAACCCTCCCGTGTCGTCGTTGAGTCGGTGGCCCCAGTAGGCCAGTCGCAGCCGGACCTCAGGGGGGATGCCGCTCTCCAGGCTGACCGAACCGCCGTCAGTCATGACTTCGCCCGTGGGCTGGCTGCTGCCGGAGTGATTGAAGCGGGCAGCGTCTCCCGCCTCCTGCACATTCATGCCGAAGTCGATCAGGTTGCAGAGGA
>JBFKLX010000260.1:0-7018 GCA_041630155.1 Acidobacteriota bacterium
ACGAGAGACTCCTCGCTGCTAGTGGGGGACTCCCGGCGCACCCGACCGAACCGGCTCGGCGAGGCCTATCATGGCGAACGTCGATACGGCGATTTTGGTCCTATCGAGGGGATATTTCTGGCTTGAATCGCATCATTTGGTCCATTGGAGATAACCAAGTAACTAATTTATTGATTGGTTGGTCCTTTTGGTTGTCTTGTTGCCACACGGGGAGCTCTCATGAGAGGGCCCGAGCCGTTTTTCGAGTCTCCGCGTCCGGGAAAACCACTGTCTGAAAGTCTGGTTGCAGTCCGTTCGAGTCTGAGCTCCTAACCTTTCTCGTGCGCGTCGGCTGAGGCGGCTCGCCGATCGGTGAGGCTGAGCTGGTAAAGCACGCTGTCGGTCAAGGCTTGCCAGCTGGCTTCCAGGATATTGTTGGAGACGCCGACAGTCGACCAGGTGTCCTGCCCGTCGGTGGACTCGATCAGAACGCGCACCTTGGCGGCGGTTCCATTTTCGGCGTCGAGCACCCGGACTTTGTAATCGGTCAGGCGGATGTTCCCGATCTCGGGGAAAAAGCGCTGCAGGGCCTTCTTGAAGGCTCGATCGAGGGCGTGGACCGGGCCATCCCCTTCGGCGGCGGTGTGCTCCTCCTCTTCACCCACCCGGATCTTGACCGTGGCGGTGACCGACACCTGCCCGTCCGGCATCTGATCGACCATCACCCGAAACCCATCCGAGGAAAAGGGTGCTGAGTGCCGGCCCGAGAGGCGAGCCTGAAGCAGCCAGAAGCTGGCTTCTGCCCCTTCGAACTGAAACCCTTCGTATTCCTTTCGCTTGACCTCCTCGAGAAGTGTGGACAATTGCGTGTCCGCGGCCAGTTGCTGGTCCAGCTCGCCCAGCTTGTAGCTCAGGTTGCTCTTGCCGGAGAGGTCCGAGATGAGAACCCGGCGGCGATTGCCGACCTGCTCGGGTTCGATGTGCTCGTAGGTCCGAGGGTCCTTCAAAATGGCGCTGACGTGGATGCCCCCTTTGTGGGCGAAGGCGCTGCGGCCGACGAAGGGCAAATTATTGGGAAGCCCCAGATTCGCGGTTTCACTGACGAAGCCCGCCAGTTTCGCCAGCTCGCCGAGTCGCTCGCGCCCCACCGTCCGGTGGCTCATTTTGAGCTCCAGCACCGGCAACAGCGAGGTCAAATTGGCGTTCCCGACCCGCTCGCCGTAGCCGTTGATCGTGCCTTGCACCATGCGGGCGCCGGCCTCGACTGCGGCAATCGAGTTGGCCACCGCCAGTTCCGAATCGTTGTGCGTGTGAATTCCCAATCGGGGATATCGCTCCGAAAGCTCGGCCGTCACGCGGGAAACGAGGGCGGGCAGAGTGCCCCCGTTGGTGTCGCACAGGACCAGCCAGTGGGCGCCCCCCCGGTGAGCGGCGGCCAGGACTTCGAGGGCGTAGTCGGGGTTGCGACGATAGCCGTCGAAGAAGTGCTCGGCGTCGAATACCACTTCCCGCCCGTGGCTGGCCAGGAAAGCGACGCTCTCTTCGATCATGGCCAGGTTCTCGGGCAGTTCCGCCCCCAGGGCGCGCCTCACGTGAAGGTCCCAGCTCTTGCCGAACACCGCGACCACGGGCGTCTCTGCTTCCAGCAGCGCCTTCAGGTTGGGATCCTGCTCGGCCCGCTGCCGGCGGTGCCGGGTGCTGCCAAAGGCAGTGAGGCGGGCGCCCTTCCAGTCGATCTGGCGCGCCCGGGCGAAGAACTCGGCATCCTTGGGGTTGGAGCCCGGCCACCCTCCTTCGATGTAGTGGATCCCGAACTCGTCCAGCCGGCGGGCAATGCGAAGCTTGTCCTCGACGGTCAGAGAGACGTGTTCGCCCTGGGTTCCATCCCGTAGGGTGCAGTCGTAAATCCAAACCAGATCGCTCACGGCAGCCTCCATTGGCCAGGGCGGACTGGACCTCACCGGCTCCGCAAGCAAGAAGTCACAACAAGTGGGAGGAGTGCGTGGCGTTCTTTGCGGAGCGGGGATGAGGTGTCAGCCGGTAATGGCCGAACCCCTCCGCAAAAAACGGAAGGTAATGTTCGAAATAATGATGCCGATTCCGCCCGTCTGGCAGGCCGCACTCCGCCGGTTCCCAGCCGGGAGCCGGTCGTAACGCTGCAATTTCGAGGCGGACATTCTCATAACCAGTCCGAGAGGCTAGACGATTCGGATCGATAAAGTCAAGGACTTGGGGGCGCAGGGCTTAGTACTCCGGTTCGTAAGCGGGCCAGCTACTGCTTGGAAACGCCCGCAACCTGCGTCGCCATATTTATGGATCGGGGTACTTAGGGCTTAGGGCGTGGGGCCTTTCCGTGAAATCAACGGCAAAATGTCGGCGTCACCTTACCCGCGCCCCTGAGCCCCTACGCCCCTCAACAGATTTCCCCGTCGTCGCCGACATAGCACGCATCGCTCTGGTAGCGGTTCCAGAGTTCCATCCGCTTTTCCAGGCGGATCAGGTAGTCCTGAATTTCAGGTTGACTGCTGAACAGCTCTTCGCCTTCCCGGATGGCGGGCAGTCGAGACGGTTCCAGCTCAGAATCCCCAGTTTCGGGGTCGACGATCCGGACGCGGTGGGCCACTACCAGGTCCGATAGCCTCTCCTGGATCGCCTTTCCCGCCGGGCAGCAGGCTTTTCGATACAATGTGATCACTGCAACCCAGGTTAGCCCGGTCCGGGAATCCGGGTCAAACCCTTCCAGGAGCTCACCGTCCCGGGGGCCCACGGGTGCAACAACCTGCCAGCGGGGCGCTTTCCGGCTCTGCCGGACGGAGCACCAAGAGAAATTGGGGCTGAATCCGCGCTTCTTGCGCCAGCCAACCGGCCCTTTTTTTGAAATTTTTGCGCAATCAGGGTTGTGATCGTTCTCCTCCAGGGTTTCCACCGGAGGGAGTATCAGTAGTATCCTGAAAGGGAATTTTAGCGATCGACTGGTACTGTTCCTCCGGCGGATCGCTGGTCCGGCTTCCAGGGTGAAGGGTGCAATGGCGATACGATTCCTGGGCAGACAACCGCAAGAGCGAAGGGCTTTGACCGAAATCCTGCTCATCGCGGCTGGGGCCGTTGCGCTCTATTCCGTATCGGCACACTACCAGATCGCCAACCGCTTCTTCCGATGGGTGGGCGACATCATGCGGGTCGCGGACCTGCTGCTGGTACTCAGCTTTCTGACCGTCGCACTGGCGGTCTTTTCGGTGCGGCGGAGCCTGGAACTGAGGCGCGGGATTCTACTGGCAAACACCGACAGCCTCACCGGGCTGTGCAACAAGCGGCGCTTCATGGAGATCCTGCAGCGGGAGATCAACCGGAGCACCCGCACCGGGAGCCCGCTGTCGGTGATCATGTTCGACCTGGACACGTTCAAACGCGTCAACGACCATCTGGGGCACAGCGTCGGCGACGACATACTGCGGCACCTGGCGCGGGGCATGGAATCCTTGCTCCGCGAACAAGACACTCTGGCGCGCTGGGGTGGTGACGAGTTCATGGTCATCGTTCCGGACACGTCGCGGGAGGGGGCCGTGATCCTGGCCGAGAGGCTTCGCTCCCACCTCGAGGACCTGGACGGCGGAGAGGCCGGCACCTTGACGGCCAGCTTCGGCGTGGTAGAGACTTCCGGTCCTGAGGAAGCCCGCGAGCTGTTGGACCGGGTCGATCAGCTGCTGTATCGGGCCAAGGAGCGCGGGCGCAACCGAGTGGAGGCGGAGCGGAAGGACCTGCCGGTGCAACAACCTCTCCCCACCGCCCTCCCCTTCAGTTCGCGGCAGTCTCCTCCTCTTTCCTCTGAACCAAAGTGAGGATGGTGGTGGTGGCCACCAACTCGCCGTCCTGATTGGTCACCTCGACGTCCCACGACACCACACCCTGGGCGAACCGATCATCGGGTTTACGGTCCTTGGCGGTCTTTTGCTTGCAGGTGAGCTGCACCCGGATGGTGTCTCCAATGTAGACCGGCTTGGTGAAGCGGAGGTCGTCCAGCCCGTAGTTGGCCAGCACGGGGCCGGGAGCCGGGTCGACGAACAGTCCGGCCGCCACGGAGAGGACCAGGTAGCCGTGCGCGACCCGCTTTTCGAAGAGGGAGTCGCGCGCGGCGATTTCGTCCACATGGGCGTAGAAATGGTCGCCGCTCAGGCAAGCGAAGTTCACGACATCGGCCTCGGTGAGGGTTCGCCGGTGGGTCGTCAGCGACTCCCCAATCTGGAGCTCCTCGAAGTACTTGCGAAAGGGGTGGACGGGCTCGCTGCGGCGCTCGGAACCTTTCATCCATTGCCCGCAGACGCGGGTGAGCGTGGTGGGGGAGCCCTGCAGGGCGGTGCGCTGCATGTAATGCAGCACTCCGCGGATGCCGCCCATCTCTTCACCACCTCCGGCGCGTCCCGGGCCGCCGTGCACCAGGTGGGGCAGGGGTGAGCCGTGTCCCGTCGACTCGCCGGCGCTGTGGCGGTTGACCAGCAGGAGTCGGCCGTGGTGCGAGGCTGTCCCCAGGACGATCCGGCGAGCCATTCCGTCGTCGGCGGTGAAGAGCGAGCCGACCAGGCTACCGCGTCCCAGTTTGGCCAGTTCAATGACCTCTTCGGTCGTCTCGAACGGCATCACGGTGTTGACGGGCCCGAAGGCTTCCACCTCGTGCGGCGCCAGCCGCTCGAACGGCTGGTCGCACCAGAGCAGGACACTGGGGCAGAACGCGCCCTTTTGGGGATCGCCGCCCACCACTTCGAAGCCCTCCAGGCTGCCGTGGACGATCTCGCCCGCCTGATGCAGCTCATCGATGCGCTCCCGGACTTCCTCGACCTGTCCTCGGGCCGCCAGCGGACCCATCTTGACTCCCTCCACGTCGGGGTTCCCCAGCTGAATCCCCGACAGTCGAGCGCGCAACGCTTCCAGCACGGCTTCGACCCGGGGACGGGGGACGAAACTGCGGCGGATGGCGGTGCATTTCTGGCCTGCTTTGACGGTCATCTCACGCGCCACCTCCTTGACGAACAGGCCGAACTCCTCGGAGGCCGGGTCGGCATCGGGTCCCAGGATGCAGCAGTTCAGAGAGTCGGCTTCCATGTTGAAACGTACCGCGTTCTCAACGATCCTGGGGTGCTGCTTGAGTTTTCGCCCGGTCACGGCCGAGCCGGTGAAGGTCACTACGTCCTGGCTCGTGAGGTGATCCAGCAGATTCCCCGGGCTGCCGCAAATCAGTTGCAGCGCCCCCTCCGGGAGCAGTTCCGACTCGAGGATCAGATGCACCAGCTTTTCGGCCAGAAAGGCGCTGATGGTTGCGGGTTTGACGATGGCCGGGACCCCTGCCAACCAGGTGGGGGCCAGCTTTTCCAGCATGCCCCAGCAGGGAAAGTTGAAGGCGTTGATGTGCACCGCCACGCCCTGCAGCGGCACGCAGACATGCTGCCCCACGAAGGTCCCCTGCCGGGAGAGGGGCTCCAGGCTGCCCTCGGCGAAGAGGTGATCGTCCGGGAGTTCGCGGCGGCCCTTGCTGGAGTAGACGAACAGCGTGCTGATTCCCCCGTCGATGTCCAGCCAGGAGTCGGACCGCGTGGCGCCGGTCGCTTTGGAAAGCTCGTACAACTCCTCCTTGCGCCCCAGCAGGTACTTGGCCAGCTCTTTGAGCAGGCGGGCCCTGCCGTGAAAGGTCAGCCGCCGCAGGTTGGGTCCGCCGAGGCGGCGGCCGTGAGCCAGCATGCGCTCGAAGTCGAGCCCTTCACTGCTGACTTCGGCAACGCTCTCGCCCGTGACCGCGTGAAACAGCTCGCTGGCCGGGCCCGAACTCCGGTGCCAGCGGCCCTCCGCATAGCTCTGCAATCTCATGCTTGGGTCCTCTCGATAATGGCTGCCATTCCTTGTCCCACGCCCACGCACAGAGTGCACAGCGCGTAGCGGGCCCTTCGGATCTCCAATTCGAACAGGGCGGTGGTGAGCAGCCGGGCGCCCGACATTCCCAGGGGATGACCCAGGGCGATCGCCCCGCCGTTAGGGTTCAGACGCGGGTCGTCCGGCGCCAAGCCCAGTTCCCCGAGACAGGCCAGGCACTGGGCGGCGAAGGCCTCGTTCATCTCGATCACGTCCAGATCTGGGAGATCGAGGCCGGCTCGCTGGAGCGCGGCGCGAGTCGCCCCCACCGGCCCGATTCCCATGATGCGGGGCTCGACACCCACCACTGCCGATGCGACCAGGCGCGCTCGGGGGCGAAGCCGAAACTCGGCCACGGCACGTTCGGAGGCCACCAGCAGGGCGCAGGCGCCGTCATTGATCCCCGAGGAGTTGCCCGCCGTCACGCTGCCTCCGGGGCGAAACACCGGTTTCAGGCGGGCCAGGGCCTGGAGCGTGCTGTCTGAGCGGATGAATTCGTCCTGCTCGAAGCGGAGCGGCTCCCCCTTGGGCTGGGGAATCTCGAGCGGCAGGATCTCTTGGGCCAGGCGCCCGTTCTGGCGTGCCGCGGCCGCCTTCTGCTGAGAACGAACGGCGAAAGCGTCCTGATCTTCCCGGGAGATCTGATGGAGATCGACCAGGTTCTCGGCCGTGCATCCCATCGACTCCGTGCCGTACAGCCGTTCCATCTCCGGGTTGACGAACCGCCAGCCCAAGCTGGTGTCGAACATCTCGAGGTTGCGGGTGAACGCCCGGTCGGCCTTGGCGAGCACGAACGGCCCGCGCGTCATGTGTTCCGCACCTCCGGCCAGGTAGAGGTCGCCGTCTCCCACCCAGATGGCGCGAGCGGCCGCCACCACGGCGCTCATTCCCGAAGCGCAGAGGCGGTTGACGGTCTCCCCCGGGACGCTGGGAGGCAGGCCGGCCAGCAGCAGGGCCATGCGCGCCACGTTGCGATTGTCCTCGCCCGCCTGATTGGCGCAGCCGAGGATCACCTCGTCGAAACGATCGGCCGGAATCTGGGCGTGCCGCCGGGTCAATTCCCGCAGCGGAGCCGCCGCCAGGTCGTCGCAGCGCAAATGGGAGAGGCTGCCGTTCCATTTGCCGATGGGGCTGCGCACGC